>JABHYO010000032.1 GCA_018656865.1 Gammaproteobacteria bacterium | reverse complement strand
TTTTTATGGATATGAATCCAAGCCATATCAGGGATGTGATGGCGAGGTCACCTGTCAGTACGCGGGCATAGTGGCTGATCGAATATTCCAGCAGCGGCACGAGGCAGGCAACGAACGCGATAACGAACACGGCAATATGCAAGGGGCCGGGTTCCGTCAATCGGCGTATCAGGCTGAGCAGTAGCGAAGCAATAACCAGCGCGGCACCCAGGTGCGGCAAGATCTGACTCATTGTGTCAGACATCAGTTTGCTCGTTTAATCAGCAGGTAGCCAAGTCCAACGCAGGCCAGGATAGGTGTCAGTGTTGCCACCAACGGCGGAAACCCGAACACCAGACTCGCTGGTGAGAGCAGGTCCTGCACGAACTTAAACAGGATGCCGATAATCAGCCCGGTGACGATGCGCATCCCCATGGTGGTTTCCCTCAGAGGACCAAAGATGAAGGCGACAGCGACGAATACGAGACTGAGGCTGGCAATGGGCTGGAACAGTTTTGTCCAGAACCCAAGTTCAAACTTTCCGGTGTTGAGCCCCTGGGATTCCATGTACCGGATCTTTCTTCGGAGCTCCATCATCGACATTTTGTCAGGTTGTACCAGGATTTCCGCATTGAGGATCTGAGGCGTCAGTTCTGTCTTCCAGAGCGTCTTCTCGATCCTTTCTTCTGTCTTGGTTTCTCCTACCAGGTGGGTGATGACGATGTTTTCCAGCAGCCAGTAACCGCCGTATTTTTCGGGGACGTAGTTGGCTGACTCGGCCCAGCGGGTCCGGTAAAGCTGACGTTCGTCATCGATGAAATACTGGTGGATGTCCCGGAGTTCGCCTGTGTGACTGACGGAATTAAAGTGCATGTAGATATCCGATTCTCGGTACCAGACGCCACCGCGGGGTGTGATGTCATCGGCCATGGCATTCTCACGCAGTACACGGGCTGTCCTTTCGAAGTCAGGCAGGAGCAATTCACCGACGAGTACGCCAAAAACGATAAGAACCAGGGCAGGTTTAGTCGCAGACCAGAACAGCTGCCAGGTGGAAACACCGGCAGAGCGCATCACAATCAGTTCACTGTTGTTGGCGAGAAGGCCAAGGCCAGTCAGGCAGCCAATCAGTGCTGCGAATGGCAGGGTCTCGTAAAAGATTCTGGGTACGCTGTACATCACATACCGAGCAACTTCGTTGATGGTGTAGTCGTTTCTCAGATCATCCATCTGATCAAGGAAAGTGAACAGCACAAAGAGACCGATCAGGCCCGCCGATGCCATCAGGATCATGCCCGCAACGGTGCGACCGACATACAAGTCCAGTTGCTTCATCGATCGCCTTCTCTGATCTCGGTTGAACTGATATCCGATCGAAATTGCGCTTCCTCTATTTCGGTGCAGAGCGCTCGCAGGGCCGGTGTCAGCTCCAGGCCATTCAGCGTTTGAAATTTATCATTGATCTCTCTACCAAAGACCAGAAAGCGATTGCCGAGGTTCGCCATCTCATCTATTGCCTGATCGCGGTCGTAGGCACTGTCGTAGTAACGCGCGTCTTCAATACGAAGGAGCGTGTCCAGGCCGACGATAAAAGTCGTACCCGGGAACAGTGCTGCCTTTTCCACAAAGGTAGGTGCGTTAGTGAATACGAGTGGAAGCGCCTCCAGCTGTCGGGTCCGCTCGGCCATGGACAGGAAGTCGAGCGGAGGCTTGTCGACGTTACTGATAGAAATCTCGAGTGCGATTTCACCATCGATGCAGTCCCTGGCACAGGACAACATCTGCTGATGGCCTTCATGCAGCGGGTTGAATGCCCCGGGGAAGATGGCAGCGTATTCAACATCGGATGTCTTTCCGATCTCACCGTCGAGCAGCGACTGCCACACCCTGGATGCGGTATGACTATTTCCCTTCACCGACTCACAGGGGAGGTTAAGCGCTGTTGCCATCGCGTTGATGACAAGGTCGCGGCAGATTTGTTCCTGCTCCTGACGTGAAAGGGCCTTGTCAAACGTGACGTCAAATGTCCGGGTCATCGAATAGCTTTGCACAGCAAGATGACAGCGATCGCTACCACGTCGTTCCCGGTTGGTCGCAATAGCCGCGGTGCATCCGAGACCGAACGCAGGCTTGCTGCCAATGGCGGACGCAGCCAGGTACGCCTGCATGGCCATGGCTCTGGCGGTACTGGTACTGCAGCCAGGATCCGAGCGGGCGCCCAGATAGCTTTTCAGCAGATCTGCATGGTAGGGCACCCGAGCTTCAAGGATGGTGCCTGAAGCGCCTGGCACGGCGAACAGATCACTGATGGCACTGGTGCCACCACCGGTAATGGCCAGACTCCACTGACTCCCTGCGGCATAGATAGCCTCGATAAGTTGCTGGTTCAGTTCGCCCGACTCCACGTGAAAAAAAGGTTTCGTTGCTGATTTTACCTTAAACTCCCCGAACCATCTTTTTTCATTGAAGCACTCCGATCCATGAATGGACTTGTCTTACTTTTGCTCATTGCATTACCCGCTTTCGTTTCTGCGCAGGAGGGGCCGCGGGAAATGACGCCGGGAGAGCTTGAGAACTACGAATTTGAGATCGAGGAATCCCAGGTAACCGTATCTGATCTCTCGCTGGGTCAGCGTTATGTGTTGAGTACGCAGCGCCGCGAAATAGAAGATCTTATCGCCAGACGTCTCGGCATACTGAGCCTTAAGGGAGACAGGTCTGATCTTAAGGTCATGCAGGATCTGGTTGAACGTAAGGTGCTCAGGGAGACGCGGGAGTGGCAGAGCCTCGGTATCGTTTTTGGTGACATTCTGGCAGCGGAATTCGACCTGCACTGGATCAGTTATGAGGATGAGTTGGGTATCAGTAAGGCGCTAAAGTGGCAAAAGACCGAAAACTATGTTTTCCCGGTCACCTTGTTCTCAAAAAGAATCCAGTTCAATGAGAAGATCAATGTTCTCGCGGTGTTCGAAAAAATCGAAGCCGACGTTAGCAGCTTCAAAGCGTTTGAGAAAGGCCGGCCGGTGTTCAAATAGAGGGCGGCGAACGGTAAAATAATGGCGGTTCTTAACTGAGAGAGAGCATGTTTGTAACTAATTGGATCAAAGCGAGTGCCAAATTCCTGCTGGTTGACTTCCCGGTCAACATCCTCGGCGATCTGTTTGAACAGCCGCTTATCATGTGGGCTTTTATCGGCTGGGGCTGGCTTTCCATCTGGGTGATAGTTTTTAGTATGGCCGATACCATCGGTCAGATTGTCTAGCTTTAGCGGTTTTCAATCGGGCTGCGGGCAGCCTCGCTGAAAACTGCTTAGAGCAGTTCTTCCAGCTTCGCCATAACCTTGTCACCGAATTCATCGGTCGACACCAGTTGGATGTCCTCATTCGACTTTGACAGGTCAGCGGTAGAGAACCCTGCTTCAAACACGCTCTTCATCGCCTGCCAGACCATGGCGGACTCTTCCTTCATGTTAAAACTCATCTCAAGCATCATCGCGACTGAACCGATCATGGAGTAGGGGTTGGCAATGTTTTGACCTGCGATATCCGGGGCGGAACCATGGGAAGGCTCGTAGTAAGCCTTTTCAGGGCCGATACAGGCGGATGGCATAAGACCCAGTGATCCCAGAATGCCGCCACCCTGATCGCTCAGAATGTCACCGAACATGTTCTCCATGACCATGACATCGAACTGGCCGGGGTTCAGGCAGAGCGCAGTCGCCGCCGCATCTACTAGCAGATGCACGACTTCGACATCCTGGTATTCAGTGTGCACCTCATCCAGCACTTCGTTCCAGAAGACACTGGACATGAGCACGTTGCTTTTGTGAATGTTATGCAGCTTCTTCTTTCGTTGCCGGGCCTGTTCAAAAGCGACAATCAGAACCTGTCTGATCTGTTCCTCGGTGTATTCCAGCAATTCGTGAACATACCGTTGGCCCTCTTCGTTGATGCCCCTTTCTTTCTTCCCGAAATAGAGTCCGCCGACCAATTCGCGGATGAGAAGGATATCGATGCCGTCTTTGATGATTTCCTGTTTCAACGGTGAAAAATGGGTCATCTCCGGGCTGAGATAAATCGGGCGAAAGTTGGCAAAGGTGTTGTAGCGCGCTCGAAGCGGGAGGATTGCACCCCGTTCAGGTTGCTCCTCTACAGGAATTTTCTTGGATTCTTCATGTGAAAGACCTACGGGCCCCTTAAGAATGGCATCGGCATCATCACAGATCGCCTTGGTTGAATCCGGAAAGGCCTTGCCCTCTTCAAAATAGGCGTGAGCACCGAAGGGGGCGGTAATCAGTTCGAAGGACACATCCCTCTTTGCCTCGAGAATACCGAATACACGAATTGCCTGGGCCATGATTTCGGGACCTATGGCATCACCCGGTAGTACTGCGATTTTGTAGGCGTTGGTCATGATAGTGATCCCGAATGCTGAAAAGCGGCGGATTCTATCACGGATAAATCAGGCAGGGTTGTCGTTCCTCGAGCCATTGGGTTTCTGCTGTCGACAGCGACTGTTCGAGATCGTCGTAGCCGTGATCGTCATCGTCAACCCAGCGCCGTAGCCTGTCGCCGCCATTGATCACGTCGATGGGTATTCGGTCCAGTTCGTATTCATAGTCGTGGTGCCGCCACAGCTCGAAGTCAGGATCATTCCTTTTGATGGCCTTGAGCAGACCGGCAATGAGTCGGTACGGCTTGAATTCCTCATGTCGATATCCCGGGTGATCTGTATGGATCTGCAGACCGCGGCAGAGTTCGCCGACATGCTTGTGGAATGTCGGCGAGAAGTAACATTCTCTGATATAAGCGCCTTCGAGCCAGTGAGGCACCTGGGCGGCGATATCAGTTAAAA
Source organism: Gammaproteobacteria bacterium (assembly GCA_018656865.1). Lineage (GTDB taxonomy): Bacteria > Pseudomonadota > Gammaproteobacteria > Pseudomonadales > Azotimanducaceae > UBA9659. Next base: position 124 of record JABHYO010000032.1, on the reverse strand, counting down.
GATCACTGACCGGCAGATCGGGGGCGCCGATAACCTCGAGCGGCACCGTCGTGCCACGCCCTTCGGATAGGGTCGTTCCTTCCAGCAGGACCGTACCGGGAAAACATCGGCTCATGTTGTGGCT
>JABHYO010000026.1 GCA_018656865.1 Gammaproteobacteria bacterium | reverse complement strand
CGGTAAATCAGTGACTGTGCAAGCCCTGATGGGACTCATCCCCATGCCACCCGGTCGTATCACCAAAGGGACGGCTACACTAAGGGGCAAAAGTATATTGGGATTGCCACCGAGGGAAGCAAACCAGTTCCGCGGCGTTGAGATCGGCATGATCTTCCAGGATCCCATGACATCTCTTAATCCAACGATGACAATTGGCGACCAGATCGCCGAAACACTCAAGGTGCACCGCGGTAAATCACACCGTGAGGCATTTGCCCAGGCAATCGAACTGCTTGAGAAAACCCATATTCCTGAAGCCGCAACGCGGGCGAAACAGTATCCTTTTGAGTTTTCCGGCGGCATGCTACAGCGAGCGATGATCGCCCAGAGTCTCGCATGCAACCCTTCGATCCTGATCGCTGATGAGCCAACTACGGCGCTGGATGTCACTATCCAGGCACAGATTCTGGAACTCATGCAGGAACTGCAGCGCACTGAGGATATGTCAATTATTCTCATTACCCACGATCTTGCCGTCGTTGCCAGGATGGCGGACCGGGTGGCCGTCATGTATGCAGGGCAGATTGTCGAGTCCGGCAGTGTCGATGACGTCTTCTACCGATCCAGCCATCCCTACACACTCGGTCTCAGGGCAGCCATGCCGTCCAATACCCATGACCGTGACAAATCCTTGACGCCTATCCTCGGCAGCCCCCCTGATTTGTTTAAGCCCCCTGAAGGCTGTGGCTACTTCGCACGTTGTCCCCATGCCATGAGCATCTGTCGCAACCGTCTGCCTGATGCTGTTCATGTTGCCGATGAGCACTACGCCCGCTGCTGGCTGCAACATGACATGGCTCCACCGATTGATGGGCTGAACCAGCCAGGGGATGGCCGTGCTGGTTAAAACAGAGAATCTGAAAAAACACTTCCACATTGGTCGCGGCCAGATCCTGCACGCGGTTGATGGTATCAGCCTGACAATTGATCCAAACGAAATTTTAGGTCTGGTGGGCGAAAGCGGTTCCGGGAAGTCAACATTTGGCAAGACGCTCATCGGCCTGCATACCAGAACTTCAGGGCAAGCCTATTATGACGGCAGTCCTCTGCCAGACGAATTTACCACCCGGGATCATCTGAAATACTCCCAAGAGATGCAGATGATCTTTCAGGACCCCTATTCCTCATTGAATCCTAGAATGACTGTTCTCGACATCGTCGGAGAAGGTCTCCGGATTCAGGGCACACCCGGATCGGAAATTCGCGACAGAGTTGCCGACTGGCTTACCCGGGTCGGTCTCAACGCCGATCACATGTCCCGTTATCCACACGAATTTTCGGGTGGTCAGCGTCAGCGCATTGGTATTGCCAGAGCCATGATTATTGAACCGAAATTTGTTGTCTGCGACGAACCTATTTCGGCGCTCGATGTATCAGTTCAGGCGCAGGTCATCAATCTTCTGGACGAACTAAAACAGTCACTGGGCCTGACCCTTCTTTTTATCGCCCACGACCTGTCGATGGTCCGATACGTTTCCGATCGCATGGCGGTCATGTACCTGGGGTCCGTAGTGGAAACCGGTCCGGCCAATGATGTATTTTTCGACGCCCAGCATCCTTATACAAAATTCCTGGTGGAATCGAACCCGGAACCCGATCCTGAGATAGAGCGCAACCGCGGGCACCAGCCTATCCTGGGCGAAATCACCTCACCCGTTAACGTCCAACCCGGCTGCCGTTTCGCTGATCGTTGCCCACAGGTTATGGACCGCTGTCGCAGGGAAACACCCGAATTGATCGCCAAATCAGGAGGTCGAGAAGTCGCCTGCTTTCTGTTCGAGTAACTAGCTTCTGTCCTGGCAAGGCTGTTTTCATGACCGATCGGTGCGACATTCCAAAGGTGTTAGCCTATAAATCAAGAAGTTGTCAGGAAACTAGCACTACGGTGCTCAGTTTCTCGACCGGAACTATCTAACCTGACTAAAGATAACAACAAGCTCTTCCTGCAAGGACCAATCCTGGTAACTCTGCTTCGTCTGGCAACCCCCCAGGCAGCAAGCTTCCTGGTGCAAGGTTCTGTTACCATCGCCGAGATCTACTTCATCGGCCGACTGGGTACCGTCAGCCTTGCGGCCATGGCACTCGTCTTTCCGCTGATGATGCTGGTACAAATGCTGGCAAGCGGCACAATTGGCGGATCTGTAACGGGGGTTATCGCTCGAACACTCGGCGCAGGACAGGAAGAAAAGGCTGAAGCCCTTCTATGGCATGTTCTTTACCTTTCCCTGGCGTTTGGTGTCGCCCTGTTTATCGTCTACCTTCTATTTGGAGAGGCGATTCTCAGACTGTTGGGCGGGGAAGCAATTGTCCTCGAACAGGCCCTGGTTTATGTGGGGATCTTCTTTCCCGGTTCAGTGGTTGTCTGGCTGGCCCACATGATGATGGGAGTCGTTCGCGGCACCGGTAACATGAAACTACCGGCAGCTATGATGATCATCGCTGCCTGCATACAGATTCCGCTATCCGGAATCCTGATACTGGGTATCGGGCCACTCCCCTCGCTTGGAATCAGCGGTGCGGCGATCTCTATCCTGACGGTAAACCTTGTCAATGCCAGTTTGCTTATATTCCTGCACGGAACCGGACAACTCAGGATTCAACTCAAAGTCTCGCAGATAAGACCCAGACTCGAATACTTCAATCTAATTTTGTCCGTTGCTGCAATTGCAGCTATCGCGCCCTTCTTTACCGTCTTCACCATCCTCTTCATGACCGGGCTGGTCGGTCGTTACGGTACTGAAGCTCTTGCGGGCTACGGCATCGCTGCACGTATCGAATTCCTGATCACGCCACTGGCATTCGGCCTTGGTATTGCAATGAATACCATGGTGGGCTCCTGTGTTGGTGCGGGTCTTTTCCAACGCGCCGAACGAGTCGGCTGGATCGGAGGACTCTGTACCGGCGCCCTCACCGGCCTAGCGGGCATCCTGCTGGCCTTGTTCCCGGAATTCTGGATCCAGATTTTCTCAGACGATCCGGCAACCCTTGCCATGGCTTCCAGCTACTTTCAGATCACAGGTCCCTTCTTTGGCTTTTTCGGTATGGGTCTTTCGCTCTTCTTCGCTTCCCAGGGTGCCGGTGCCGTAGGCTGGCCGGTCGTAGCTACTGCATGTCGCTTCGGTGTCGTTGTCGGTGGCGGGTGGCTCATCGCCAATCTGCCAGATAGTCATCCCGGGCAGCTGTTCATGTGTATTGCGGCTGGTATGTTCATCTTCTTTCTGGGGACCTCATCCGCCTTGTACCTCGGGACCTGGCGTAAGTCTGAAAATGTATAGTCAGAATATTGGTTGTGCAGGTCCAAGAAACGCCTTCCACAGTCGTGTCTCGATGGATTTGACACTCCCCGTTTTACCGGTGAACTGTCCTTGCTCTCAATGAGCATCGAAGGGGAATATTTTCGAGACTAAAGACCTGGTCTCGGCAGCCCCCAGGAACCTGAATCCCTTGCACAAACGCGACTAAAGCAGTTCTCTGACTTTGTCTATCATCCGTAATATTGAAGGGTCGCTGGTGTAGTCCAATATACGATCGAGCGCCACCCATGCAAGATCATGGGATTCATCACTGACGGTGAATTCATCCGACCCCACCGACCTCAACAGAAAGCGACAGTCGTAGTGCAGGTGCTCCGGCTCGCTACCACGCAGGGGAATCGAGTGAATATCGATATCGAACAGATCGACCGTTACTGGCTCGATACGAGCCAGACCTGTCTCCTCTTCAGCTTCCTTCAGGGCAACCCCAAGCACATCGGAATCTCCATCCGCATGGCCACCTGGTTGCAACCACCTATCGAGCTTCCTGTGATGAGTGAGCAACACCTTGCTTGCTGAAGCGCTAAGAATGAGCGCCGAACCTGTGACGTGTCCAATCGACAGACTACGTTCAAAACAACGATCATTGGATTCGACAAACTGCCGGTAGCGACCAACAGTTTCTAATTCATGCGGGTATGTATGAAGATACACGCCAAGCAGATTTAGTAATCCCTGACGACTGTCTTCAGGCGACATCTGCCCTCGGTGCTATAACAGGTTTCAATTTCTTATTGGACTCTTCATCGAAAAGGTCGACCAACTGTTCCGTCATGGCATCACCCAACTGCTCCGCGTCAGTGATTGTTACAGCACGGCGATAGTGGTGAGTGACATCGTGGCCAATACCGATGGCCACGAGTTCTACCGATGAATGATTCTCAATCTGGTCGATGGCAAACTTGAGGTGTTGTTCAAGGAAGTTGCTAGGGTTGACCAGAAGAGTTGAATTGTCCACTGGCAATCCATCAGAGATTACCATGAGGATCTTCCGATCCTCAGGGCGCCCGACAATTCGATTATGGGCCCAGAGCAGCGCCTCACCATCAATATTTTCCTTCAGTAGTTCTTCGCGCATCATGAGCCCAAGATTGGCTCGGGCACGGCGCCAGGGCATATCTGCTGCCTTGTAAACAATGTGACGCAGGTCGTTGAGACGACCGGGCTGGGCCACCTTGCCATGTTGAAGCCAAAGCTCGCGGGATTGCCCACCACGCCAGGCACGTGTGGTAAATCCAAGAATCTCTACCTTGACGCTACATCGCTCCAGGGTTCTACCCAAAATATCCGCGCACATGGCCGCAATCGTGATGGATCTGCCACGCATTGAGCCTGAGCTATCAATCAGCAGGCTGACAACCGTGTCCCGGAATTTCATGTCCTTTTCCTGCTTGAAAGCGAGTGGCTGGAAAGGGTCCATGATAATTGACGGCAGCTTTGACGTATCCAGCATGCCTTCATCGAGATCGAACTCCCAGGTTCGATTCTGCTGCGCCATCAATTTTCGTTGCAGCCGGTTGGCGAGCTTACCAATGATAATCTGTGAATTCTGCAGATGCTTGTCGAGCACTCCCCGAAGCCGTTCCAGTTCAACCGGGTCACATAATTCACTGGCAAAGACGATTTCATCAAACAGGGTCGAATAAGCCTTGTAATCGCTTTCCCTCGGACGCAGCCAGTTTTTGTCCCCGGCTGTCTCGGGTGGTGAACCAGCCTCATCCTCATCACCTTCCATTTCCGCCATCTCCATGGCATCCATATCGGCGGGCACTTCACCTTCGATCGCATCGGCGAGATCTGAATCACCGCTCATTTCCTGCTCGGTGGCTTCATCCCCGGAATCGGACTCCATTTCCTCTTCTTGCTCGTCCTGTTCCTCCGATTCACCATTGGCGTTGTCCTCACCGTACTCATCGGAGAGTCCAAGGTCGGCAATCATCTTCCTGGCGAGATCGGTAAAAGCTTTCTGGTCGAACATCAACGATTCGAGATCGGTTAGATCTTCTTCCAGGGCAGATTCAAGGTGGTCCCGCCACAGGTCGAGTACATTATCACCGCCAGGCGGAGGCTTACGGCCGGTTACCTTTTCTCTGATCAGCATACCGAGCGCTTCACCCAGTGGTGCCTGACTCTGGTGATCTATCTCCTGGAAGCCGTTGTTAACGCAATGTTCAGCCAATTGCGCCTGCAGATTATCGCCAACGCCCTTCATCAGATAACTACCGATACAGGCAACACGTGCGTCTTCCACGGCATCGTAGACTTCCTGGGCGGTACCAGTATGTGGTCGACCCTTGCCGTGCATGCTGTCATCGTGAAACCTTGCATGCAGCGCAAAATGATCGGCGGTACCGCGAAGTACAGCAAGTTCAGCCTCAGTGAGGCCCATCTCCGGTTGTGGTATGCGGGCTCGATCACCCTGCAGATAGGGTTTGCCCCGCCCAAAGCTGACGACGAGTTCCTCATTTCCGGAAATCGCGCGCATGGTGGAGGTTACGGCCTGTTTGAATATCTCCGTGGAGTCGTCAGGGTTCACATTCCGATCCTATTGTGGCAATTCCCGCCTAAGCAGTTCTCGGCATAGCCGAGAACTGCTAGGCAAGTACCACGTTGGCACTTGATTCGGGCAGTTCGTCTCCCATACAGCGCTGGTAGTACTCGGCAACAATCGACCGCTCTGTTTCATCACACTTGTTGAGGAAGGTGAGCCGGAAGGCAAACCCGTAGTCGTCGAAGATCTTCGCATTCTCCGCCCACATAATCACGGTTCTAGGTGACATTACAATGGAGATGTCGCCATTCATGAATCCCTGTCGGGTCAGATTCGCGACCGAAACCATATTGGCGACTGTCCAACGATCGAGATCAGGCAACTTCGACATGATGATGTCTGTTTCCTTTTCTCTGTCCAGATAGTTCAATGTCGTGACAATGTTCCATCTGTCCATCTGCCCCTGGTTAATCTGTTGAGTACCATGATAGAGACCGGTTGGATCGCCAAGACCGATGGTGTTCGTGGTTGCAAACATCCTAAATGATGCATGCGGGCTGATCACCTTGCTCTGATCCAGTAGTGTTAACTTACCTTCGACTTCCAGAACGCGCTGTATGACAAACATAACGTCGGGTCGACCTGCATCATATTCATCAAAAACGATCGCACAGGCACGCTGTAGCGCCCATGGCAGCAAGCCTTCCTTAAATTCCGTAACCTGTTGGCCGTCCTCTAAAACGATCGCGTCCTTACCGACCAGATCGATCCGACTGACGTGGCTGTCCAGGTTGATCCTGATACAGGGCCAGTTCAATCTTGCCGCGACCTGTTCAATATGTGTGGATTTTCCCGTCCCGTGATAACCCTGAATCATGCAACGCCGGTTGTGCGCAAATCCCGCGAGGATTGCCAGCGTGGTCTCATGGTCAAAAAGGTAACTGTTATCAATTGTCGGAACATGCTCCGAGGTTTGCGAGAAAGCGGGCACCTTCAGATCTACATCGAGTCCGAAAGCTTCCCTTACATCTATCTCGCTGTCGGGGAGCCCGTCCCCTTCCAAAGCACCGAGTTTCTCTTTCATTACTGCACTACCTAAGTGTCTTATTTCATTTGTCTGCCACACTGAATTCGACAATACACACCTATTCGAAGAGCCAGAACGTCAAGAATTCACGTTACGACTCGACAAAACCAGATGCGGGAACATACCGAGACAGCGCGGGCGCTCAAGGATAGCTTTTATGACCTGAAAATGCTATTTCTGTCGTTTTTTACAAGGAAACCCGATGCCAAGAATTCTTCTTGTTCGCCACGGTCAGGCAGCCGGAACTTATACCGATGAAATGGACCCCGGTCTTTCAGAATTCGGCCAGCAGCAAGCCAGGACCGTGGCAGATTACCTGACCGGAGAGATGCCGTTGACCTTGATTTCGAGCCCCCTCAAAAGAGCGAAGGAAACAGCGGAGCCACTGAGACAAAAGTATGATGCAAAGTTAGGTATTGAGGAACGTGTCAGTGAGATACCCTCACCGGGCTTGTCGCTCTCAGAACGCGGCGGCTGGCTGCAGGGTGTGATGCAGGGGGTCTGGTCAGAGCAGATAGATGATCTGTTGCAGTGGCGCGAAGCATTGCTTGACTGCCTGCGCAGCCAGCCCGCAGATTGCGCCATCTTTTCGCATTATGTCGCCATCAATGTCGCGACCGGCTATGCCCAGGGTGATGATCAGGTTACTGTGTTCAGCCCAGACAATACTTCAGTGACTGAACTCAGCAACGAAAGTGGAGATCTAACCCTGGTCAAGCGTGGCGATCAGGCGGCAACCCGGGTGAACTAGCTTCCGCTCGAAAAAAAACCTTACATAAGGCAAATTGGAGTGACATTTTAAAAGACTCGACAAGCGAGGGTCGCAAGCGCGATACAGCATACTTGTGTTGATTAGCTGATATGGAGTCTATTTTCCCTATCCTCTGGCTAGCGCCTCTTTTGGTCACGTACTTCTGCGAGAAGCTTTATGCCCTTTTTTCGCTGTGAATGTACGACTTCCAGCTCCTGTTCCAGATATTCCCGCTCACCTGCATCAGATTCAGCTGCGGCCAATTTCTTAAGGTGACTCTCTTTCTTCTTCAGCTTCTTGAGCACTTTCGAAAGACCGTCGTCCTTTTTGCGCAGATCATCGGCATCAGCGCTTAAGTATGTTTTGAGCTTTTTCAACAACTTTTTCTGTAGAGCCTTGTCGAATGCCATTGTATTCCCCTGCAATTAACAGTGCTTTCCGCTACTGGCTATCTATCAGCACTGAACTAATCTCATCCTTGTCCAAAGCTATCATGTGCTCTGCCTCTAGCTCATTACTTTCTTCAGACTTCAGACAGTTTTGATTAACCTGGATCAGGTTATGAATAATGCTGTAGGTGTAGTGGCTATCGTTCATCAACGAAATGGCCACCTCAACCGAGACATGACTTTCACGAATCAATTCATCCATCCTCTCATGCAGCTGTGCCATGTTCTTTTCAAGGGTCAGCTTCAGTGCATCAAGGGACAGTATTGACGCGTCGAAATCAACTGCATTTTTTGCTTTTTCAATTCTGCGTATAGCCTTGGCAATTCGCTGACGCAGTCGATTGTATTCGTGGCTGACATACTGGTTATCCGAATTGGCATAGCGGCGCATATTTTTCTGTAGATGCTTCAGGTTCTTCATGGCGATCAAAAGTGACTGATTGGCCATGCGTATGCGACCTACTCCCCGGGCTGGCGCATCGTCAAAACTTAACCTGTTGGAAAAACCCAGCACAGCGCTGCAAAGACTTTTGATTTCATGCTCATAGGCATCGTCGATATCGAATTTGTCAGTGTTGTCATAAGCCTTGACGACATTCTTAATCTTGTCGTCGGACAGAACATCTGAGATTTCGAACGACATTCCCCTGGCGATGACTTTTATTGTCTTATCGTAGATTCTCTCCGTCTCCAATCTCAGCGCTTCAAGGGCCGTATCGCTAAACTCTATTGCCGACTCGTTCAGATACCGGGGTTCGGCGAAGTTGTCATCCGCTGACCGGACAACTCGCTCAAGGAAGGTGACCAGTTTGCTGGTGAACGGAATCATTACCAGGACACCTGCCAAATTAAATAATGTATGAAAAACCGCCAACTTCAGGGTGAAGTCATTTGCGTTGATTCCCAACGCCGCACTAAATACCTCAACCAACGACAGAAATTGCTGAATGAAGATGATCGCGATCAGACCCGTTACCAGATTGAATATCAGGTGAGCACCTGCCAGTCGTTTTCCTTGCTCATTGGAGCTTAACGAACCAAGAATAGCAGTTATTGTTGTACCCACATTGGCACCGATAGCTAATGCCAGGGCATTCTCATAGGAAATCTGGTTTGCAGCAAGAGCAGTAATAATCAGGACCAATGTGGCGTGGCTGGACTGCATTATGACGGTGGCGAAGATGCCAATCAGTGTGAACAAAAAAAGCCCTGGGTATCCCGCAACGGCATAGTCAGTGAGGTCTATCGCCGCCTTGAAAGCTTCAAAGCCTTCCTTCATGTGGTGAATGCCAAGGAAAAGAAAACCAAGCCCGGCCAGAACATAGCCGAAGCCTTGCAGGTACCGAGATTTTTGGAAAATCATAATGACGCCGAAAACCAGCATCGGCATTGCATACGCTGAGATCTTGACCTTCAGGCCGAAGCCGGCGACCAACCATGCACCGGTTGTCGTACCGAGGTTCGCGCCAAAAATAATGCCGATTCCCTCCCCAAGACCAATCAGGCCCGCACTCAGGAAAGAGATGGTAATCACAGATACCAGTGAACTGGACTGCATAATAGTCGTTGAAACAACGCCGAAACTAAGACTCTTCCACAGCTTGTCTGTGGTTCGCTTCAGGACCTTCTCAAGCATGCCTCCGGTGAAAGCTCTAAATCCTTCCTCAAGAGATAGCATGCCAAATAAGAAAATGGCCACACCGGCTGCAATTTCCTTAAAGTCTGGGCTGATCCAAAAGCCATAAGCCAGGATCGTCAGAATCGTCGGAAGTAATATTTTTTTTAAAGTGCTCTTCAAAATGCTGTGTCCTTTCCGCATTTAGGTTCACGATTTTGTGGTCTACTGATCATTAGTAATTTACCGTCACTCCTTGCGGAAACAAGCTAGGCAGGCTCTGCTTCCCTGTATCCCCGGTCGGAGTCTACGGTGCGCGCCAAACGCTTAGCATATGAATAGACTCGCCTCAGTCTTTCAATAATGTCCATCTCAATAGCGTAGGTTTTCATTCGCAAGGGTTCATCGGCGACCAGTCGCTGCGCCTGATGGGCGGCAGCGGAATGTGAGATGTCCCTGATTTCACCTTCCATATCGATCACCATTTTGGCGGCCGCCGGATCGTTGGTGACAACGGACTGAATGGCGATGCTGACGGCTCTGGTCACCTTCTTGTGATGGTCCAGCAGCACTTTCTCAGTAGCAGGACTCACTGAAATGCGCTCATTGATCCGTGAGGTCCCCAAGCCCACCAGGTTGAATTTGATGAGGTCGCCCATGTCCTCAAGACTGTTCGCAGCATCCATGAGCTTCAAAAATTCCCGATTCTGCAACTCTGTCAACTCTAATCGGCTGACTTTGCTCAGGTAGTCAATAATCAGTTGAAACAACACCTCGACGCGCTTGTTGATCGAAGCAATCTTTGCAAGGTCTTCCGGGGCGCCGTGCAATATCGCCGGCATGATACTTTTCAGCATCATTTCGACATGCTCACCCAGATGCGCTATTTCCATGCGCACTCTTTCAAGGGCAATGGATGGTGTTTCCAGCAGCTCCTCATTGAGAAACTTAGCCTCTACGATGGCGGTTACCTGAAGGGGTTTGTCCGGTACCAGCCATTCAATTACCCGCGCGAACTGGGGCGTGAACCAGATAAACAGCAAAGTATTAGAGATATTGAAAATCGTGTGGGCATTGGCGATCTGGCGTGGTGTTTCAGCAGACAATCTCGCCGCACCTTCAAGTTCTGCATGGGATGGGGACAACATCACCACAATCACTGCCAACTGATCGATAAATGCAAACCAGATGAGTACACCTAAAACGTTAAATAGTACGTGCGCCATCGCCGCACGAAATGCCTCTCGGCTCTTGCCAATGGATGCCAGCAGCGCTGTCACACAGGTCCCTATGTTTGCGCCAAAGGCTAGAGCAATACCTGTTGGCAGGGTGATAAAACCCTGGCTGGCCATAACTATGACAATGGCCGTCGTCGCCGACGAAGATTGCACCAGCGCTGTAAACCCTGCAGCCATCAAGATGCCATAGAAAGGGTTTGCCATCTTCGTCATCAGATCAAGGAAGGGGGGATAGGTTCGCAACGGATTCATCCCCTCGCTCATGATACTCATACCAAAGAAGATCATGCCCAATCCCATGAGAATGGCACCGTAGTGCCGTATCATGCTGCGTTTAGAGAAAAACAACATACAAAAACCAATGGTGATCATTGGCAATGCTGCCTTGGTGACCTTGAAGGCGACAATCTGTGCCGTGATTGTAGTGCCGATATTCGACCCCATGATCACGCCTATAGACTGCGAAAATGACATGAGCCCGGCAGTGATAAACCCCACCACCAACACCGTCGTCACCGACGATGACTGAATGATTGCTGTTGTAAATGCTCCGGTGAAGGCACCCATGATCCGATTGGAGGTGAGCCTTCGCAGCACCAGCTTCATTCGTTCTCCGGCGATGGACTTTAGACCCTCTGCCATCTGATCCATGCCAAACAAAAACAGTGCCAAACCACCGCAGAGCTGAATCGCCATACTGCCGAAATCCATCGACGTTGAGGCGGAAACCGTTGTAGAAACAAAGGCAGCATTCGTGGTGGCGAAAGCCGCAGAAGAACCAAACCCCGAAAATAGGATGAGAAAGCTGGCAGCATTTACTTGTGATGAGCCGACTGGTTTTCGCGGGGGATGCACACTGTCTCCGTTCTGTGGTTTTTGTTTGTTCCTGCCTTTATTATTTCTGCCTGGCTTTGTGCAAAGCTATTCAGATTCCTTGGTCTTGCTTTTTACTATCGTTATGGACACCGGGCACATCTGCACCAGCTGTGCAGCCTTAGAACCAAGGAGCAACTGCTGAATTCCGGTTCTTCCCTTGCTGCCGATGACTAGCATCTCAGGGTCGACCAGACTAACGACTTCAATCACCCGCGCGACAGGAAGTCCAATCACCATGAGCCGCAATGCTTTAGCCAGTGAGGGTGAATCAGGAAAGCTTTCGAGTGCCTTTTCCATAAACTCATCGAAAACTGACGCTGCAATCTCATGTATCAGGGCGACGCGTTTTTTCTTCATGAGCTTGGCGTAATAACCTGGCATTTCGCCCGGATCATGAACGACATGCAAAACAACCAGGCGAGCATCCATGAGGTCACAAAATTTGCTGGCTTCCTGTAGCGCTGCAAAAGAGCTATCTGAAAAGTCTACCGAGGCGAGAATGATCTTTTCATCCCCAGCGCGACCGGCACGCGTGTAACGAAGCACATCTTCGATGTCATTCGCGAGAACTGCGCCGTTTTCGCCATTCTTGTTTTCTACACCAGACTCATTGGATTCTGGTGTTTCGCTTTCACTATTTTCCTCAGACATCATTGCAAACCCCTTGCACTGTCCCGCTAGGGCAACATCATCCCGCGAATCGTAAAAAACAACATTCCCGCCAGTAAGCCTGACAGAGGTACCGTGATTATCCAGGCAGTAGCGATCTTGATTAGATGAGAGCGCTTTACCAACTCGTGTTTGTAGATCTTCTGCATCGAACGTCGCTCTTTCTTTGACAGTCCTCCGCGCTTGGACTTCGTCTTCAGGTCCTGAAGCATCTTGCCTTTTTCTTTTGTTGACGCCAGCTTGAACTCTTCAATCATGCGTTCAACAACGATGTCGTCCTCGCTTTCGTGATGGTGTTTGATTTCTTCCAGCATTACAGCGTAATTAACCTTAATGTATTCGCGCAGGAAACCAACACCGAAAACGCCACCGACAGCCACATGGGTAGAGCTCACAGGCAAGCCCAGGGTCGTCGCGATAATGACGGTGATTGCAGCGGCCAGGGCAATGCAAAAAGCCCGGGTCTGATCCAGATCGGTGATCTCCGAACCCACTGTCCGAATCAGTTTCGGGCCGTACAGTGCCAGACCCACGGCGATGCCCACAGCGCCGACCATCATTACCCAGAATGGGATCGAGGCTTTTTTAACAATGCCCCCGTTGAGAATGGCATCATTGATCGCCGCCAGTGGTCCCACCGCATTGGCCACATCATTCGCACCATGGGCGAAACTCAGAAGTGCAGCCGCACAAATAAGCGGCAGCACGAACAACTGGTTGATCCCATTTTTGTCCTGGGAAATCGACTTGGATTTGTTTCTTACCAGGGGCCTGGCGACAAAAAAAACGACCAGCCCGATGACAGCACCGATAGTCAGGGCGGTAGTGAAATCGGCGGCCCAGATTTTCTTAAAACCTTTCAGGACCAGATAGGTAGAAAATGCCCATGCCATAATGCCGACCAAAATCGGCACTACACGTTTCGCGGCGTCTACCATCTGGTCACCCTTATAGGTGATCGTTTGTTTTATAAAATACAGAATCGCCGCCGCGATCACGCCACCCAACACCGGTGATATCACCCAACTGGCCGCAATCTGACCCATTCTCGGCCAGTTTGCGATCTCGAGTCCCCCTGCTGCGATACCTGCTCCTAACACACCACCAACAATAGAATGTGTTGTCGACACAGGCGCTCCCATGGCAGTTGCGATATTCAGCCAGATTGCGCCAGCCAGCAAGGCCGCCATCATCAGCCAGACAAAAGTATCGGTATCGTTTATCAGGCTTGGATCTATTATTCCCTTCTTGATAGTTGAAACGACATCACCCCCAGCAATCAGGGCACCTGCGGCTTCAAATACCGCGGCAATGACTATGGCTCCAAACAAAGTCATAGCCTTCGAGCCCACGGCTGGGCCGACGTTGTTTGCGACGTCATTGGCGCCGATGTTTATCGCCATGTAACCGCCGATCATTGCGGCAGTAACTAACAAATAGCTATTGGGGACGTTGCCGATGGAAATTCCTGCATACAGCATGATGGCGACGATAAACAGCAAGCTTGTTCCAAGTCGAAACATTTCGCTTCGACTGTCTTCGGTCGCTTTTTCAATCTGAGCAACGCTTTCAATTTCCATCTTGATCTCCTGGTGGTCAGCTAATCCTTCTGATAAGAAGGGCTGTTTCTATTCCTTAAAGGCGCCTTTACGGGCCAGTTGTTTTTCCATATTCTGAAGTTCACGCGAGCCGGTGATTACGACATCTGGATTCAGCTCAAAGTCGAGCGCTCGACTGCGACCACGGTACTTAACGAGCGTCAGAATAAGCTTAATGGTTTCGATGCGGGCCAGTTGTTTGTCATCTGAGCGTATGATGTACCAGGGGTTCTTCTTGGTATGGGTTTTCTTTAACAGCTGGTATTTCGCGCGGGTGAACTCATCCCACAACTCCTGGGCCTGTATATCGACTTCAGAGAGTTTCCACTTCCGTAGAGGATCATCCCGTCGACGTTTGAATCGTTTCGCTTGCTCTTTCTTCGATACAGAAAAGTACAACTTGATCAGGGTAGTTCCGTCACTGATAAAGCTTTCTTCGTAGTCGTTGACCCGATTCATAAACTGCCGATACTGGGCCTTTGTGCAGAATCCCATGACCGGCTCAACCATTGCACGGTTGTACCAACTGCGATCAAACAAGGCAATCTCACCGGCATGGGGGAAGTGCTCAATGTAGCGCTTCATATGCAGCTCAGTTCGCTGGACGTCTGAGGGCTTTCCAAGGGCAATGGACCGATAGTGCTTTTCGTTCATATAACGGGTGACGCGACGAATGGTGCCACCCTTGCCGGAAGCATCCCGGCCATCAAATAGTATGATAGCCTTTCGTTTGTTGGCCTCCAGATAAGCCTGCATTTTGATTAGTTCTGCCTGATAGGGCTTCAGCGCTTCTGCCTCAAGATGAGAGATCAAAGCTGACTTCAGGATAGCCTTACGCTGTTTTTCCTTTAGGTGATTGACGATAGTTTGTGCTTGTTCACGATGGTCTTCACTCTCTTCATCAAGCTTACCGATTTGATCCAACACCTCCTGAATCTTGGAAACTCGCCCAACATTATCTCGCCCAGCGTCACTGGAGTTCGCCATACGTCCCTCTGCAAAGAATTGCTGTAAGTTGTTATTCCCGCATAGTGCGCTGGATTTACAGAAGCGCCGCTACACATTACTTTAATAACGCTACCCACATTTTTTTCCATGACCTGGCGCAAAGAAGGCTCCATTGTTCACCGCGCAGAAACAACTACGCTCATAGCAAGATTGCGCCTCAATGGCAGGGCTTAGATTCGGACGACAGGAGAAGCAATATGGGAAAGCAAAATAATGAACTCATGCTTTCAACTCAGAATTACACAGCGTGCTTTATAGCCGGATGCCCGGCAAGTTCAAGCACAATGTCCTGCAGTTGACGCCAGGGATCGCCATGCTCAATACCCTTGATCATCCTATCGACTCTGCCAGCAGAAGCTGCAATTCGACGCAATTCCGTGAGGTTGTGTCGTTCTAAGCAGCGGCTGACAAGGGCTTCCCTATTCTTCCAGACTCTGGCCCGCTTCAGTACCGCTGGTCGACTTTCACCTGCTACAAATGCGGTCTTCATCATTTCCAGGGATCTGAGCTCTCTTGCCAGCATGGTGATAATAAACATGAGTTCAATACCTTCGGCCTTGAGCCCCCTGGCCATCCGCACGCACTTCGATGCATCACCTGCGAGGGCCGCATCGATCAGTTTGAACACGTCGTAACGCGCGCTATCGGCAACACCTTCGACAACGTGCTGAACATCAACCTGTTGATCCGCAACAACAAGTTTCAAACGCTCAATCTCCTGAACAGCGGCAAGCAGGTTGCCCTCAATCCGCTCTGCCATTAGCTGCACGGCTTCACGGGTCGCCTTCAAACCCGCCTGCCGGAACCTGGTATCAAGCCAACGGGGAAGATCTTTGGCGTCGATTGGCCATATCTGGATTACCCCCCCCGCAGATTCAAGCGTTTTAAACCACTTGGTCCGCTGTATATCCTGTGTTGCTCGCGGAAGAACGAGCAACAGCACAGTGTCCTCATTCAACTGATCGACGAGTTCCATTAGAACCTTGCGTCCCTGATCACCTGGCTTGCCGGTGGGTAGCCGAACTTCGATCAGCTTCTTCTCAGCAAACAGCGACATGCTGCCAACACTGAATAGTAGATTCGACCAGTCGAATCCCGACTCAGCATGAAACAGTTCTCGCTCAGTAAAGCCATTTCCTTTTAGAGCCACCCGGATCATATCGGCTGATTCCTGTACCAGCAGAGGGTCATCACCACTGACGATATAGAGTTTAAGCACGCGGTTCTTTAGCTCACCTGACAGCTTCTCAGGGTAGATTTTCATATGCCTTGCTTCGCCAGCCATGCCTCAACGCGACTGACCACCTGGCTCGCCAGTTCCCGTCTGATTTCATGAAGCAGTATCTGCTGCTCTTCGTAACTGCCGGAAAGGTTGAGAGAATCAACTGAATAGATCCTCTCTGCAGCGAGGGCGGTGTCGGGTGATATGAGATTGCCATCAAGACTGATGCTGACATCTATTTCCAGCCGCAGTTCATACTGGGCGGCATCGATATTGGCGGATGTGGATACCGGTCTGCGGGAGCTTCGCTCATCGTTGACGCGCACAGATACAACGCCCGGTGTCGAAGCAACTGCCTCTACACCATAGCTTTCCAGCTCCGTGACAAACGCTCGGCGGGTCTCGGTCGATATCGGTCCGGTCAGATTGATTGTCTCGATCGCGCTGAGGTCACTACCACGAAGCTGAAAGCCGCAACCTGCCAGCAGCAAGAGGCTGGTAAGCAAAGAAAGATTCAGCTTGTCAGGACACCACAAAGTTCAGGATCTTGTTTGGCACATAAATGATTTTTCGGACGGTCTTTTCTACCAGGAATTTCTCAACATTATCGAGAGCCCGGGCAGCCGATACAACATCATCTTCGCTCGCATCGAGAGCGACTTCAACCTTGCCTCTGAGTTTGCCATTGACCTGCACCACAGTCTCGACGCTGGTTTTTTCCAGCGCAGCCTCGTCCACGGCAAGCCAGTCTGCATCCTCAATCTTCCCCAGGCCAAGTTTTGCCCAGAGCGCATGACTGACATGCGGGGTAATGGGCGACATGACTAAAACAGCGACAGTCAGTGCTTCCCTCACGACGGCCTGCCCCTGAGGCGAGTCATCTTCGAACCTGATCACCTGGTTTACCAGTGACATGACTGCCGCAACGACGGTGTTGAAGGCGAGTCTCCTATCGTAGTCATCCTCACATTTGGCGAGGGTCTCATGAGCGAGGCGCCGTAGATCTTTCTGCTCCGTCGTCAACGCCGAGGGGTCAAGCTGAGGAATATCACTCTTTTCCATATTCTCAACGCAGGGATTCCAAAGCCGTGTACGGATCCAGCGGTGTGCAGATTCGACACCATGTTCCGACCATTCGAAGGACTGTTCGGGCGGCGCTGAAAACATCATCGCCATACGAACCGCATCGGCACCAAACTTGTCCATCAGATGCTGGGGGTCGCCTGCGTCGCCTGCGGACTTCGACATCTTGGTGCCATCCTTCAACACCATGCCGAGCGCGAGCAGTTTTTCGAAGGGCTCGTCCGACTCGACCAGCCCCTCATCACGCATCAGCTTGTGAAAGAAACGCGCATAGAGCAGGTGTAAAATGGCATGTTCCTCACCACCGACATAGTGATCGACCGAAGTCCAGTACTTGGCCCTCTCATCGAGCATGGCTGAGTCTGCGTTGCTGCTGGCAAAACGGGCGTAGTACCAGGAGGACTCCATAAAGGTGTCAAAGGTATCTGTCTCTCTCTCAGCGTCGCCGCCACATTCCGGGCAGAGGGTCTGATACCAGTCTTTCATCTTCTTGATGGGAGACCCAACACCCTCAAACTCGACATCCGTGGGCAGTATCACCGGCAGGTCTTTATCCGGGACCGGCACTGCTCCACACTTGTCACAATTGATGATGGGAATCGGGCAACCCCAGTAGCGCTGACGGGATACACCCCAGTCCCGCAACCGGTAGTTAACCTGCCTCTCACCAAGACCTTTGGCAACAAGGGCATCGGCGATCGCATCAAACGCTGCGCTGAAATCGAGGCCATCGAAATCCCCCGAATTAACCAGCGTACCGTAGGCGGTGAATGCCGACTTATCCAGATCGCAGACTTCTTCACTATCTGGCAGCGGGGCAATTACCTGCTGAATCGGCAGGTCGAATTTCCTGGCGAACTCCCAGTCACGCTGATCGTGACCCGGCACGGACATCACGGCACCAGAGCCGTATTCCATCAATACGAAGTTGGCTACCCAGACGGGAACAGCCTTGCCGGTAATCGGGTGAGTGACCTCGAAACCTGTTGCCATCCCCTGCTTTTCCAGCTTGGCCATGTCAGCTTCAGCAACCTTTGTGCGATTGCATTCCTCAAGGAACGCCTGAAGTGCTGGATCTGACTCACCGGCTTTGACAGCCAGCGGATGCTGAGGCGCGACCGCAAGATAGGTCACACCCATAACGGTGTCGGGTCTCGTCGTGTAGACATCCAGTGTCTCGTCAGCACCCTTCATAGGGAACCGAATCTCAACGCCTTCCGAGCGACCGATCCAGTTTCGCTGCATGGTTTTGATTTTATCAGGCCAGCCGGGAAGCTTATCCAGGTACTCCAGCAGTTCCTCGGCATAGTCGGTGATCTTGATGAACCACTGCGCCAGTTCCCGCCGCTCAACCGGTGCATCGGATCGCCAGCCGCGACCATCAATGACCTGCTCGTTGGCAAGCACGGTTTGATCCACAGGATCCCAGTTGACCCAGGCTGCTTTCTTGTAAACAAGCCCCTTACGGAACATGCGGGTAAAGAACCACTGTTCCCAACGATAATAATCGGGATCGCAGGTTGCCAGTTCGCGGCTCCAGTCGAAAGCAAAACCGAGCGCCTGGAACTGCCCCTTCATGTGCGCGATGTTTCCGTAGGTCCACTTTGCAGGCGGGATATTGCGTTTGATCGCAGCATTTTCTGCGGGCAGACCGAAGGCATCCCAACCCATCGGCTGCAGTACGTTTTTACCTTTGAGTCGCTGGAACCGACCGATGACATCGCCAAGTGTGTAGGTTCGCACATGCCCCATGTGCAGTTGACCGCTGGGGTAAGGGAACATGGATAGGCAATAGAATTTTGGTTTATCACTGTTCTCAGTGACTTCAAAACTGCCGTTGTCCGCCCAGTATTTCTGGGCCTCATTTTCAACCGTACTGTGCTGGTAGGATTCTTCGCTCACGCCTGCGAACCACTCAAAAAGGGGGCGATTCTACCAGCCTGCAGGTCGCTATGCGACTGAAGGCCTGATACAAAATCCAACAGCAACCAGCAGGAGCGATAAAATCAGAATGGGATAGCTACCGAACCTGGCAAAAGGTGTCATACCAGTTCTAATATCGACATCACCCCGAAGCACACCTTGTTCGAACTGAGGCAAGCTGGCGACAAGCTCGCCTCTATAATCAATAATCGCCGTAATCCCATTGTTCGTCGCTCGAACCAGGCCGCGACCATTTTCCGCAGCTCTCAGCCTTGCAATTTGCAGATGCTGCCAAGGCCCGATAGACCTCCCAAACCAGGTGTCATTGCTGACCGTGACAAAAAGATCCGGTGAGGGTGTCGTCTCTCTGACGAGGTCGGGATAAACCACCTCATAACAGATCGACGTCGAGAGCCGCAGATCACCTGCCATAAGCGGTGTCTGTTGCCACGGACCAGTCACGTTCCTCGACATGGGGAGATCGAAAAACCGGATGATACCTCGCAGTACAGATTCCAGCGGTACATATTCTCCAAAAGGGACCAATCGCCGCTTGATGTATTGTCCCTCACCTGCTCCGAGGGCAATCACCGTATTTTGAAATTGTCCGTCTTCGCTGAGATCAGGAATCCCCGTCACCAGAGTTGAACCTTCTGTTCTGCTGCCGATCTGTACCAGAATCTCTCTTGCCTGATCATGAAAGATGGTGATGGCCGCTTCCGGCCAGATAATCAAATCCCGGCCCCATTCAGACTCCGTAGCCGTAAGATAACGATTCAGTATTGGCAGTCTATTTGAAGCCAGCCACTTCGCGTGCTGATCGACATTGCCCTGGACCAGCGAAACTGAAATCTCTCTCACGGACTTTGTAAACGATACTTGTTGCAGCAGCAGGCTCAACAACATTGTCAGCGCCGGAACTATCAGCACGACAGGACGACGAAACTTGAACGCAATCCACAAGGTGACACCGATAAGACAGGTAACAAAACTGAGTCCGAAAATCCCCGTCACCGGCGCGAATCCGGCTAATGGCGTTTCCATCACACCGTACCCAAGAAAAAGCCAGGGGAAACCCGTTAAGAACCATCCTCGCAGCCATTCCTCCAGAACCCAAAGTCCGCAGAAGGCGAGTACAGCAGACAAAGGTGAATTTCTTAGCCACACAACATAAACCCATGCCTGCGGCAGGCAAACCAGTGACCAGGCAAGTACAAATAGTGTGACCAGGAATCCCGCAAGTAGGTACGAAGCACCGCCATACACGTTGATAGAGACAAAAATCCAGGAAACGCCAACACCGAACATGGCAACGTTGAACAGGTAAAACCGCAGCACCGTGCGCTTCAACGGGGCATCATAAGTCACGGCAAAAAGAATTCCCGGGGCCAACAGGGCAAAGGGCCAGAAATCGAACGGAGCTAGACTTAATGGAAACAAACCACCGGCAAGGATGACAGCCAGGTCCGGCAGAATTTCGCGTCTTTTCATCAACCGTTCGGCTAATCCAGGAGCGTCATCTGCAACAGATGCACTCGCCTACCATCTGCGTTGAGCACCATGAATCGATAACCATCAATGGTCACTTGTTCATCTCGCTTCGGCAGGTGGCCAAAGGCATTGGTGACGACGCCGCCAATGGTATCGAACTCATCATCGCTGAAACTTGTACCGAAGTGTTCGTTGAAATCCTCAATTGGAGTTAGAGCCTTAATGGTGAAGGCGCCATTGGCGTGTTGGTGAATAAACCCTTCCTCTTCGAAGTCATATTCGTCTTCGATATCTCCGACAATCTGTTCCAGAACGTCCTCAATGGTAACGATACCGCTGATACCGCCGTACTCATCGTAGACCACCGCCAGGTGATTCCTGGTTTGACGGAATTCTTGCAACAAGACGTCCAGGCGTTTGCTTTCAGGTATAGCTGTAGTCGGCCTTAGGCTATCGCGCAAATTAAACTTCGGCTTTTTGTCCTTCATCGCCAGCGGCAGGAGATCCTTGGCAAGAAGGATACCAATCACCTCATCCTGATTTTCCCCCAGCACAGGAAAACGAGAGTGACCACTACCGATAACCGTCGGCAAGAATTCTTCGGGCAATTCATCAAGTCTGACAAATACAACCTGAGCACGTGGGATCATGATCTCCCGAACCTGCCTGTCCGATACAGATAGCGCTCCCTCAATAATTCTTAAGGCTTCTTCGTCCAGCAACTCACGCTGTTCCGCCGAACGCAGTACCTCAACCAGTTCACTCCGTGAACTCGGCTGACCTGACAACGCAAGAAAAATCCGGGTCAGCCAGGATTTTGGCTCGTGTTCCTGTTCACTCATCCCGCCACCTCATAGGGATCCGAAATACCAAATGTCGCAAGCAACTGCTTTTCAAGGTCTTCCATTTCCTTCCGTTCCGAATCTTCGATGTGATCGTGCCCCAATAGATGCAGGAGACCGTGAACCATCATATGGGCAAACCGGTTCTCGCAGGATTGACCAAATTGCCTGCTCTCTTCAAGTACAACCTGGTTGCAGACAACAATGTCGCCAAGAAAGTCTCTTTCTTCAGTTGCAATTCCAGATGAGAATGACAGGACATTGGTTGAACTAGCCTTACCCCGGTACTGTTCGTTGAGTGAAGCCATTTCGTCTTTCGCAACGATCCGTACGGAGACCTCGGCAGATGAGCGACCAAGTTGATTAAGGGCATCACGAACCCAATCACCTATCTGACCTTCGTCAGGTTCCTCATCAACCGAATCAGTTGAGCGAGACACCTCCACCAGATGATCACCGTTCATGATGACACGCTCAAGGCTGTTGATGACACGCTCAAGGCTGTTGATGACACGCTCAAGGCTGCTTCAATTATGGGATTCATGTTCGCCATAGGCTTCGACAATCCGCTGCACAAGGGGATGCCTGACCACATCCTTGGCACCAAAGTGCGTAAACGAAATACCTTTTACACCCGAAAGCACTTTCAGAACATGCTTGAGTCCAGACAGGATTTTCGGTGGAAGGTCGATCTGCGTGATATCACCAGTGACAACGACTGTCGAACCAAAACCAATTCGGGTCAGAAACATCTTCATCTGCTCTGCCGTGGTGTTCTGACTTTCATCCAGAATAATGAAGGAATCATTCAGTGTTCGACCACGCATATACGCCAGCGGTGCCACTTCGATTACCTGTCTTTCAATTAACTTCTCGACCCGCTCAAAGCCAACTAGCTCGTAGAGTGCGTCATAGAGCGGTCTGAGATAGGGGTCGATCTTCTGACTGAGATCCCCAGGTAGAAAACCAAGTTTCTCACCCGCCTCCACAGCCGGGCGCACCAGCAATATACGGCGTATCCTCTCCTGCTCCAGCGCTTCTACTGCACACGCTACCGCCAGGTATGTTTTACCGGTGCCCGCAGGACCAATACCAAAATTAATATCATGATTTCGGACCGCATCAACGTAAGATTTCTGATTACTTCCTCTGGGCTTGATGCTTTTCTTACGGGTCTGGATCAGGCTTTCGTCTTCGTCCTCTCCGGCAAGGAGAGCCTCCACTCCTGATTCCTGTAGAAATAGATGCACAATTTCAGAGGTTAGATCCGTGCCGCCCTTGATCTCACGATACAAGTGGTTCAGCAGTTCACCTGCTGCGTCTACTACCGGACTTTCACCAATCAACTGAAAGTCGTTGCCGCGGTTCTTTATGGTAATACCAAGACGTCGCTCGATCTGTTTGAGATGGGCATCAAAAGGACCGCAGAGGGTGGCGAGCTGATTACTGTCGTTGGGTTCCAGAGTGACCTGGAGCGGCTCAGGGTTTGGCAAGTTCATCGTGTAATAACACCGGGAGATGGAGCATATACCCATAATCGGTTTAAAAAAAGATAGTGGAGATGCTTAATCAATCAGCCGGCCACGCAGGGAGTTGGGCAAGGCTTCACCAATTTCTACCTGCACAAACTCGCCAATCAACCCCTGGTTGATGCCTGTGAAATTCACGACACGATTGTTCTCCGTCCGGCCCTGGAGCTGCCCAGGATCCTTTTTGGAAACCCCGGTAACAAGAATGTGTTGAATGGTCCCGATCATGGACTCACTGATTCTCTGGGCCTGGTTCTGAATTCTTGCCTGCAACACCGCTAATCGGTCTTTCTTAACGCCCTGGGGTGTGTCATCTGCAAGGTCCGCGGCGGGAGTACCGGGTCTGGCACTGTAAATAAAGCTAAAGGAATGATCGAAGCCCACGTCTTCAATCAGTTTCATGGTGGCTTCAAAATCTGCGTCCGTTTCACCCGGGAAACCGACGATGAAATCACTGGAAATGCTTATATCAGGGCGGATTGTTCTCAGCCTGCGAATACGCGATTTGTATTCGAGTGCCGTATAGCCACGCTTCATCTTCGCCAGGATTCGGTCAGAGCCACTCTGCACAGGTAGGTGCAGATGATTAACCAATGCCGGGACGTCCCCGTAAACATCGATAAGCGCTTCGGAGAACTCCATCGGATGCGAAGTGGTGTAACGGATACGATCAATCCCATCAATATCGGCCACGACGGAAATCAGGTAGGCCAGGTCCGCCAACTGATCACTATCGTCACTGAGTCGACCTCTATACGCGTTAACATTCTGGCCCAGCAGATTTACTTCGCGTACCCCCTTCTCAGCCAGACGATAAATCTCACGCAGTACATCCATTAATGGACGACTGACTTCCTCACCGCGGGTATAGGGAACAACGCAGAAAGAACAGTACTTGCTACAGCCTTCCATAACCGAAACGAATGCACTTGGACCCTGTACAGACGGTTCCGATAGGCAATCGAACTTCTCGATCTCGGGGAAACTGATATCCACCTGGGTGCTGCCGCTCCGGTTTGATGCATCGATCATCTCCGGTAGCCGATGCAGAGTCTGCGGCCCGAAGATCACATCTACATAGGGCGCGCGATCAGCAATCGCTTCACCTTCCTGACTGGCGACACAGCCACCCACACCTATCTTGAGACTCGGTTTCTTCGCCTTCAGCTGGCGCCAGCGACCTAATTGATGGAACACCTTTTCCTGAGCTTTTTCCCGGACCGAGCAGGTATTAAGCAGCAACAGATCTGCCTCCGCCTCATCCCGGGTCAGCTCATAGTCATGAGAACCACTCAACATGTCGGCTATTTTGGATGAATCGTACTCATTCATCTGGCAGCCATGCGTTTTAATAAATACTTTCGTCATCCGGCCAAGACCAGGCGAAAAGGGCGCGTATTATAGCCTTGAAATTGAACACTAAAAGCCCCATCTTGAAAGCAGCTTGACAAGCACCCTAGGAATACGAACACTGCGCGCTTCATTCAGGTCACACACCTATGACACAGACACCGATATACAAAATAGTTTTCTTCAACCAGGGTCAGATCTATGAGATCTATGCCCGGCAGATTTACCAATCTGACCTCTACGGTTTTATCGAAATCGAGGAGCTGGTATTCGGGGAACGCTCTGGCATGCTGGTCGATCCCAGTGAAGAAAAACTTAAGGCCGAGTTTGAAGGTGTCAGCCGCAGCTATATTCCCATGCATGCCATTGTTCGCATCGATGAGGTCGCCAAGGAAGGAGTCGGCTCAATTACCGAGGCAACAGCCAGCGGTAACATCTCGCCTTTTCCTGTTCCTGCTTTCACACCAAAGGGTTCAGGGGAATAAATCTCTGGACGGGGTAACTCGGTGCACTGGCAATCAGCGCATTGATTGACGAATCGACGCCGGGGAAGCGATAGTCCGGTACCACCTCCTTCAACGGCAGCAGAACAAATCGTCGTTCATGTGCCCCCGGATGCGGCAGCGTCAGTCCTGTTTCATCAAGTACCAGCCCACCCAGGTCGATGATGTCGAGATCAATGACTCGTGATTCATAGCTCCCTGACTTGCGCGGAGATCTTCCCATGCCTGCCTCAATCGCTTTTAGTGCATCAAGCAGTGCCTGAGCTTCCAAATCTGTCTCGAACACGACAACGGCATTGCAGAATTCGGGTACCTCTTCTTCAAAACCAACCGGCATTGATTTCCAGATCGACGACGACCTGATTTCCGCTACGGAGAGTGGTTGAAGCCTTTCTACTGCCTCTTTCAGATTCTGAACCGGTTCCCCCAGATTTGATCCGAGGGCGATGATCGCCCGCTTGGCCATGACTTGCTTTCGCCTATCGATTAATCTCTACGAAGCCGTCGAACGGCACATCAGTCAAGCCCCTGCCCGCATCCAGTCGGACGATCTCACCCGTGAGATGTTTGGCTCTGGTCATGAATACCAACGCATCGGCGAATTCCTCTGGGGGAATGGTTTCATGCAAGGGTGAATCCAGCGCCGTATTGAACGCCGGCATAGCTTTTTCGGGTGCAAAAACGCGTGTGGGTCCAGCGGAGTTCGAATTTGGTTCTACCGGCACCGTCCAGCCCGGGGAGATGGAATTGACCCGAATTTTGCGCGGCGCGAGTTCAACGGCAATGTGATGGGCATAGGCATCAATTGCGGAACATACAGCTGTACCGAAACCATAGTTGGGATAGTAAGCATCAGTCGCCACACCGGAACACATCACTATGAGGCCCCCATTGTCGAATTTGGGCAGCGCACTCTTGATCAGACGACACTGCCCGAAAAATCGTGCGTTAAACATGTCCACAGCATCAGCCACCGGAACATCATCGACCGGTCCGATAACGGTCCAGCCCGCGGTGCAAACCAATATATCGACGCGATCCAGCGTCCGGGCAAAGGCTTCAACGGAATCGTCATCGTCAATATCGACGATCGCATAGGAGGCCTGACTGCCCATCTCGACCACCGCTTTCTTGAGCATTTCCTCATTCCGACCCAGCAGTACGACGGAACCACCGTCTTCGACGATTCGCTGACAGATTGCCCTGCCGATTGTACCTGTAGCCCCACTCACCACGGCCTTCATATTGGTGAAAACTTGATCTGACATGCTGTTCTCCTAGAGGTTGGATCTAAGGATACCGTAACAGCATACATCTGGCTTCTGCACATGGCATTCCCGGACTTGTTCATGATAGTTTTAGCGATCCTAATTTTGACGAGAGGAAGCAATGAAAGCAGCCGTACTACGCGAACAGAACAAACCACTCGAAATCGAGGAAGTCGAAATCTCCAAACCCGCCCCCCGTGAGGTTCTGGTTCGGCCTATCGCTGCCGGTGTCTGTCATAGCGATCTTCATTTCGTCACTGGAGACTACCCTTCTGCACTACCGACTATTCTCGGCCATGAAAGCGCGGGTATAGTTGAAGAGGTCGGCTCCGACGTTACCTACGTTAAGAAAGGTGATCACGTCATTACCTGTCTTTCTGCTTTTTGTGGACACTGTGACAAGTGTCTGACCGGTCATCTTTCCCTCTGTCAGAGCCCGGAAGTTTCACGGGAAGCAGAAGAAAGCCCGCGTCTTTATAGAGGCGACGAAACCATCCACCAATTCTTAAACCTGTCATCTTTCGCTGAATTGATGCTGATTCATGAACATGCGCTGGTGAAGATTCGGGAAGACATGCCCATGGATCGCGCAGCTCTCATTGGCTGTTCGACAACAACAGGGGTCGGCGCCGTTTTCCATACCGCCCGTGTCGAACCCGGTTCCAAGGTTGCTGTCATCGGCTGCGGCGGGGTCGGCCTCGCCGCCATCAACGGCGCCGCGATCGCCGGTGCCGGCATGATCATTGCTGTCGACATGGTAGACGCCAAACTCGAGATGGCTAAATCTGTGGGTGCAACCCATACCATCAATGCCAGCTCCGGCAACGCTGTGGGTGAAGTCATGGAACTGACCCAGGGCGGATGCGATTACACCTTTGAGGCCATCGGTCTTAAGGCAACAACGGAACAGGCCTGGCAAATGTTGGCTCATGGCGGTGCAGCAACCGTCATTGGCATGATTCCCGTCGGTACCATGGTGGAACTGCACGGGGTCGACTTCCTGTTCGAGAAAAAAATCCAGGGTTCAAATATGGGCTCTAACCGCTTCAGAGTGGATATGCCGAGATTTGTCGACTTTTACCTCAACGGCAAGCTGCATCTCGACCAGATGATTTCCAAGCACATCAAGCTAAGCGATGTGAACGAGGCTCTCGATGCCCTGAAGACGGGCCAGGAAGCAAGGCACGTCATCATGTTCGATCAGTAAGGAACACCCCTCTTAGACATGGCAAAGGTCGAAGTTAGAACGGATGTCACTGGTAATGTCTGGAAGATTACAGCCAAGACCGGCGATCCGCTGAATGAGGAAGACGTCATCATGATTCTCGAATCCATGAAGATGGAGATTCCAATCGAGGCTCCCTGTAGTGGGCGCCTTGTGGAAATTCTGGTCAGTGAGGAAGATTCTGTGGACGAAGATCAGGTAATTGCGGTGATCGAATCATCCTGAGGGGGCTCTTGTCATCCTGAGCAGACGCCTGTCATCCTGAGCAGACGCCTGTCATCCTGAGCGTAGCGAAGGATCTCCAGACAAACCAGATCCTTCGATCATGCGCGACGCCGGCCGCTCAGCATAACGGGGCTTTGCCTTAGGCCAACTAGTTAGTTCCTGTCCGAGAAATCGATACCGCGGTGCTAGTTTCCTGATAACCCGCTGATTTCTAAACTAACAATATTGGGCAGTCGTGCCTAACACCCTTGAGAACTGCCTTTTTCGGACGGAAACTAGTTAGTTCCTGTCCGAGAAATCGATACCGCGGTGCTAGTTTCCTGATAACTATTTGATTTACAAACTAACGCCTTTGGAATGTCGCATCAAATCGTGCTGAAAACTGCCTTTTTCGGACGGAAACTAGTTACCTTTGAATTCCGGATCACGCTTTTCCAAAAATGCCTGCATACCTTCCTTCAGGTCTTCAGTCTTACCGGTGAGCAGATTCTGATCTGAATCCATATGCATAATAGCGCTATCCAGAGCCGAGCTGACCGCATTAACACTTTGTTTAATCATCTGTGTTGCGACCGGTGGTTGTGCAGCGTAGGCGATCGCCATTTTGTTCACTGTTTCATCAAGTCGCTCGCTGGGTACTATTTCATCCAGGAAACCCCACTCCAGCAGTGTCTTTGCATCCTCGTTGTCACCGAGCATGATCATGCGCTTCGCTCGGGCCGGACCAATCAGGTGCACACAAAGCGGCAGAGACTGCCACATAAGGTTCATGCCCAGATTGACCTCAGGGTAACCGCAAAAACTGTCCTCCGACCCTACGCGAAAGTCGCAGGCGGTGGCAATACAGGCAGCGCCGCCCAGTGCAGCGCCATGAATGCCTGCGATAGTCACCTGATGAATCTCCGTTATCGCCCGGATCATTCGTGCACCCAGGGCTGAGTCCCGCCTGCGCATCACCATATTTCTTGGCCCACCTCCCATCTGCTTTAGATCGGCACCTGCGCTGAAATGTTTACCACGACCTCTAAAAACAACGACGCGAGTGTCTTCATCGTCAAGGAAGGCCAGAGAAACCTGCTCAATCTCACTCATTAAGTCGACACTAAGTGCATTCAACGAGTCCGGCCTGTTCAACCAGACTGTTGTGACCGCTCCTTCACGCTCTATTTCAAGGAACTGGTAGCTATTCGTCATCAGTTTCTTCGACCTTCAACATGTCTTCCATCGACTTATTGAGCTCATTGTAGGTGTATTCGCTGATCTCGTATTGCCAGTTTGCTGTTTCGACCCTGTTCAGATGAAGCCAATATTTGTCTTCAACCTTCAAAGTCTCCACACGAATTATCTCACCAGTCGTTGTCTCAACCGTCGCAACGGAAGAAGACGAAAATCGTCCAGGATCAAGGACTTCGACGTCTGTGAACCGCAAGTTAATCAACATCCGGGCGAGACCGTCGGCAACGGTCGAATACTTCAGCTCAGCCCCATCGGGCAGGTTTTGAATGACCATTTCACCACTCTCTTCATTTCGATGGGCACTGAGATACGAACCTGAAGTGGTCACGGTGATAGATTGAACCTCGGCAGAATCCACATTGACGATCACCGGATCCAGATAGTCCATGGGTTCAATGCTGACGTCGACCTCTGCATCTGAGAGATAGACCTGATCTGATTCCGGTCGACGTACAAAGGAACCGCGGGAAGTAGCTTCGTTGCCTACGATCAGTTCATAAGTCTCTTCCCCTTCAATTGAGATGAGCGTCCCTGCACTCTGCCCCGATGATTCCACTCCCAGCTTGTTGTGGTATTCGGCTTTGGCAGTTTTGATCTCGGCGATACCAAGCTCGGCAAGTCGATTAAGTAATTCCGAGAGTGACTCGAAATCGGCTGGGTAGCCGGATTTTTCTTCGATAATCCAATTTCCATCCTTTTTTCTGAGCGTCACACCTGTGTCATCTTCCAGTGATCGAATACCGACACCTTTCACTGCTGATAGTTTCGATTCAAGTTCCGGCAACAACAATTCGGATTCCGTCATCTCATCCTGACTGGAGAGTTGCAATAACAACATCAGGGACATGAGAGCAATCGTCGCCAGACCCAGAACCTTCGAAT
>JABHYO010000156.1 GCA_018656865.1 Gammaproteobacteria bacterium | reverse complement strand
TACAGGCAAATGATTGTTGAGGATGACGATGGTAACGAACATATCGGTATACCGATCAAGTTCACGAATGAACCTGGCCGGGTCAGTTTCGCCACGCCTGAACTTGGTGAGCACAATCGAGAGGTTGCGCTGATGCTGGGATATACCGACGAGGATGTGGACCGGATAGCCGAGGCAGGTGCTTTTGGTTAGCAGTCTGCAGGCGAGCCTGGGGTCGCTGCCGACGATCTGCCGCGGTAGCGGAACACCGTCAGGTGTTTTCCTTTGTTACGCTTCGTTAGAGAGTTTTCCGATAAGTGCTAGATCACCACTAACACGCCAGAGACGATAGCCCATGAGTGATGCTGCGGTGCCGACGCCAATAGCCAGGCCGAGCCAGAATCCGTAGACACCCATGGCATCGCCGACATAGCCAAAACCTAAACTGATGCCAATGGGCAGGCCAACAACCCAGTAGCTGAAGAGCGCAATGTACATCGGTATACGCGTATCCTTATAACCCCGTAGCGCGCCAACGAATGTTGCTTGAGAAGCGTCAAAGAATAGAAAGAAGACCACAAACAGCAGCAGCGTCGAAGCGAGATTCATAACGACCGCCTCACGGGTATAGACGCCAACCAGCGGGTCGCGGAACAGGTAGATAAGGATGGCGCCGCCAATTGCGAATAACGCGGTTGTCGCGAAGGCGATGGCTGCAGTGGTTCGGCTCTCGATAATATCGCCGGCGCCAACGCGAAAGCCTATTCTGATGGTGGCCGCCATACCGAGGGCCATAGGTGGCATGAAAAAGATGGCATTGATGTTCATGGCGATATTGTGAGAGGCAACAACCTCGGCGCCAAAGCGACCTAATAAAAGGGTTGTGAGAGAAAAGAGCCCCATCTCGGCAAAGATAGTCGTGCCGATTGGTATACCGACGATAAGCAATGGTTTGATCATGCGCCACTGAGGTGGCGAAAATTTTGACCGCCAGCCCGTTTTGTCAAATCTCCTGTGAAAGACAACGAAAGTTACCAGCAGGAGCTGCAGCCACATGATCACCGCCTGGGCAACGCCACAGCCGACACCGCCCATCTCAGGGAAACCGAATTTTCCGTAGATCAACACATAGTTGAGAGGGATTTTGAGTAGTAGGCCGCTGATGGCAATGATCAACGCCGGCCGTGTGTACCCCATCCCGTCTGCTAAAAATCGGAGACAAAAAAAGCACATGAGGGCTGGAATACCCATGGAGCACATCTTCAGATACGGTACCGAAATGGCGACTGCCACCGGATCCACTTTCATCATGTGATAAACGGGTTCTACATTATTCAGGATGGCGACAACGAAGAGTCCACCACCTATACCGAGCCAGATGCCCTGGCGGATGACATCTCCGATAGCAGGATAGTCTCTGGCGCCGTTGAGCTGAGCGACCGTTGGTGTGATTGCCTGCAGTACTCCCATGACCAGCATCATGCTTGGCCATAGAATGCTGGTGCCGAGTGCGATACCGGCGAGGTCAGCAGAGGAGTAGCGGCCAGCCATGATCGTATCGGCGACACCCATGCCCATCTGTGCCAGTTGGGCACCCATGAGTGGGAGTGCAAGGTGAAACAGTTGGCGGGATTCGGTGACCACTTGCCTGGTTCGAGGGGAATTCAAATTAGGAACCGGCTTCTTCCGAGTTCAGTGCGAAAGCTGACTAAAGCATGAGTGGTCATGTTTTTCCAGCCTGCGTTGCGTCAGGCAGCAAGAGATCGTTATGCTGCGACAGTATTAGAGGAGGAAGTTATGGCACCCGTACCCAAGGGCAGCACTATTGCAGTTACCGGCAGTGCCGGATTTATCGGCGGCTGGGTTGTGAAGCTGTTGTTGGAAAAGGGCTATCGTGTCAGAGCCTGTGTTCGTGATGTTGAAGACGAAAACAAGGTAGGTTTTCTCAAGAGCATGGGAGGCTATGCATCCGGGAGATTGACACTGCATACGGCGGACCTCGACGATCCAGGATGTTTTGATGAGATTTTCAAGGGCTGCCATGGCGTATGTCATGTGTCGCATGTCAGCGACTATCAGGATCAGGATTATATTCAGGGGGTTTGTGATCATATTGTTGACAGCATTAATAAATCTGAATGGGTAAACCGGATTG
The DNA here is from genome assembly GCA_018656865.1 of Gammaproteobacteria bacterium. Classification (GTDB taxonomy): domain Bacteria; phylum Pseudomonadota; class Gammaproteobacteria; order Pseudomonadales; family Azotimanducaceae; genus UBA9659. The sequence continues at coordinate 2,149 of JABHYO010000156.1, read as the reverse complement.
TCGTTACATCGAGTCTGGCAGCGATCATAGCCGAAGGTGATATTCATGAGCTGGTCCGGCGGCCGGTGATATTTGAAGATCGTGAGCCGATCGAAGATCATCCCAAGCGCACGCCGGAGCGCGGCCAGGGTTATTCTTTGGGCAAGGTGCTGGCGCAGCATGCATTTTCTGATGCGGCCGAATTGAGTGGCAGATGGGATGCGATCACCTGCTGCCCATCTGACAATGTAGGGCCGATTCTATCCTCGCATCAAAAAGAAGGCGGACCGTGGCAGCACAACATCGAGATGATGTTGACTGGAAAGTATTACCAAACAGATGCATACCGGCCCTGGATGACCGTCGATGTGAGGGATACGGCAGCCGTTCATGTTGGACTTTTAGAGCATGCTGAAGTCTCAAATGGTGAACGCTACCTGTCCTGGTCGACAGAACGGTCTAATGTGGAAGATGTCTGCGCGGATATCGATCGGTTGTTACCGGAGCTTCAGTTCGATGCACCTGATGTGACCGATCCCTTTCCCGAAAGAATTCAGGCCAGAGAAGAGGAATTACGTGGAATATGGGCTCAGTGTGAACTGCGAAATGACAGGGTCCGCAACCTGCTTGACATGGATTTTATTCCGCTGGATAAATCTGTGCGTGATTGTGTGGAATCACTGATCACTGTCGGCGGTGTCGTTCCCAGAGTGCGGCAGCCCTGAGAGGTCTCCCTCTTGATTCATATCAAGGGGATGCCGGCCTTAAACGGATATGATGAAGATGTAGTTCTGATGGAGGTGCCTTGGTTGTGGACAGAAAAACACTTGGTTCAATGTTGCAAAAAGAAAAGGAAGAGCTGGAGGTCCGTGTCGCCAAGATCGACCGGGATTTTGGCAATCGCAAGATCAGCAAGCAGTTTGATGAACAATCCGTAGAACGTGAAAATGATCAGGTGCTGGTTAACCTTGAACTTGAAGCCAAAGAAGAGCTGAAGGCCATCGAGGTTGCCCTGGCAAGGATCGACTCGGAGTATTTTGATCGCTGTGCCAGTTGTGGGGAAACCATCAGCGATGCGCGACTCGAAGCCGTTCCGCACGCAACGTTATGCATCGACTGTGCTCAATAGGGTCTTACTAGCACCACGGTATTGCGTTCTCGGACAAGAACTAACGCATCTCTTCACTTTTTGTCATCAAATTGACCTGATTTTCAGCCGATAAAGTCAGGATCTTTTTCTTTAATAGACAGCGTTCACAACCGGGAGCGCTGTCTTGTTTCGTCGACCTCTATCAACTTTTCTTGTCATTCTTTTTTTTGGGGTGGGATCACCCCGACCGATATCTGCTGCGGCCTTCGAAGATATTGGTTCGGGGCAGATCCTTTTTAGAAAAGAAAGCGGGCGACATCTTGCCGCGCTGCACCTGAAGAGCCATGCAGAGTTAAAAATTACCGGGATTATCGCCCACGTCACTCTCACTCAGACCTTCAGAAACCAGACTCAGGATTGGCGCGAAGCCGTTTATGTCATGCCGATGGCTGACACAGCGGCTGTCAGTGGCATGAAGATGATCATTGGCGAGCGAGTGATCAGGGCGAAGATCAAGGAGAAAGAGGTTGCAAGAAAGATTTACAACAAGGCGAAGTCGGAAGGGAAGAAAGCAGCCCTGACCGAGCAGTCGCGACCGAATCTATTTCGGCAGAATGTGGCCAACATCGGACCCGGTGAAGTTGTCGAGATAGAGATCACCTACATACAGACAGTGGACTACGATTATGGTGAATTCAGTCTGCGCCTGCCGATGACGCTGACGCCCAGGTTCATGCCAGGTCGCCCTCTTACAGATGGCGTACCGCTGGTGACCGATGCCCATGGCTGGGCGATGCCGACAACAGAAGTTGCCGATGCCCATCTAATTTCGCCGCCGATGACAGAGCGCTTGGGACAGGAGATCGTCAATCCAATATCCATCTCTATTTCGCTAGAAACGGGGCTTGATCTGAAGGAAATCGCGAGCCCATATCATCCCGTGTCTGTCACAAGACGCGATGAAATCTATCGGGTTGAGCTGAGCCAAGGGGAGGTTTCCATGGACCGGGACTTCGTGCTGCGATGGCAGCCGGTTGTGGAGGGTGTGCCGAGGGCAGCTGTTTTTCGTGAGCGGGTCGC
>JABHYO010000027.1 GCA_018656865.1 Gammaproteobacteria bacterium | reverse complement strand
TACCCCGCAGTTAGTGGTGCCCGGGGCCGGGCTCGAACGGGGGCGCCTAGCCCGGCACCTTCGGTGCCTACCATTGGGCTTGCTACGATGCTGTTCGATACCCCGCAGTTAGTGGTGCCCGGGGCCGGGCTCGAACCGGCACCGCCCTAAAGCGACGAGATTTTAAGTCTCGCGTGTCTACCAATTTCACCACCCGGGCAGTCTCCATAAAGGAGGCGCGTAGTTTAACGATCGACAAGACCGCACTCAATCAAAGTTTGGTCGTCGCTTCTCTTTTAACGCAGCAACACCTTCTTTGGGGTCAGGTCCCATAAAGCTCAGCATCTCAAGTGCCAGGCTGGCATCGAACGCAGGTGCGGCCTGTGTCACCCAGAGATTGAGTGCACGCTTGGTCCACCTGGCGGCATCCTGGGGGCCAGTGGCAATTTTTGTTGCCACTTTCATGGCTTCTTCCATGAGTTGATCTCGGGGAACTGCTTTGCTGACCAGACCGATCTGGTCTGCCGTCTTTCCATCTATGAATTCTGCGGTCAACAAATAGTACTTTGCTTTGGCAAGGCCACAGAGAAGCGGCCAGACGATATTGGCGTGATCACCCGCAGCGACACCCAAACGGACGTGGCCATCCGTTATTTTGGCCTCTTCCGCCATGATGCTGATGTCCGCCATAAGTGCAATGGCCAGACCCGCGCCGACGGCCGTGCCGTTAATTGCTGAAATAATGATCTTCGGGCACTGTGACATGCGATAGACGATGTCGCCTGCTTCACGCAGAGCGGCCTTCATTCCATCGTAGTCATTGACCATGGTTTCGATCCAATTGAGATCGCCACCGGCAGAAAACGCATCACCTGCTCCTGTTACTACTACCACCCTGACATCAGGATCGTCGTCGATATCCAGCCAAAGCCTGGATAACGCATTGTGCATTCTTGCATCGGTTGCGTTCAGGCTTTCCGGTCGATCCAGCGTCATCAGAAGAATGCCGTGATCCTTCTCTTCAAACCGGATGTCATGGTATTTCTCATGCCATTCTTTTGTCATAATACTGACATACCTCGTGCCATTACTCTTGTCCATGGATGTAGAAGACATTAACACGACGACCGATGGTCGCAAGCTGAGGAGCGAAGGCAGCAAACGAAAAATCGTTTCCGCTATGCTCGAACTGGTTCGTGAAGGTCGTATTGCACCGACAGCTGAAGAGGTTGCCAAGCGCGCTCAGGTTGGACTACGCACCGTTTTCCGTCGCTTCAAGGATATGGAGAGTCTGTATGCGGAAATGGCCGGCGCCATCAACGAACGTATCGAATCCATCGTTGATGAACCCGGAACTGGCCGCGACTGGCAGGAAAATCTGACGCAGATGGTTGATCGCAGAATCAGTGTCTACGAGATTATTATGCCTTACCGCGTAGCTGCTGAAGCGCTGAAGTTCCAATCAACAGTATTGCTGACCCGACATATGGAAATCGTTCGGGATGAACGCCAGAGACTGCTTGCGTTGATCCCATCGGAACTGCTCGAGGACAGGCCACTGGTCGAAGGACTGGAGGCGGCACTTTCATTCGATATGTGGAATCAGCTTCGCAACGATCAACGACTCAGTGCAGAAGAAGCCGGCGCGGTTGTCATGAGGATAGTCAGCAGCCTGCTTGCGGCAGGTAGTCGAAACCCGTAGACTGCGGCCCGCAATGGCATCATGCTGAGATGTTCTGGTCATCCCGAGATGATATGGTCATCCTGAGATGTTCTAGTCATCCTGAGCGAAGCGAAGGATCTCGCCCAGATTCTTCTCCCTCTTCGAGGGTTCAGAATGACGGTACAACCAACAAGGACGGGTAGCCAAGTGGTTAGGCATCGGTTTGCAAAACCGCGTACACGGGTTCGAGTCCCGTCCCGTCCTCCAATTCCCTCAAGCATTTCCTCCTAGATAAACCGAAAACTCCATGCCGTCGGCAATGCGCAGCGTCGTCGACGCAAACCCGTTATCACCGCTTTGTACATATTCAACATAGGGACGCAGATCGGTTCTTCAACATCGGCAAGTGTTTCGAGCGTGTCACGCTGCCTTACCTCCAGGGAAAGTTCATGACTCTATTCTGCTGGCAAGTCCGCGTTTATAGAGACCCAGTAACTTGCCGTTGACCGCCCAGTCACCCGCTGATCTGTCACCACACTCAGAAGCCATGCTGCCGCATTCCTTACCGAGATCTGACACCAGACAATAGATGCGGTGCAGTTCCTTGATATCAGATTCGGGTCCAGTGTCATAAAAGTTTGATAGGTCTGCGGTAATCAACCTGATTCGCTCATCCATACCTGACATGGCCAGGCGTTTTGTTTCTCGTAACAGGAAGCCGCAGGAGGCGGCAGCCAGGAAAGTTGGTTCAGCAATGCCAAAATCCCCTGTCATAGAGACAGACTCCCCAGCTTCAAGGTTAGTCAGGGTCAGCTTACCTACGGACATTTCTCCCAGGAATTCCGCTGGCGGAGAGTGCTCGAGTGCGGCTCCTTGTGTGTGTGCTGAAACCCGATAGCAGGACCGGCCGGCGGTTACGATGGCTCCATCAAGATGTTTGGAGGTTGCGACCCAGGTTTTAACACCGTTCAGGCAACCATCGGACAGTGATACACCGGGTAACTCCCCAGTCTTGTCTTCCGACACAGCGAAGGCCCACCACTCTTTTTCGGGTAAATGCTTGAAAACTCTTCGTAGCGCGCTCTGGTAGCCGGCAATAAATACCCAGGAAAGCCGGTCGCTGGCAAGTCCGGCTTTGAATGCCCTCGACAGGATGTCTGGCTCCTCCGCAGTCGCCTGCCAGATGCGTTTAAATGTGAACTCATCAGAGACCGTAGCTGATATCTCAATCTGCTCCGGTGGCGTGATCAATCCTTGTCCTCATTGATCATGCCGGAAGATAGATCGGGCCAGGCCAGCTTTAGATACTCGTACATAGACCAGAGTGTCAGACCAGCCGCGAAATAGAGCAACGTATAGCCGACAATCATCGGGTTACTCTTTCCGGGTCCTGCTGCCAGCAGGACGATGATGGCTATCATCTGGAATGCGGTTTTAATTTTGCCCACGACGGAGACTGCGACACTGCGCATATCACTATAGTGAGCCATCCACTCACGCAGTGCCGAAACAACGATTTCTCTTCCGACAATAACGAGTGCGGGTACCGCGAGGATGGCGCTGGCATGGACTTCAACAAGAAGAACGAGCGCCACAGCGACGATCAGCTTGTCCGCTACAGGGTCGAGGAATGCACCGAACGGCGTTAGCTGACCCCACTTTCGCGCAAGATATCCGTCCAGCCAGTCTGTGATCGATGCAACTGTGAAAACTGCAGAAGACGCCAGATACCGCCATTCCAGCGGTGCCAGGTAGAAAACGGCTACAAGAACCGGGATTAGGACGATACGTAATGCTGTCAGGAGATTGGGTGTACTGATCTTGCTAAACATCTGGGGAGAATTGTCCTACGAAAGCTCAAGTTTACTAATGGTGTAGTGTCGCATAAATGTGCTCCGCAAGAATGCTATTGATTCCCTCTACTTTGGCCAGCTCTTCGGCACTGGCGCTATGTACCTGTGCGGTACCCCCAAAATGCCTCAAAAGCGCCCTTCTGCGCTTTGGACCCACGCCGTCAATACCCTCAAGTATAGATTCGGTCCGTTTTTTACCTCGACGATTGCGATGAGCCGTGATCGCGAATCGGTGGCTTTCGTCCCGGATATGCTGAATCAGGTGCAGTGCAGGACTGTCTGGGGGCAGTTGCAGCTCTGGACCGTTGGATACGATCAGGGTTTCCAGACCGGCTTTTCGGCCCGGTCCCTTCGCCACACCAACCAGTAGAACACCCTCTATTTGTAGTTCCTCCATAATTTTTTCGGCTTCACCGAGTTGACCCTTTCCGCCATCGATAAAGAGAATATCCGGTAGTTGCCCTTCCCCCTTTTTAAGGCGAGTGTATCGTCGGTTAAGCGCCTGAGACATGGCGGCGTAATCGTCACCGGGAGTGATGTCGTCTATGTTGAACCGCCGATAATCGGATTTCAGCGGCCCATTTTGATCGAACACCACACATGATGCGACGGTCGCTTCACCGGAACTGTGGCTGATATCAAAACACTCCAGTCGCATGGGTAATTCTTCCAGCGACATCGCCTCCTGCAGGGACCGGAAGCGTTGCTGCAGGTTGTTGCGATTGGCGAGATGCGCGCCGAGGCTCTGCTCTGCATTGGTCACGGCCAGATCGACCCAGCGTTTTCTATGTGTTCTGACTGAGTCAGACAAACTTATCTTTCTACCTGCCTTTTCACTCAAAGCTTCTGCGAGTATAGATTTGTCCTCAAGTTGGGCGCTAACGATGACTTCAGAGGGTGTTTCCCGTCCGCTTTCGCCGGTCAGGTAAAACTGAGGCAGGAAGGCGCCAAGTACTGCCGCTTCATCCTCATCAAGTCGAGTCTTGGGGAAATAGGTTTTGTTGCCCAGTAGCCGTCCGCCTCGAATGAACATCACCAGTACGCAGACCCCACCGGGGCTGATGGTGACCGCCATGACATCTATATCGCCCTGATCACCGACAACATACTGCTGCTCCTGTATCCGCCTGAGGTGAGTCACCTGGTCCCGGTAGTGGGCAGCTCTTTCAAAGTCGAGGTTCTTGGACGCCTCTTCCATCTTATTGGCGTAGTCATTCATGACCGACTTGCTCCTGCCTTCGAGAAACATGACGGCATGGTCGACATCATCGGCATAGTCACCCGGTGAAATCAGATCGCAGCAGGGGCCAGAGCAGCGCTTGATTTGATACTGCAGGCATGGGCGGGTTCGATTCTTGAAAAACGTATCCTCACACTGCCGGACCTGAAATACCTTCTGAAGAATGTTGAGCGAATCGCGAACGCTGTAAGCGCTGGGGAAAGGTCCAAAATATCTACCCTTTTTCTTCTGTGCGCCGCGATGAAATGCAAGCCTTGGATATCTGTCTTCGCTGGACAGGAAAATGTAGGGGTAGGATTTATCGTCCCGAAATACAATATTGTAGGGTGGTCGATACTCCTTGATAAGCGACTGTTCCAGTAGCAGCGCTTCTGTTTCACTCCCGGTTACCGTCGTCTGAACATCGGCAATTTTAGCTACCAGAGCCATGGTTTTTACATCTAGCGCTGTGCTTCTGAAATAACTGGACACACGGCTCTTCAGGCTCTTGGCTTTACCAACATAAAGAACCTCTCCGGCTTCATCCTGCATGCGATAGACGCCAGGGCGAGTGGGCAAAGTTTTCAGAAAGGATTTTGCGTCGAATTCAGTCATGGGTTGGCAATGTCGCGGACCTGTCTAACCACCTCGAGAAACATGTCTTCAGTCAGTCGGCCTGTTTGTGTGTTATAGCGACTACAGTGATACGAATCAACCAGCGTCAACTGGCCCGATGGTTGATCCAGTTGATGTATCACGCCATGGCCAAATGGATGGTCAACCTGTCTCAATCCTAGTGCTGAAATTACGGCGCGGTGAGCAACGCCACCCAAGGCGAGAACGACGGCATTTTTCACGGTCATATGCTCGAATAGCTCGGATTGAAGAAACCGGCTGCAGTTTTTAACTTCGGTGCTATTCGGTAGATTCTTCACGGGTAGACACTTAACGGCGTTAGTGATGCGCACTTGCGTCGTTATCTTGAATCTATCCAATGATCTGTAGAGTAGCTCACCCGACGCGTCACCAACAAAGGGTTGCCCAGTCTTGTTGGCCCCGTGCATTCCAGGTGCCAGACCGACAATCAGGACCGGCGCCTGTCGATCTCCGCTCGCAGGTACAGGGCGATTCCAGTAGTCGGGGTGGGTTTGCCGCAGACGTTGGAGCTGACGCGCAAGCCGGCGGCACTTCCTGCAGTCTTCGAGTTGGGTGGCGAGAGCGATATTCACGCGACCATTCTAACAGTGGTGGTAACGGCAATTTTCAGCTGAGCAGATACAGCTCGCCTTTCGCCACTTCCCTTCGGTCCAGTGGCTTTCGGCTGCGGATCTTCGGCTGCGTTGCAGCCTGCAGACCGCTAAGCCGCAACCTCGGCATCGATGATGCCATGCTTAATCGCCAGACGAGTCAAACCAACATCATTTTGCAGGTCGAGTTTTTCAAAGACCCGATAACGATAACTGTTAACCGTTTTGGGGCTCAATGACAGCTTTTCGGAAATTTCCTGTACCTTGTGGCCCATGATCACCATGAGTGTTATCTGCATTTCACGGGAGCTCAACTGGTCGAAGGGTGACACTTCGTCTTCGGAAAATGGTCTCAACGCAAGATGCTGAGCTATTTCGGCACTGATGTAGCGCTGCCCCCCTACCACCTTCTTAATGGCAAGTACCATTTCATCGACATCTGCCCGCTTTGTCAGATAACCGGACGCGCCAACTTGTAGAAGCTTCGATGGGTAGGGTTCATCCTCGTAGATGGTGACCGCAAGAACTTTAACCTCCGGGTGAGCCCGCAGACAGCGCCTGGTCGCTTCAAGGCCGCCAATGCCGGGCATCTGGATATCCATTAACACCACATCTGGTTTGTGTCGGATAACGAGCTCGACCGCCTCTTCACCACTACCGGCATCGGCAATGATCTCAAACCCTGGGATATCTTCGAGTAGTCTGCGTGTACCAATACGAACCAACTGGTGGTCGTCAACAACGATTACTCTTATCACTTGCGCTCCTTGCTTCAGTTCCCTTAAAGCAGGGTTAACCTTAAACCGGCTTCGAGGGGATTGGAAGTAGGTGAACAGTGGTGATTACAGGCAGTGAATTGAGGTCAAACTTGTAGGCATTAACCTACATTGGAATCTTCAACTGTTTTATTGCTGCTATGAGAAAGCCTGTAAACCGGTTTGGGCCCGCCCGAGAATCAATGCGTGGATATCGTGGGTCCCTTCATAGGTGTTCACGGTTTCGAGATTCATGGCATGTCGAATGACATGATATTCATCGGAAATGCCGTTGCCTCCGTGCATATCCCTTGCCATTCTCGCGATATCCAGTGCCTTACCGCAGTTGTTACGCTTCATCAGTGATATGTTCTCAGTCGGACAATTGTCGTCGTCCATCAAACGGCCCAGCCGAAGAGCGCCCTGCAGACCCAGAGTGATCTCTGTCTGCATATCAGCGAGTTTCTTTTGAATCAGCTGATTCGCCGCCAATGGTCGGCCGAACTGTTTACGCTCCAGCGTATAGTCCCGAGCTGCATGCCAACAGAATTCCGCAGCGCCAATAGAGCCCCAGGCAATACCATAGCGCGCCTTGTTCAGACAGCCGAAGGGGCCGCTAAGGCCCTTCGCTTTTGGCAGTAGATTTTCTTCGGGCACTTCAACATCGCTCAGAACGATTTCGCCCGTCACGGAAGCCCTGAGACTGAACTTGCCCTCGATTTTAGGTGTCTCGAATCCCGGGGTGCCCCGCTCGACCACAAATCCTCGAATCTTGTCATCAAGTTTCGCCCACACGACAGCCAGGTCTGCAATGGGTGAATTGGTGATCCACATCTTGGCACCGTTGAGCAGGTAACCGCTGTCGGTTTTTTCTGCTCGGGTGATCATGCTGCCTGGGTCGGAGCCATGATCAGGCTCTGTCAGACCGAAGCACCCAACCCATTCACCCGTCGCCAACTTTGGCAGATATTTTTCCCGTTGCTGTTCAGTGCCGTAGGCGTAAATGGGATACATCACCAGTGAGGACTGCACACTCATGGCTGAACGATATCCTGAATCCACCCGTTCAACTTCGCGGGCAACCAGGCCGTAGGAGACATAGTTGACGTTGGAACAGCCGTATTTTTCAGGAAAGGTTGAGCCGAGCAAACCGAGCTCACCCATCTCATTCATGATTTCCCGGTCAAAGTGTTCTTCCCGGTAAGCCTGCCTGACTCTCGGCAGCAGCCTTTCCTGAGAGTAGGCTCTCGCCGCGTCACGTATCTGCCTCTCATCTTCAGACAGCTGTTCATCGAGAAAAAAGGGATCGTCCCACTTGAAACCGGTCATTTCTACCTCGAGTGTTGCTCAAGCCGCGCATTATATAGCGTTCAGTCTGCCCGGGACCCACTATTTCAACTCCACTTGAAATCTGGTTGCGAGCCTTCTTCGGTCACTTATTGACTCTTGCCAGTATCCAGTGCGATGAGCCCATGACAGCCACTCAGCGCTGGTAACAGGTCACTTCAGAAAATTTCCGACCGGAAAACTATACAGATGAAGTCAGACACCATATGCTCGATCCGAATTAGTCCAGCAAACGATATAAGGAAATTCCTGGGCAGATGAAGGGCTACTCCACCCGTGATATAGCGGAACTGTTGGAACTCCCGCCGGAGCTTATTCGGGAAATTGCTCGCGCAGGTATTATTGAGCCAGCCCGGACTCCGGGCAACCAGTACAGGTTTAACTTCCAGGACATCATCGTTCTTCGTACGGCCAAAGAACTCCTGCAGGCAGGCGTTCGGCGTGCGCAGATTAATAATGCCCTGTTCAAACTCAAAATGAAGTTACCCTCCAATCGACCTTTGACATCACTCAGAATCACGGGCGACGGTGGTGCTGTCGTCATCAGAGAAGAAGATCAGGTCTATAATCCCGATTCCGGTCAGTTGCACTTTAACTTTGCGATTGCAGATCTCGCCGGTACCGTTGCCCCCCTGGCACGTCAGGCAGCAGAAGCGGCGTCACAGAGTGATCAACTCACCTCGGACGACTGGTTCGACCTCGGCGTCGATCTCGAAGCTGTATCTCCGGAAGACGCGCCTGCCGCTTACCTTCGCGCTCTGGAGCTGGACCCGTATCATTCGGATGCCCACGTCAATATCGGGCGTCTTCTGCAGGAGGCAGGTGAGTATGAAACGGCGGAAGATCACTATAATCACGCGCTCACGGCTGAGCCGGACAATGTGCTTGCTGCCTTTAATCTCGGCACCCTGTTCGAAGACATGGGCCGGATACAGGATGCGATCACTGCATACAAACAAGCTGCCAACCTCGCTGATGCACACTACAACCTATCCAGGCTGTACGAGCTTGTCGGCGAACACGCCGAAGCCCTCAAACACCTGAAAACCTATAGAAGTCTGATCGATCCAAATTAGCGGGAAACCTAATGAGTACAGAACAACGCAGTGAACAGCGCGTCGACGTCGACGTACGCTTTTTTGTCCATGTTCATGAATCCGAACAGGATCCGGATATGGTTGGTCAGTCCCTGCAATGTGAAGCCATCGACTTTTCCGCCCATGGCATACAGTTCTCCACCAACGCCGAACTGAGTACGTCGACACGCCTCAATATCACTATTGGAATAGGTGAGCCTTTTGCCATGTACCTGCTTCGGGGTGAGGTTCGCTGGGTACGGCAGAAGGAAGACACTTACTTAATGGGTGTGTTACTTATCGCCGCAGAGGATACCGACCTGCAGAGCTGGCTCGAAGTATTCGATACACAGTTCAATCAACAGACAGGGTGAGGTCTATGCCATGATCTAGCGCCGAAATTGTACCGGCGATAATCCCCAGAGCCTGTGACAATCGCCTGTCATTGACGAGATCTCTTCTGTCCCGATAGGTATGCAGCATCCCCATGGATCTGTCGTCCAACGAATGAAAATGCAACACAGGGATACCCTTTGCCATGAACGGCTCCCAGTCACCGGCCATGTTGCTAAGGCGAGGTGATGGTAACGGCACGTCATGCGTATCGCCGACTGCACGCGCAACACAGGCAAGCTCAGGGGAGCTTCGATAATCAAGACGCAGCGCACCGACACCCACAGTATCGATATTTACCATCACCCGAGGCCTAGTGCCTCTTCCCCGCTTGAGCTGTCTGACATAGTGATATGAGCCTCTCATATCGTTTTCCTCGTCTGCGAAGGCTACTAACCGAATCGTATGGATCGGTGGATGCTTCAGGTAGTGGGTTGCGAGATCAAGCAGGATGGTGATTCCCGTCCAGTTATCAGCGACACCCCTGCCACTACCAAGCCTGTCATGGTGTGCGGCAATCAGGATTTCTTCATCAGACTCGCCTGTAATCGTACAGATTACATTTGCTCCCCTGCCGTGAGGCAAGTTTTGAAGCGAAACGTCACACCCCAGCGCATGAAGGGTGTTGAAGACCTCTTCTTCGCGCTCGCTATTGCGAATGGGTACAGAGTCGAGGTGACTGATGGTAAGCGAAGGCGTGACAGACATTGGTTCGATCTCAAGTTCACAGACGAGATCACTGGTTGAAGCACAGCCAGTAAGGAATGCCAGGCTAATGAATAATTGGGTCAGACGTCTCAAGGGCACTCCGTAAAAGCCGGTATCCCAACATGATCAGCCTGCCTTCATAGCGATTAACCCCATCAAGGGAGTATTCGAATCGGTATTCACGCCAGATGCGCCAGCGATCATTGCGATCGCGACTCATGGATAACTTGATCTGCTGCACAGTCTGGTCCAGCAACTGAACGCCCTGCTTGTCGCACTCACGGCGCGCAAAGGTCACCGCATAAGTCTTGCACTGAAGAGATGCCCACCAGTAAAGAACCGCAGCGCTGCCAAGTGCCATGAGAATGATCGTTTCCACGGACCAACCCTAATGAACTCACCGCTTAACAACAAGCGGGGAATCGCTTATAGTGCGCAACGCGTCTGGAGAGCCAGCGGCTCGAAGACGCGGCCGAAAGCCACTGGACTGAAAAGAAGTGGCGAAAGGCAACGCGTCTGGAGAGCCAGCGGCTCGAAGACGCTAAACGGAGGGGTGGCAGAGCGGTTGAATGCACCGGTCTTGAAAACCGACGTAGGTTTATCCCTACCGAGAGTTCGAATCTCTCCCCCTCCGCCAAGTAAACTGGAGGTGCGCAGCACCGAAGTTAACGGCGGCAGTCACTGGAACGAAGTGAAGTGACGAGAGCCAAAACTGCGGCTTGGCGCAGCTAAACGCAGTTGAGCCATCCATGCAACAATGAAGCGGCAGATGTTTCACAGAAACATCGAGAGCGTCGTGAGCCGTGATAGGCCGCGAAGCCTTTAGCTGCCCTCTTCAGCTACCACCGTAAACGTCTTCCGAATCAACCTGGCTTTCTTGTACCAAACCTCAAACTCCCAATCGCCTGGCACAATCTCCCAGGGCTCATCGAACCCAAAACCGTGCAAGCTGTGCTCGCCAATAATGATTTCTGTTTTTTCGACGGACTCTCTATAGAGCTTGCCACCCGGTTTCTGTACCCCTGGTTCTGGGAAGCGGATTACTGACCGAATCTGGAGTTTCTGACCCCTCGGCCTGGTGTTAATGCTGTACTGAAAACCAAAATTAGTACCCAGCTTGCCGGGAATCGTTTTGGTAAAGTCCGTGAATTTCACGCCGGTGACGTTGTCCGCCGCAACGGTGCTCCGGGAAAAACCACTGCGTCTTACCGCCGAGTGGGTCTCGAAGATGCCGTAGCTAATTATTTCGGCAACACTGATTTGAAGGTCTGCACTGCGCGCAGCGAACGTCGGCAAGACAAGCAAAAATAGAATAATTGTGATGACTCGAATCACGCGTTTCCCCAACCGTTTGCGGCGTTTGTCCAATTTACCGCTCTCACCATTCGATGTCAGCCCCGTTGGCCCTGTCAGTCGTCTATCTAGATCTAATATTCAATGTGATCATCGGGCTAATACCGGATGATCGGTTCCACGCAGATACAGGAATCAGCCGGTAAGAAGTTCAAACCACCGTCTGAAAACGCGTATTTTTCGAAACATGGGGCTCTAACGATTTATAACCCTTTGTATTACAAGGGTATTGCCTCTCGCGGTATTCACAAGGGGCATTGCTTTTACCAGCAGGTACCGTAAAATTTTCATATTCGTCACGCCTAATCCAAAGGAGAGTTTTTTAATGGCTGAGACACAATTTGTAACCGACCATCAGAGTGCGGTCGCATCAACTAACAAGGTATTGCGCAACACCTACATGCTACTTTCCATGACGCTCATTTTCAGCGCCATGATGGCTGGGGTCTCCATGGCCATGGAAGCACCCTATATGGGATGGATTCCGCTGTTGGTAGCATTTGGTCTGATGTTCGCTATTAACAAGATGCGAAACAGCGTTTGGGGCATTGCCCTGGTATTCGCCTTTACCGGCATTCTTGGATTTTCACTTGGTCCGATACTGAATATGTATTTGGCCCGTGCGGGTGGTGCCGAGATCGTCATGACCGCCCTGGGTCTGACCGGCCTGATCTTTTTCTCCTTGTCAGCTTATGCCCTGATGACGAAAAAGGATTTCTCCTATATGGCGGGATTCCTGATGACGGGTATGTGGGTTGTTGTAGGCTGTATGGTGCTGATGCTGGTCGGTGGAATGTTCGGCTTTCATATCTCGGGTCTGCACCTGGCAATCTCTGCGGCCATCGTCATCCTGATGTCGGGTTTCATTCTGTTTGATACGAGTCGCATACTGAACGGTGGTGAAACCAACTACATCATGGCGACCGTGTCGATGTATCTGAGCATCTACAATCTGTTTACCAGTTTGTTGCATCTGCTAGGTGCCATGGACGATTAGTCCCTCATGAAGCTTTAAAAGCCCTGGTATGTTCGTCATACCAGGGCTTTTTTGATTTACCCGCATGCCAATGATAGTTCCCATCAAAATAGTAACAAACAACGCTGACGGCTCTTTATCCGATAACGCTGACGGCTCTTTATCCGATAACGCTGACGGCTCTTTATCCGATAACGCTGACGGCTCTTTCGCCTCTCTATGAAATTCTCGATAGTGGTCTATGGTGCGCCCTACTCATCTGAAGGCTGCCTTTCCGCATTGAAATTTGCGGAATCGGTCATAACCAACGGCCATGAAATCGTTCGCGTCTTTTTCTATCAGGACGGCGTATATACCGCTAATGTTCTTATCGCTCCACCCCAGGATGAGATCGATATTTCCCAAGCCTGGGGGCAGTTTGGCATTGACCACGACATAGAACTGATTGCCTGCATAGCATCCTGCCTGCGCCGGGGTATTCTCGACGAAACCGAAGCGAGTCGCTACGAAAAGAGATCAGATAACTTGCGGGCAGGGTTTACCATCTCAGGCCTGGGTCAATTAATCGATGCGAGTCTCAACGCAGACCGTGTCGTGACGTTCGGCGCCTGATGAAGCTGCTATTTATTCAGTCTGCGGCTCCCCACGGAAGCATCAGCGCCCAGGAAGGCCTCGATGCCCTTCTGATGGGTTCGGCGTTTTCAGAGTGCAGCGTACTGTTTACAAATGAGGGTGTTCTCCAATTGATCCAGAATCAGGCGCCTGATGAACTGGGTACGAAAAACTTCTCACTTACATTCGGAGCTCTGAGGGACTACGGAGTTTCTCAAATATTTTGCCGACAGTCATCGATGCAGCGCTACGGCCTTAATGCTTCTGATTGCGTCATTGATGTAGAAGTTGTGAATGACGACGTCATACGGCAACTCCTGAACGAGCACGACAAGGTGCACAACTTCTGATGATTCTGCATACCGTAAATAAACCCGCTGCCTGGAACAAGTGTGAAGGTTTAATCGATACAAGCGATGTGGTCCTGTTGCTCGAAGATGGCGTTTACCTGGCGCTCGAGAGTGACACTCAGTGCTTTGCCATATCAGCCGACATCGATGCCCGCGGGCTTCGCGGAAAGATCAAGGACAATGTTAGCTTGATCGACTATGACCAATTCGTTGAACTCACCCTCAGGGCCGACAAGGTCTGCGCCTGGTTCTGATGAGCCTTGCACTCGACAAAGAGGGTTTCCTCCGACATCTATCCGATTGGGATAAGGGGGTCGCTGACCAACTGGCTGACAATGCTGGGATTAAGCTCACTGAAGCACACTGGGAAGTGATCGGTCTCACGCGGGACTATTATCAGAAGCACAATATTTTCCCTGTGAACAGGGTGCTGATACAGCGCATGCGAGAGGAGCTTGGTGAGGACAAGGGAAGTAGTATTTACCTGATGCAGTTGTTCACGGGAAAGCCCCGCCGTTTCGTTGCGATGATATCCGGGTTACCAAAGCCAACGAATTGCGATTGACCGACCTTGTCGATCATCCTGAACGCAGTGAAGGATCTGGTGGTGTAGTGACGAGATCCTTCAGCCTTCGGCTTCAGGATGACATTGGCTTGGTTCAGGACGACATGGTGGTGTAACCACGAGATCCTTCAGCCTTCGGCTTCAGGATGACATTGGCTTGGTTCAGGATGACATGGTGGTGTAACAACGAGATCCTTCAGCCTTCGGCTTCAGGATGACTGCTGGAGTTTTCAGGATGACGTGCGGGTGTGTTCAGGAAGACACTTGATCTGCAAAGTTGACCACATCACCAACAATAACAATGGTCGGACTGAGAATTTGCGTTCTCGCGACTAGTCCGGGAAGAGTTTCCAGGGTTCCTTTCAACACTTGCTGCTCAGGAGTAGTCCCTTTCGAAATGATGGCGGCAGGTGTGTCATGCCGTCGCCCATGTTTGACTAGTTGCTGGCAGATTGAAGAAAGCCCACTGAGTCCCATGTAAAAAACAATCGTTTCGTTTTCATGGGTAAGTTCCTGCCACGGGAGATCGACCTCACCATCCTTTGGATGACCCGTCACGAACCTGACGCTCTGAGACAGGTCGCGATGGGTTAGCGGAATACCGGCATAGGTCGCACAGCCCAGTGCCGCAGTAATGCCAGGCACAACCTGAAATGGAATCTGCTGTTGAATCAGCGCAATAATTTCCTCTCCACCACGGCCAAATACAAAGGGATCACCGCCCTTCAGCCTGAGCACTCGGTGCCCCTCATTAGCCAACCTAACCAACATGTCGTTGATGTGTTCCTGGCTTGTAGATTTATAGCCACTGCGCTTGCCGACGAATTCCATTCTCGCATCACGCCTGACTCGATCGAGTACGCCGGGTGAAACCAGATTATCGTAGAGCACCACATCCGCTTTCTGCATCAACTGCAGTGCCTTAAGGGTAAGAAGATCCGGGTCACCGGGTCCGGCACCGACAACATAAACCTCACCTGCAAGTGACTCGTTTTCCTTGTCAAAGAGGTATCTCTCAGCGGCCTTAAAGTCTCCAGACTCGGCCGCAGAATAACCCGGGGATTCCAGGAAGTTTTCCGTCTGTCGTCTGCGCATTTCGATATCAGGAAAGACCTCTTTCAGTCTGTCCCGAACCTGCCCAAGATAACTTGCCACCGCAGACAAACCTTCAGGTAGCGTTTGTTCAATCAACTGTCTGACATATCGAGTGAGTACGGGCGATGTTGCCGAAGAACCGACAGAGACGATCAAAGGATCTCTGTCAATAATGGCCGGGAATGTCACCGTGCTTAGTTCCGGTGCATCGACAACATTAACCGGGATATTCCTGGCTCTGGCGTCAATGGAAACCGCTTCGTTGACAGCAGGGTTATTTGTTGCGGCTACAACCAGGGCCTGATTGTTCACACGCGAGGATTCATAGTTTGCCTGGTGGATGGTGTGTGAGGTGAGCATCGAAAACAGCTCATCTGAAATCTCCGGGGCGACGAGTTCAATCCCGGCGCCCGACCTCAGCAGCAGATCCACTTTGCGTCTCGCCAGTTCCCCACCGCCGACAACCAGCACGGTTCGACCCTGGAGATCGAAGTGCAAGGGAAGATATCGCATGATCCACTCGCCGCTAGTCGGCCCCGAAAGAGATTTTGGTCTCTCCGGCCATAAACGGTTGCAATACCTGGGGGACGAGCACGCTGCCGTCCTCCTGCTGGTAATTTTCCAGGACGGCAACCAGGGTTCTGCCTATGGCAAGACCTGAGCCGTTAACCGTATGGATAAGTTCAGGCTTGCCCGTCTCAGGATTACGCCATCGGGCCTGCATCCGTCTGGCCTGAAAGTCCAGAAAGTTACTGCAGGACGAAATCTCCCGGTACTTGTTCTGACCCGGCAGCCAGACCTCAAGATCGTAGGTTTTTGTCGAGGCGAAACTGAGATCACCGCCACATAGGTTAACCACCCGATATGCCAGGCCGAGTTTTTGCAGAATGGCTTCCGCGTGGCTTGTCAGATCTTCCAGTTCCTGCGAGGAATCTTCCTGGCGAACCATCGAGACCAGTTCAACCTTTTCAAACTGGTGCTGCCTGATCATGCCTCGCGTGTCCTTGCCATAGGTGCCCGCTTCGCTGCGGAAACAAGGGGTATGACAAACGAACCGTTGCGGCATCGATTCGGCATCGATGATTTCGTTGCGCGCAAGATTGGTGACAGGGACTTCCGCCGTCGGCGCCAGGTAAAAGCCGCGATCATCATCGAGCTTGAAGAGGTCTTCTTCAAACTTCGGTAGCTGGCCGGTGCCGGTCAGCGACTCCCTGTTAACAATGTAAGGGACATAGACTTCTTCATAGCCGTGCTCCTGGGTATGAACATCCAGCATGAATTGAGTAAGAGCACGGTGCATTCTGGCGACCGGCCCGCGCAGAGCAACAAATCTGGAACCGGTGATTTTGCTCGCCTGCTCGAAACTCATCAGGCCTGAATCGTGGGTGATATCGACGTGGTCCCTCGCCTCGAATGAATACTCGGGTATATCACCCCAGCATCGCACCTCTTCGTTGTCGTCTTCACTTAGACCCGCTGGTACGGAGGCATCTGGCAGGTTGGGAACAGCCATCAAAATGTCGTTCAACTCGGCCTGTATACCGTCAAGTTCTGCCTTTTTGGTATCCAGCCTGTCACCAAGATCAGAGACCGCATCCAGCAGCGGCTGAATGTCTTCTCCCTGGGACTTGGCCTTGCCAATCGCCTTGGACTGGCTGTTTCTCAGCGCCTGCAATTCTTCAGTTTCCACCTGCACTGCTTTGCGTTTCGACTCCAGGGACTGAATCGATTCGACATCCAGCTCAAAGCCTTTCACGCGAAGTCGTTCCGCAATCGTGGTGAGTTCGTGTCTGATCAGTCTCGGGTCTAACATCTTGGCAATTTAGGTGGATTTAAAGGGGCGCCATCTTACCAGAAGGTGCCCTGTGAAGTTAGTTAGGCTAGCTGGTCATCTGCCTCGCCAGCAGGATACCTGCCCACGCGCCGACAATACTGAGTATGACACTGCCGAGGATGTAGAAACCCGCTTCAAGCAGTCGACCAGCCTGGATCATGCCGATGGATTGAAGCGAAAATGTGGAAAAGGTGGTGAATCCACCAAGAAACCCCATCATCAACAGTGACCGCCACAGATCCGACAACATGGCACGTTCCAACAGCAGCACAAAGCAGACGCCAATCGCGAACGAGCCGATAATGTTGGCAAAAAAGATGCCGTAGGGAAAATCTTTTCCCAGTAAACTCTCGCAGTAAATTGTCATTCCGTAACGGGCTACAGACCCCAGCGCTCCACCAATAGCAATGGCCACAAGCGTTCCCATTAGCTCTCCTTTGGATATCGTTGAAATTCGCTCATCTCATTCTGACGTCGCAGCCAGTCGAGTTTTTCAGCAATCTTTGCTTCGAGCCCCCTATCCACTGGTCGATAGAATGACCGTCCCTGAATTTCAGGTGGCAGGTAAGCTTCACCTGGAACGAAGGCATCCTCATGTTCGTGGGCATATTGATAACTATCACCGTATCCCATTTCTTTCATCATACCGGTTGGTGCGTTTCTGATATGCATAGGCACGTCGAGCGAGCCGGTCTCACTGACGACTTTTTTGATCTCACCGACCGCCTTATAGACGGCGTTACTTTTGGCCGCCACCGCCATGTAGGTAACCGCCTGGGCGACTGCCAGTTCGCCTTCAGGACTGCCGAGACGCTCCTGTACTTCCCAGGCGTTGAGCGCTATCTGCAGCGCTCGCGGGTCTGCATTGCCGATATCCTCACTCGCCATACGCACGACTCTTCTGGCGATATAAATCGGATCGCAACCACCATCAACCATACGCACAAACCAGTACAGGGAAGCATCGGGATCTGAACCTCGGACCGCCTTGTGCAACGCTGAGATTTGCTCGTAGAAAAGGTCACCGCCTTTATCAAACCGGCGCAGTTCATCACCGAAGACTTCCGCAAGCAGTGCCTCGCTGATCGTTGCATCCCGAGTCATATCCGAAGCGACCTCAAGGATGTTGAGTGCCCGTCTGGCATCACCATCAGCGGCTTTGGCGATGATTTCGAGTATTTCGTCAGCCGCGGCAATTGATTTTTGTTTCAACTCGTCATCCTGATCCAGCGCCTGGCGCAGCACAATGCCCAACTGCTCCACGGTTAGAGTCTCGAGCTTGTAAATGCGAGTTCGTGACAGCAGTGCGTTATTCAATTCAAACGATGGGTTTTCCGTGGTGGCACCCACAAAGATGATGGTGCCGTCTTCCACATGCGGCAGGAATGCATCCTGTTGAGACTTGTTGAATCGATGGGCTTCATCGACAAAGAGCAGAGTTTTGCGACCCGTGGTCTGCTGCACCTGTTTCGCTACGGCAATGGCTTCCCGGATGTCTTTGACACCAGACAGGACGGCGGAAATTGACTGGAACTCTACATCGCAGACAGCAGAAATCAGGCGAGCCAGCGTGGTTTTGCCGACTCCGGGCGGCCCCCACAGGATCATGGAGTGCAGCTGTGATGTCTCGATCGCCTCTCGTAAGGGTTTGCCCGATTCCAGCAAGTGACTCTGACCGACATAGCTATCCAGATCTCCCGGCCTCATTCTTGAAGCCAGAGGTTGGTAAACGGTGTCAGTCTGAAATAGAGACATCAGGCCGTCTGTCATCGATAACGTCAACACCGTCGGGGATCTGATAGTCGAACGAGGTGTCGTCGGCTAGAAGCTGCGAAACATCGAGCAGATGGATGATGGTTTGCTCGTTCATTGCCGATTCGAATGATATTTTCACCGGCAGGTCATCCTGGAAAGCCAGCGCAATGCCGACTACCATCCCCCCCTCCTCCAACGGTGTCAGCACGAAGTAGTCATGCTGGCCATCCTCGAAATACTCGACCATAAAACTGTCCTTGAGACGACCTGGTTCTCCTGCAAACAACAATAGGGGGATGTCTTCCGCCTGCGTGTTGAGCGTGCTGACAATAACCTGCTCCAGGTCACGGTCGTGGGTCCAGAGACTGTAGCCATCGGAAACGATGGTCTGGCTTAGCGGAGGTGCTGATTCAAGTCGAAACTGATTGGGCTTTCGTAGCCAGAACTCGCCTGTCTGCATCTCCTGCTGGCCGGTCTGTTCGTATCGAGCATGTAGTGCTTCAATGCCCTGCAACAGTTCGACAAGATGTTCCGCAGGGGCCATATCTGCCGTTGTCGGCAACGAAAACAGAAGCAGAAAAATCGCTATTGATTGGGGTAGTTTACTCAGGCGGAGCATTGGCCAGCACTTCCCTCGACCCGTTTGAGTTCATCTCGCTGACGACACCTGCACGCTCCATCGTCTCTATCATCCGGGCGGCGCGGTTATAGCCTACTCTGAGTTTCCGCTGTACGGCTGAGATAGACGCTCGACGTGACTGGGTCACGAATTCAACCGCCTCATCGTAGAGCGGGTCAGATTCATCGTCCTCATCACCGTTATCCTGGCCACCTGCAGCACCCGGCAGCATTTCGTTTTCACTAGCGCCAGTCAGAATGGATTCCAGGTAGTTGGGTTCGCCCAGTTCCTTCCAACTCTCGACGACTCGATGAACTTCATCATCATCGACAAATGCACCATGCACCCGCATTGGAATCGGTGAGCCCGCTGGAAGATAAAGCATATCGCCATGCCCCAGCAGTTGTTCAGCGCCTCCCTGGTCAAGAATAGTGCGCGAATCAATTTTTGATGAGACCTGGAAGGCAATACGTGTTGGTACATTGGCCTTGATGAGCCCTGTAATAACATCGACTGACGGTCTCTGCGTAGCCAGAATCAGATGTATTCCGGCCGCTCGTGCTTTCTGAGCAATCCGGGCGATTAGTTGTTCAACTTTCTTACCGACAATCATCATCATGTCAGCAAATTCGTCGATCACGACAACTATAAAGGGCAGCGTTTCCAGCTCCGGCGCACTTTGATCTTCTTCGTCGAGTAGCGGATCAGGCTGCCACAAGGGATCCATGATCGGCTCCCCTGCCTTCTTGCCATCTTTGACCTTTCGATTGAAGCCGCCGACGTTCCTGACACCCAGTGCCGCCATCAGGCGGTAACGACGCTCCATCTCCGCAACACACCATCTGAGTGCATTAGCCGCGTCCTTCATATCTGTGACCACAGGGGTCAACAGGTGGGGAATACCTTCGTAGATCGCCAGTTCGAGCATTTTGGGATCCACCATGATCATGCGCACGTCCTCAGGAGAGGACTTGAACAGAATCGAAATAATCATGGCGTTGAGGCCAACGGATTTACCGGACCCGGTTGTGCCGGCGACCAGCAGATGTGGCATTTTCTGTAGGTCTTCAACTACTGGTTCGCCGGAAATGTCATGGCCAAGCGTGAGTGACAGCGGCGAATGAGAATTGTCGTAGGCACTGGATTTCAGCACTTCGCTGATCTTGACGACCTCTCGATCGACATTAGGGATTTCAATACCGACAACGGCTTTACCAGGGATAACTTCGACGACGCGGACACTGATGACAGCCAGTGAGCGAGCCAGATCTTTCGCCAGTCCTGAAATTCGTGAGACCTTGACTCCTGCAGCGGGCTGAATTTCAAATCGAGTGATCACGGGGCCTGGAAAGACAGCGACAACCTCTGCATCAACGCCATAATCCTTGAGTTTGAGTTCAAGCAGTCTCGACATTGCCTCGAGATCATCGGCGGAGTAGCCGCGTGTATGGTCATGAACCACATCGTCGAGCAGGTGCAAGGCCGGGAGCCCATCTACCGCCGAAATTCTGAACAGATTGCCCTGCCTTTCCCGCGCGACCCGCTTACTCTCTTCCTTTTTTGCGGTCGGTGGGGGTTCAATAATTGGAGCTGGTCGATGTTGTTTCTGCTCGACATGCTTCTCAAGCGCTTCGCGGCGGTGCTCGGCTGACTTCCTGATCTCGGCACGTTCTTTCAAGGCTGTCGTCAAGCGCAGTGCAAGTCGTTGCACAAAACTGGCGGAATCGATCGATATTCGCCCTGTTGTCTCCATGACCCTAAGCCAGGAGATATCGAGGAAAGCCGTCAGACCAAAAAGGAAAGTCGCGAGGAGAAACAGCGTTGTGCCAACGTAGGAAAATACCGGCACAAGCGTGTCTGCCACTTCCGATCCGACGACACCCCCGCTGCCATAGTGATAGCTGAATCCAAAATGATAAAAGTGCATGGCTGCCAGCGCTGTTCCTGCGAGAATCGTTAGCAACAAGCCTACGCCCCTGAAAATGAACATAGGCCAACTGAATTCACTTTCAGTTTCACGCTCCCTGAAGATCAACCAGGCCTGCCAGGCGAGCATCATCGGGAACAGGTAGGCAAGAAAGCCGAAGAAGAACAGGAAGACATCAGCAACCCAGGCACCGCTGCGACCGACCAGGTTGTTTACCGTCTCATCGGCACCCGTATAGGTCCAGCCAGGGTCGGCTTTATCGAATGAGACCAGCGCCAGCATCAAAAAAAGTGCCACGGCGATGAGCGCAATAAACGCGCCCTCCTTCAGTCGTGGTCTCAGCTGGTCCACAAAATCTGCTTTGTCTGTCGATGTTGACTTCGACTGCGCCAAGGAATCCCGCCCAAATATGTTTAAAATCAGCGTGTTACATCTTATACGTAAACACATTCCGTACAAAGGTTTTGTTCGTTTGCGCTGCGATATATTCAATTCTGATGTAGAATGCGCCGTTTTTAATAACCATTATCTAGCAAGGATCTACATGGCCGGACCGAGTCAACCACAGGTAACCGATGAAATCTGGGACGACGACCGCATAAAACGCTCTCTGGAGCTGGAACCTGCGGGTGAAAATGCGGATTTTCACGCTCTCCTGAAAGCATACCGTGGTATGCGCCTGGCCGATTTCGAGCGCTTTCTGCATTTTTTTGTAGAAGCTGGCAGAGACCTCGATGCATCGGACCTACAGGGTCGTTCCCTCTGGTCCATTATCGAGAATCACCGGCAGGGAAAGGCTTTCGCTACCGCCCGACACGCCTTGCATCAATAAAAGGCAGGAAATGCAGGAAATACATCACAAACTATTGATTCTGGGCTCCGGTCCGGCGGGTTACTCAGCCGCCATCTACGCCGCACGCGCAAACCTTAACCCCGTCGTAATTACCGGTATCGAAACCGGTGGTCAGCTAACGACAACGACAGAGGTCGACAATTGGCCCGCTGGTGAAGAGGGTCTGCAGGGCCCGGATCTGATGGTCAGAATGCAAGCGCATGCCGAACGATTCGACACGTCGATTGTCTACGATCACATTCACACGGCAGAGCTTGGCGTCAGGCCCTTTCGTCTGCACGGTGACCAGGCCATCTATACCTGTGACGCCCTTATCATCACCACCGGCGCCTCTGCTCAATACCTGGGATTGCCCTCGGAGGAAGCCTTCAAGGGCAAGGGTGTCAGTGCCTGCGCCACCTGCGATGGTTTTTTCTACAAGAAACAAAAAGTTGCCGTGATCGGCGGCGGCAATACTGCCCTGGAAGAAGCGCTCTATCTTGCCAATATCGCCTCAGAAGTGATCATGGTTCATCGGAGAGACAAGTTCAGGGGTGAGAAGATCCTGCAGCAACGGGTTATCGAAAAAGACAATATCAATATCCAGTGGGACCATGTTCTCGAAGAGGTACTGGGCGACGATATGGGCGTTACCGGGATGCGAATCAAACATGCCCAAAACAACGAGGTCAGCGAATTCGATCTTCAGGGTGTCTTTATCGCCATTGGTCATACACCCAACACGGAAATCTTTGCTAATCAGTTGGAGATGAACAACGGTTATATTGAGATTCATTCCGGACTGGCAGGTAATGTTACGGCAACCAGTGTGCCGGGTGTTTTTGCGGCAGGTGATGTCGCTGATCAGATCTATCGACAGGCTGTCACCTCAGCCGGCTTTGGATGCATGGCGGCGCTTGATGCAGAAAAATATCTCGATGAGTTGGAGCTAGGAAGCTAAGAACATGCAGGCCCTCGTCTGGCTGGATGATGACTGTTCTTTTCCCGACATCGGTTTGGCTCTGACCGAACCCAATGGACTTTTGGCTGCCGGCGGTGATCTTTCCCCTAAACGACTGATCGAAGCTTATCGGTGCGGCATCTTTCCCTGGTACGACGAAGGACAACCTATTTTGTGGTGGTCGCCCGACCCGCGTTGCGTTATCGAACCAGCTCAATTCAAGCCCAGCCGAAGCCTTGCTCGAAAAATAGCCAGGGCTGAATTCAACACAACCATTGACCAGGACTTCGTCTCGGTAATTGCAGCCTGTCGATTTCGTGATGGTGACGAAGGCACATGGATCAATGAAGACATGATGCAGGCTTACATCGATCTCTATGATGCCGGTGTCGCCCATTCCGTCGAATGCTATGCCAACGGCGCACTCGTTGGCGGACTTTACGGCCTTTCCATAGGCAGGCTTTTCTTTGGTGAATCAATGTTTCACAAGGTGAGCGATGCCTCAAAAGTTGCCTTTGCGGCCCTGATGCAGGTCATGAAAGCTGAGGGTTGCCCGATAGTCGATTGCCAGATACCCAACCCTCACCTTATTTCACTGGGCGCCGGGGAAATGCCAAGACAGGAGTTTCAGACAATCCTTAGAGAGAATCTCGACAAACCGCCTATCAACTGGTCCGAATATCATGGCAAAAGTATCTTACCGAATGAGAGCACATCCAGTTAATTTTTAGCCTTGAAAACAGCCATGTTGGGGCGGAAACTAGTTACATGACCTCGCTATCGGAACTCAGATTCTTCACCACACCGCCCCATGACTGCAGTTATCTCGATGAAAAGCAGGCCATTACTCTCTTTGCGGATCCGCTCGCCAAAATAGACAAAGATCTTTATTCATCACTTTCGTCTGTCGGTTTTCGTCGTAGCGGCAGTCACATTTACCGCCCCTATTGCCAAAGCTGTACGGCCTGTATTCCTGTTCGAATCCCGGTACACCTATTTCGTAAAAAGCGTCGGTTTCGCCGAATCGAAAAACGAAATCAGGATATTGCCGTCAAGCGATGCCCACCCAAACTAACTGAAGAGTACTTCGACCTGTACAACCGCTACATCACAAAGCGCCACGCTGACGGCGACATGTTCCCGCCCTCAAGGGATCAGTTTCAATCCTTTCTGGTTGAAGGTCGGCCGGAGGCAAGCTTTTACGAGTTTCGCACCCCAGACAAGCTGTTAGCAGTCGCAGTTGCAGACGAATTGAATGATGGCTTATCAGCTATCTATTCCTTTTTTGACCCGGACGAAGAACCTCGCGCCCCAGGCGTCTTCGCAATCCTCTGGCTCATAGAAGAAGCTCGCCGGGAGAACCTGGAGTATCTTTATCTGGGCTACTGGATAAAGCAGTGCGACAAGATGAATTACAAAATGGAGTACAAACCTATTGAGCTTTACGTCAACAACAATTGGGTAGGCGTAGACGTGCAAGGCTGAGCTTTGCCATCGGTAAGCATTTAAGGCACAATGCAGCCCGATTTTGGGGCAAAGTCCCTGTTGAGGCGTTAATGGCTAAAGAAGAACAGATAACGATGTCAGGTACAGTGATTGATACACTGCCTAACACCATGTTTCGTGTAGAGCTGGAAAACGGACATGTCGTTATTGCCCACATCAGCGGTAAGATGCGAAAAAACTACATCAAGATCCTGACAGGTGACACCGTCAAGGTGGAGTTGACGCCCTATGATCTGTCCAAAGGGCGCATTACCTTCAGAGAATAGTTCCCGGAGGGCTTCAGACTGTGGCTTTTGCCTTTTTTTCCGGCTCTTCGATATCCAGAACAAGATCACCATCTTCGACCGTCACATGCACGCCGCCGCCATGTGATAATTTGCCGAACAGGATATCTTCCGCCAGTTCTTTCTTAATCCGATTCTGTATCAGCCGCTGCATAGGTCTGGCGCCCATCTTCTCGTCATAACCGTTTTCTGCAAGCCAGTCTCTCGCTTCATCGGCAACGTCCAGTTGAACCTTCTTGTCATCCAGTTGAACCTGAATCTCAACAATGAACTTGTCGACGACGGTCTTGATGACATCCTTCGAGAGCGAAAGGAACTGAATGATCGCATCCAGCCGATTTCTGAATTCCGGCGTGAACATTTTCTTAATGACTTCCATGCCATCTGTGCTGTGATCCTGGGTCTGGAAGCCGATAGAACTACGGTCCATTTCCTGGGCGCCGGCATTGGTTGTCATGATGATCACGACGTTACGAAAATCTGCCTTGCGGCCGTTGTTGTCGGTCAGCGTCCCATGATCGAATACCTGTAACAGCAGGTTGAAAACTTCGGGATGCGCTTTTTCAATCTCATCAAGCAGCAGAACGCTATGTGGATGCTTGCTGACTGACTCAGTGAGAAGGCCGCCCTGGTCGTAACCGATATATCCGGGAGGTGCACCGATCAGGCGGGATACCGTGTGGCGTTCCATGTATTCGGACATGTCGAACCGAATCAGTTCGACACCCATGATGTTCGCCAGTTGCCTACACACTTCAGTTTTACCAACACCCGTTGGACCGCTGAAGAGGAATGAACCGATCGGCTTACCCTCCTCTTTCAATCCGGCTCTGGAAAGCTTGATAGCGCTGGCCAGACTGTCGATTGCTTCATCCTGACCGAAAATAACCATCTTCAGGTTAGTCTCGAGGTCACGCAATGCTGACTTGTCAGAAGAGGAAACATTTTTTGCAGGGATTCTCGCGATTTTTGCGACCATCTGCTCAACGTCACCAACAGATATCTGCTTCTTGCGTCGACTCGGTGGTACCAGTTGCTGGTAGGCACCTGCCTCATCAATAACATCGATGGCTTTGTCAGGCATAAACCTGTCATTGATGTATTTATCTGCCAATTCCGCCGCGACTCTGAGAGCTCTGTCTGTGTACTTCAATTTGTGATGTTCTTCGAACCTCGATTTCAATCCCTTCAAGATATGATAGGTATCTTCAACACTGGGCTCTGTAACGTCGATCTTCTGGAAGCGCCTGGATAGAGCTCTGTCCTTGTCAAATATGCCGCGATACTCCTGGTAAGTGGTCGAACCAATGCACCTGATCTCGCCCGAAGCTAATAGTGGCTTGAGTAAATTGGAGGCATCCATAACGCCTCCGGAAGCTGCGCCTGCTCCGATGATCGTATGTATTTCGTCAATGAAGAGTATTTGATCAGGCGTATCCTTGAGCTGATTCAGAAGCCCCTTGAGACGCTTCTCAAAATCTCCCCGGTACTTTGTCCCTGCGAGCAAGGCGCCCAGGTCGAGCGCATGCACGGTGCTTTCCTTGATGACATCCGGCACCTCACCATCAACTATCATCTTGGCAAGTCCCTCCGCGATGGCCGTCTTGCCAACACCCGACTCACCCACCAGCAGTGGATTGTTCTTGCGTCGCCTGGAGAGTATCTGAATAACGCGTTCGACTTCCTTTTCCCGGCCAACAAGCGGGTCGATCAGCCCTTTCTTGGCGTGCTCGTTAAGATTGGTTGCGTAGGCTTCAAGGGGACTTGTTTGTTTCTCACCGTCCTCATCCACTTCACCCATTTCGTCGCCCTGCGGCAACGGCTCGTCGCCATTTTTGGAGACACCGTGAGCAATGTAATTAACGATATCGATTCGATTGACATCCTGCTGTTTCAGTAGAAAAACCGCATGGCTTTCCTGTTCGCTAAAAATCGCTACCAGGACATTGGCGCCATCGACTTCTTTTCTGCCGCTGGACTGAACGTGAAAAACAGCGCGCTGAAGTACGCGCTGGAATCCCAGGGTTGGTTGGGTTTCACGATCAGTTTCGTTCTTAGGGATAAGTGGCGTCGTCGCATCGAGAAACTCTTCGAGTTCTATTCGCATCTTTTCGATATCAGCCCCGCAGGCATTGAGGACGCTGACAGCGGAGGTGTTGTCCAGAAGCGAAAGGAGCAGATGTTCGACAGACATCAGTTCGTGACGCTTGGCTCGGGCATCTTTAAAAGCCAGGTTCAGGGTTACTTCTAGTTCTCTACTTAACATGCTTGTTTCTTTCTTCCTCTAATCATCGGCGGCTTCAATTTCTGCAATCAGTGGATGCTGATTATCCTGCGCATACTGATTGACCTGGGCAGATTTCGTTTCAGCAATATCCCGTGGATATATGCCGCAGGTTGCCTTGCCCCTGGTATGAACGGCAAGCATTACCTGCGTTGCCTTTTCCATGTCCATACCGAAAAACATCTGAAGTATCTCAACGACAAACTCCATAGGTGTGTAGTCATCGTTCAACAGCACCACTTTATATAGTGGCGGTTTCTTCAGTTTCGGTTCTACTGGCGCCTCCAGTACGCCGGTACCTCGTCCGGGCTCAGCCGGATCTTCTTCTCCGCTGGCCTTCCATATTAAGTATTTCAAATCGCCTATCACCCAGTGCCTCTATGGGGCCTGAATCTCTTGAATCAATGGGTATTCTAACCCCATTCCTCTCTGGTGAAAGCCTTGACGTGATTCGATTCACCTGTTCAACAATGATATCGGACTATTACCTTTAAACCTTCACTTAGCGTCCAATCACTATATAACTTATTGAAATAACGAAAGAATTTCGAAGACTTGATTGGAGTCACGCATACTCCTAAAGTACGAGCAGGACAGTATTGAGATTTCCACTATGCCTACGGGAAGTGTGAAGTGGTTCAATAACGCCAAGGGGTACGGTTTTATACTCCCTGAGGATGAGAGTGAGGATTATTTCGTCCATTACTCGTCGATCGTTATGGATGGATACAAGACCCTGAAAGCTGGTCAAGCCGTATCCTTCGATATGATTGACGGGCCCAAGGGAATACATGCCGTTAATGTTAGCCCCGTTGAATCTGAGAGCGATTCCGAACCAGACGCCTGATCGATTGCCTGCTTGAATTAAGGTAGATCGCATCCCAGAAATCGACACCGCGGTGCTCGTTTCCTGACAACTATTGACTAAAAACGGAAACCCTGGAATGTCGCACCGCGCTCGCGTGAAATCTTCTTTTTCCGGAGGGAACCGGGCTAGCCTGCTTCTGTTCAACAAACCGTTTGGTGTGATGAGCCAGTTCACGGGTGAGCATCCAAATCTTGGTGATTACATCAAGCAAAAAGGCTACTACCCTGCCGGCCGACTCGACAAAGATTCAGAAGGACTCCTGCTACTGACTCCGGACGGTGCCCTGCAGGCTCGAATCGCCGAGCCAAAATTCAAAATGGAAAAGACCTACTGGGCCCAGTTAGAGGGTGAAGTTACTGCGGACGCTCTGCAGAAACTAACTGATGGCGTCGAATTGAAAGACGGTAAAACCAAACCGGCCAAAGTGCGTATCCTTGACGAGGCACCACTACCACCAAGGACACCGGATATTCGATCACGTAAGAATCAAACGACCAGTTGGATAGCGCTGACCATCAGCGAAGGT
>JABHYO010000025.1 GCA_018656865.1 Gammaproteobacteria bacterium | reverse complement strand
TAGGAATCCGGCTTCGTGAACACCTAATCCGGAAAATCAGCCAAAGTGTTCACGATGGACCGGATTGGGTGTTCACGATGGAGCGGATTGGGTGTTCACGATAAAACGGATTTGGTGTTCACGATGACCGGAATATGCAGCGGCATCCAATCAGGACCTTACCTTCGTTGGTGTACTTGATCGCATTGCTGATGAGATTTCGAATAATCCTGCCAAGAAGATCCGTATCAGTTCTCACCAGGGCTGTTGTTCGGACAGATCTGAAATCCAGCCCTTTTTCGGCTGCGATCAGTGCAAATTCATCTGTTATTCCATCCAGACAGGCACCCAGGTGTATGGATCTGACTACGGGTTCCAGGACGCCAGCCTCAAGCTGTGAAACCTTTACCAGGTCATCGAGCAACGTGTCCAGATTGAGGAGTGAGGCACGAATACTGGTAGTAACGGCTTCGGACGTTCCCTTCTTGATGCTGTTTTCCAACATCTGCACGTAAAGCGACAGCGCGTGCATCGGTTGCTTCAGGTCATGGCTGGCACCAGCGAGAAACTTTGATTTAGCTTCGTTCGCGTTAACCGCGACCTCCCTCGCCTGGGCCAGTTCCTCTTCTTTGCGTTGCAGCAGTCCCACCTTCTCGGCCAGGTCGCTGGTTCGCTCCTCAACCCGCGATTGCAGTGATGCTGCAAATTCTGCCAGTTCACGCTTTGCCTCATTTTCCCGTACAAAAGAACGATTCATTCTTCGGCCGAGGACAACGGCGTGGCCGGAAATGAAAATTAAAAAGCCATACTGGCTGAGGTCAATCGATTGAATGAGCTGTTGGTACAACAAGGTGTCGTTGATACCGGTAATTGCCAGTACTCCGTTTAATAGCAGTACCAGTTTTGCATCTTCTCTGCCGCGATATGCAGCCAGGAGGACGGCGATCACGGTATAGACAAGAGACACCACTATGATATTAGAGAACAGGTTTCTGCTGGTGGTAAAGACAGATGCTGGTGTGAACATAGTCCAGCAGGTGCCGAGGGTGCCGATGACCAACAATGAATAAGCCAGGTATTTAGATACCTCTTTCGGGAAAAGGGATCGGATAAACAAAAGATAGACCGTCGGTAGCAGAAACATCGTGATGTAGCTGAGGCGCGTCGAGACAATGTGCGGGTGATCGATCAGAAGATAGGGAAGTTTACTGACCGCAAGCACTCGTAGGCCGAAAAGTATCGCCAGAATCGCGTACATCAAGTATCCCGATTCCTCAGGTCGGCCGATGTACAGCGCAAGGTAGTGTAGAGCAACGATGCAGAGCGCGCCGATGGTAAAGATGTTGATGATTTTTGTCAGTTCAAAATTCGAAAGTACCGTCTCGCTCTGATCGATCTCAATAGCTCGCGGAATGCCGCCTTCCATGTGGTAAAAATTTGATATCTGCAACACCAGTACAATGTCAGTGCTGTCAGGCAGGCTTGCTATCAGAGGCTGTGAACGAGGGACGGAATCCTCGCTGGATGTTCCAACCACACCAGATGATGCAATCTGAGCACCATTGGCCCAGAGGCGAAAGGCCATGTTCATCTCTGGAAGTATCAGGTGAAGAGGTTCTGCGTTCTCTGCTCGCAGTATTTGAATGGCATAAGTGGCATAACCGGACCCACTCATTTGTTCACCTTTGAAATGCCGATTGTTCCAGACAGCCGGTACCGGCATGTATCCGGGATAATCAGCCAGGGTGCCTGACGGGTCCTGCAGGTTCATCCAGTGAAAGTGCCAGTTACCGTTCAGTTTTAGTGCGCCCTGATCTTCAAAGCGCCAATGGGTCAGATCGAGTATTCCGTCTTGAATGGCAGGCACGCTGTCTGCCCGACTGAAACTCGAAGCGCTTGAGAAAAAGAGAACGAGAACGACCAGACTGAGTCTCATTAAATGCCATCAGTTCAACCGGGTGTTTCGAGACTATTCAGTTTTGTTGGCAACAACAAGAGGATTAACCCTTTTGAGTAATACTTCCTCTGATTTCTCTATTGTTAAATACAAGACATCAACAATAGGGAGAGACGGATATGCTCACAAGAAAAATGATAGTCATGGTCATGGCAGTGATGCTGGCTGGATCAAGTGTCAGCCAAATGGTGCTGGCAGCAGACAAGAAGATGCAAATTAGTGAAGTACATGTTGTGGAGGACGCCAGTGGCGCCGCAACCCAACTGGAGATTCTTGGGCTCAATCTGTGTAACGACAATATGGCGGTCGAACTCCCGGGAATATCGAATGCTTTTTCCTACCTTAGTTGTTCTTCTCTACCCGATGGTGATGTTGTTACGGCAGATTTGAGCCTTGTTCTTGATGCGGGGAGTTATTCTCTCAGTGTCTCTGAACTCAATGGCAACAAGAAAAAAGTAAAAGTAAAACATTCGGCGGAGTTCATTTTCACCTACGGCATCATCGGACCGCAGGGAGAGACGGGGGAAACCGGTGCCGAGGGTCCACAGGGTGATAGAGGCCCTCAGGGTATACCAGGTCCGCAAGGTGATCAGGGACTGACTGGGTTACAGGGTCCGGAAGGTGATCGAGGTCAGGTCGGCGAGCAAGGATCTGAGGGTCCAGAAGGCCCTCAGGGTGAACGAGGCCCCCAGGGTTTAGCAGGTAACGACGGATCTAAAGGTGACCAGGGACCTATGGGCTCTGCGGGTCCAAGAGGCAACACGGGCGCAACCGGCGCTAAAGGAGCAACTGGTGCTCAGGGTGAGAAAGGTGACAAGGGCGATAAAGGCGCTACAGGTGTGCCAGGACCTGCAGCAGATCATTCCTACTCCATTCAGACATCTCCCTGGTCAAGTTGCGGCATCCCAACAGAAATAGACTGGACAGATATCTTTGCTTACACAACCTGGTTGGCAGAAATTGGCTATGCACAGTGTGAAATCCTTGCCCATTGTCCCCCTGGATTACAGGTCGTCGGCGGCGGTATCGAGATTTCCGGCAGGGACGCACTGGAAGCACTGAACAGCCATCCTGTCAACAACGCAAGCTGGCTCGCCAGCGTCAGGTATCATGCACCGGTCTGGTCGCTTGAACTCGGCGGTCTCTCTTACCGATTCAGAGCCTATGCTATCTGTGCGAACCTGCCCGGATTGACACAGATGTTGCTGTAATCCTTCAATGCCCCGAGTAGTAGACACTCGGGGCATTGATCACGTGTGAGAATAACTCGCTTCAGCCTTTACCCAACTCAGTGTTGCAGTGGGCCTTATGTTATAGGGTTGTCACTCTAACTGATCAGGCAGATATCCTTGATACATCAGCAGGATGCCGGTAAGCAGGGCGCCGCTGATGCTGCCGTAGAGATGCGCCTCCGTAGCAATAGGTGCAGTGATAAGTTGTTCAATGCTGCTGTCACCACCGTAGAAATGCTCCCAGACCAGCTTAAGCACCAAGCCAGCAGCGAGTATCCAGGCAGTTGGTTTGCCCGCCTGGAAATCTCGTGCGACACCCCAGACAAAGATCCCGTGCAGTAACCCGGATAAACCCATATACCAGAACACATCAGGAGCAAACAGGAGCAGCCCTAGCGTAGTCCCCACACCAGTGAACAGGGCCGCACCGAGATAGCTCAAAGTGCGATAGTAGTCACCATGCAGCAGCCACAGGACAAAAATACCGGACACATTGAGTAGCACGTGTATTGAACCTGTGTGGATGAGATTACCCGTCAGAAGCCGCCAGACTTCACCCGAGATGACCCGATCCCTATCGAAAACCAATTCAAATTCCGTCACGACATAGCTGGTAGAGATCATAGTCAGCAGGACCAGAGATAGTATTGTGATGGGACCGCTGGTTTGTGTCCTCAACAAAGGTAGATTGATCATCGTAAAAAAGTCTTTTTAGGGCGAAAGCAAACTAGTATGTGTTACCCAGTCCGACTTCCCAGCTTTGCACAGAATCAGGTGACACATCGTAGTATCGATAGTTGAGTGACAAAAGCCAGTGGCCATTCAAGTATCTGCTTCGGCATTGCTGATACTTGCGGTAATGCCCCATTCTCCGGGGCCTTCTTGTGGCAGAATACCGAGTAGTTAGCACAATAGAGTCGCTTTGAGGACTTGCAGAGGTCGGTGAGTCCTGGAGTTAAAAAAAGGACTACATATGACCAACCTTCGAATCGAATATATTCAACCGGCATCTGGCATCGAACCGGACCGATTCCGAAACCACCACGTTGAAAAGCATATCAAGCCGTTACTCGCACAACCCGGTTGGCAGGGCGCGACCTGCTATGAACTCGCTAGTTCGACGATAGGTGACATTCCCAATCTTCTGACCATTTACTACCTGGACGAGTCGGCCTCCAGGGAAGCGGACATCGAACCACAGGGGATCGATAGCGACGACACCATTTTGTCGTTCTGGTCTATTGGTTATTACCGCCGTTCTCTCGTGGTGGGTGAAAATGCTTTTTTCGGTGACGATACGCCGCCGGCAATCATGGTTACTCTTACTTTTCCCAACAAGGGGACCCCGGCCCGGGCTATGAACGCATGGTACGACGGTCACATCGGCGACATAGTTACCACCGACGGCTTTCGCGGAGCGGCGCGCTACAAACTGGATGAAATGATAGCCGGCTACAGTTCGCCCTACCTCGCAGTTTATGAACTGGAAACAGACGATACCGGTCAGGTAGCACGCAACCTCGACGACAACCGTGACCGATGGCTTTCCGGAGATCCTTCATCAAGATACTATGCCAATACGGGCCCCATGCCGGAGACGGTCCATGGGGAACGCTGGGTCGGAGTGGATGGCTTCGCCTACTACCGGCTGTTGGAATCTTTCCGCTGAAAAATCTGGAGCTTGAATCGATGGAACCTGAAGTCATCAATGAGCTCGATACACGGCTCGGTGACTATCTGCAGTACCGCATGCCTTCTTTGCGGAATATCAGGATTAGCAATGTTACTCGATCGACCGGTGGAGCATCCCGCTCGCAGTGGTTCTTCGACGCACACTGGGAAGGTGCGGGGGACATCGCCAATGAGCTGATTTTACGAACGGGGGAATGCACCTGTTTTAGGGATGAGGAAGCCAGCCTGGAGCGCGAGTTTAGAATTTACCGGCAGCTAAAGGATTCTCCCGTACCCGTGCCTGACAACTACTGGTATGAGGATGATCCGAAGTGGCTCGGCCTACCCTTCGTGATCAGGGAACGGCGTCAGGGTTCGACCCGGATGGACGAGCTGAGTCTGGACGAACAATTTGATCTGGCCTCGCAGCTTATCGAAATCCTGGCGGCACAGCATGAAATGGATTGGCGGGCGAAGGGGTTTGCCTTTCTCGGAGAACCGCCAGACAAGGATCATTGCGCGGAACATCTGGTGGATCAGTGGTATCGGGTTATTCGCCGCGAGCAACTTGAACCCACACCCCTGCTGACCACTGCAGCCCGATGGCTTAAACAGAGATCGCCCACACACGTTGATCGCATCTGCCTGTGCCAGGGACAAGTGGGACCTGGACAGGTGTTGTTCCATGATGGCCAAATTGTTGGCTCTCTGGATTGGGAATCAGCTTTTCTGGGTGACCCTATGGCAGATATTGCCTACTTTTCATTTATGTTGCGCCCTATCCTTGGCGATCGAATCGATTCTCTGCTCGATCATTATTCTGATATTACCGGGCTGCCGATTCGGGAGGAAAATATTCGGTTCTACGAAGTTTTCAATTCC
The DNA here is from genome assembly GCA_018656865.1 of Gammaproteobacteria bacterium. Lineage (GTDB taxonomy): Bacteria > Pseudomonadota > Gammaproteobacteria > Pseudomonadales > Azotimanducaceae > UBA9659. Next base: position 11,011 of record JABHYO010000025.1, on the reverse strand, counting down.
TTCTGGGTAGCGGCTATCTGTTTCGCAGCCAGGAACCGGGTTGAAACAGGCGAAATGAGCAAGCTGCAGACAGCTTATGTGGGTATCTCTATTCCCCACAGTTTTCTCACCCGCATAGCCGGGCACTTGAGTGGCCGTTGAAGAAGGAGTGGACCAATGCAACCCTCGGTGAAAAGTGTTATTGAATCGATCAGATTCTCGCTCAAGCATGACCTGCTGCCGGAATTGCAGAGCGACTGGGCTCGCCAGCAGGGTGCGCGAATGCTTTGGGTGCTGGATCACCTGCAGACCAGAGCGCTTTGTGAGCACGAGTTTGCCGTGCAGGAAAATGAGGAACTGAAATCGTTGCTGCATTTTGCACAAACATATTTTGAATCGTCCGGGCATCAGGCTTGGCCATTTGATCCGCGCATGCTGAACGATCTGCCGCTGAAACAGGAAAGCTGGCCGTCACTCGAGGAACTGCAGGTCAGTAACTACAGCCTGCGTACTGCGGTCGACCGCCTGGTTGAATCCAGCCCTGAAGAAGAGGTGGCGAACAAAGATCATCCTCTCTGGTCAGCCATTCTGAAATATCTCACTAACCAGAATGCCCGGGAAGCTCATCTGGCGGCCGGAGATTGGCCGCCGACTGAGTGATGTTGGAATGAAGTCTTGACAGTCGCTCGGCGACGTCAGAATTGCTAAGGCTGCATGGTTGTGGTTTATTTCGCGTCGGATAGGTTCGACTGGACCCGAGGGTTGTCAGGTACGTAACGGATCCGTGGTGAGCAAATCGCTCTGATGTAGATGTAGAAAATATGAGGAGGCAAGATGCCAGGACGAGTCGAAGGAAAGGTCTGTTTGATAACGGGTGCAGCAGTAGGGCTAGGATACGCTGACGCCAAGCTCCTGCACGAGCAGGGGGCGACGGTCGTGCTGACGGATGTAGACCCCGAGGGTGAAAAGTCTGCTAAATCAATTGGTGAGCGTGCTTCATTCATGCACCTGGATGTTACGAGTGAAACCGAATGGATTGAGACGATCGATGCTGTTGAGGAGCAACATGGTCGACTGGACGTATTAGTGAACAATGCCGGGTTGGTGAAAGGGGCTGATATAGAAGCCTGTACCGCTGAGTTGTGGCGACTGCATATGTCGGTCATGGCGGACGGCACCTTCTTCGGATGCAAGCACGCCATTCCTCTTATGGCGGCAAGTGGCGGTGGTTCCATTATCAATATGGCGTCGACCGCTTCGACTGTAGGCATAGCGGGGTTACCCGCCTATTCAGCTGCAAAGGGCGCGATTACCAGCCTGACCCGCAGCGTCGCTGTTCACTGCCTCGATAAGGGATACGAGATTCGCTGCAATAGCGTACACCCGACCAACACTGACACACCCATGCTGCGCGGCGCGATTGGCGACGAAGCGATTGAAAGGGGTTCTCTGGACGACGGAACACCACTCACGCGTACCAGCCGACCCATAGACGTCGCCAATCTGATCCTGTATCTGGCCTCGGATGAATCTCTCATGGCGACGGGTGCGGCCTTTGCTCTGGATCGAGGGGTGACGATCATGGAAGGTGTCTCACCTTAGGCCATCAAAATGCCTGCAGTAGGACCATAAGAGCAGGTAGATAACTGAAACTAGTACCCCGGTGTCGATATCTCGGCCAGGAACTAGCTAATTAGTAAATCCATAGAGGATCGCCGCTATGAGTGAGTATATCTGCAGGCTGGAAGAGATTGATTCAGGGAGTATCCCACTGGTTGGTGGGAAAGCGGCGAATCTCGGAGAATTGACGCGGGAAAAATTGCCAGTGCCCCAGGCTTTTTGTGTCAATACAAAGGCGTACCAGAGCGTTATTGAAGAGAACTCGCTCCGGGCACCCATTCTCAGCGCGCTAGAGGGCCTTGATTATGATGACCCCGTTGAAATTGAGCGCCGGGCATCGAAAATCAGGGAAATGATTATCGCCGCAGGTGTACCTGCTGATATCGATAACGCCGTTCGCAGAGCCTACGAACAACTCGAATCGGAATTGGGGAAGGACGTCCTGGTTTCGGTTCGGTCATCGGCAACCGCCGAAGACCTTCCGGGTATGTCCTTCGCCGGACAACAGGATACTTACCTCAACATTTACGGTGCTGATCAGGTTCTCCATCATGTTGCGCAATGCTGGGCGTCCTTGTGGACCGACCGTGCGGTGTCCTATCGGCACAGGCAGGGATTCAAGCATGAGGATGTGCTGCTCGCTGTGGTCGTTCAGGAGATGTTCCCTTCTGAAGTGTCAGGCGTCATGTTTACGGCAAATCCGGTCACGTCGAACACGGGTGAAATGTTTCTGAATACCAGTTGGGGTTTGGGTGAGGCTATTGTGGGTGGCAAGGTAAATCCTGACCAATATCAAGTGGATAAAGCTTCGCTGGAGATCATAGACAAACAGCTCAATGAGAAGCTGGTCATGACAGTGCGGCGGACCGATGACCAGGGAAGCGCAGATGTAGAGGTACCGGAAGAGCTTCGCAGCGTTGAAACATTGCCGGATGAAAAGATAAAGGAGCTGTCGGAGATCGGTTTGCGGATTGAGGAGCACTACGGCTTTCCTCAAGATATCGAGTGGGGTTACTCCGAAGGGAGATTTGCAATCTTGCAATCCCGTGAGGTGACCGCAGCAGATATTGATTTCCGCGAAGGTCTTGAAGCCTGGCAGAAGCCCAAAGCGATGGCACAGCTGACAGACGAACGCTGGGTCTGGTCCCGCGGTCTTTCGGATGAGTGGTTTACCGGTCCATCGACGCCCTATTTTTACAGTGGTGTGGGACCACTTCTGGATCGATTGAAGTTGATCGCTTTAAGACAGACAGGAATTACGGAATTTGCTGGATACCCGGTCGAGGATTACCTGGATCTGCCTATCACTCGCTGGTATGGAGCGCGGGCTTACTACAACACCTTTTTTGAAAAAGAGTGGATACGTATCTTCATCCCACCCTTTGCGCGGGATGAAGTAGCGCTCAGCCCCTTCCCGGAGGAAGAACGGGAAGAGATCAAAAACATGCCATTCAACTGGATGCGATTCTTGCGGATACTGTTGCAGCTTGAATACACTCACCCGAAGTATTCGCTGCTCGGGAGTACGCACCACTACTACGAAGAGATGGAAAACTGCGTTCGTCGCGCGGACGCTGTGTGGGCTGACTTCGATATGGAATCTGCCAGTGTAAAGGAAATTTTTGCCACTGCAGTGCGGGCGAACGAAGGCAGCATACATGAGGACAACACCGCACTGACGTTTAACGTCTACCTTTATGTATTACCACAGGGACTGGCCAAGTTATGTGAGCTTTGGTGTGGCGACGAAAATGCCCAAACTTACAGCCAATTGATTGCGGGGCTGCAGACGCCGACGGGTGAGCAGAACATTTCAGTCTGGGATCTCTCCAGAAAGATCAAGGACTCACCTGTTCTCATGGCGCTCATGGAAAGCGATGACTCTGAAGACATCCTGAATTCGCTGGAGGATTCGGAAGATGGGCGGCGGTTTAAAAGGGACTTTGAGAAATTCATTGAAGCGTACGGACATCGTGGCGCGGATGAAAGGGATCCAATTCACTTCCGCTGGCGCCAGAAACCAGCGAAAGTCTTCCCGGCGATCAAGGCACTGTTGCCTCTGGGTGATGAAAACAGCCCGGCATTCGTTGAAAAGCGACTCCATGAGCGCATGCTCAAAACTAAAGAAGAATGTTTACGAAAGATTCGCAAACAACCTCTCGGTTCTTTGAAGGCAGCATTCTTCAAATGGTACGTTGAGCTGACTCAGGACTACTGCTACTACAGGGACTGGGAGCGCTTTGTTAATGACAAGAATGCGCTGCGCCCCAGACCGATGATCATGGCCATTGGACGGAAATTTGTGCAGCGTGGATTGATTCCTGAAGATGAAGACATCTTCTTTCTCAGTGTTCAGGAAGTGCTGGCAGCCGACGAGGGCAAGATGAGTATCAAGGATATTGATATCAGAGTGCGAGCGCGCCGGAGGGTATACGAAAGATACACCAATAGAACACCACCCAAGTACATTAGAGGCTGGGAAGCGTTCGATGACGGGCAGGCAGATGACGGACAGGGGCTGCGTGGTGTGGCGGCCAGCAGCGGAGTAATAAGAGGGCGTGCGCGAGTGTGCAGAACACTGGACGAAGTCGGCAAAGTGGAGAAGGGTGATATCTTGATCACCGTTGCAACTGACCCGGCATGGACTACGGTGTATTCCATTATCGGTGGCGTTGTCGTTGAAACGGGTGGTGTGACATCACATGCGATCATGATATCGCGAGAGTACGGTTTGCCCTGCGTCGCCAACCTGAGTCAGGCCTGTGATCTAATCCCAGATGGTCAGATGATTACCGTTGATGGCAGCAATGGCAGAGTGCTGATAGACGAAGTAGAAGAAGCAGACGAAGGCTAGTCGTAATACAGAGCACGGCTTGTGGTGTCTTCATCTGGCTTGAGTGCTAACTGCTGTTTTGCGTGATACCTTACTGTCACTTTCTGTAGAGTGAGTGACCCCCATGACTGATGCTGTTATAGCCTCCGATCAGGACTTTGATGGTGCGGCAGTTGTTGCCGAGCTGAATCAATTACTCCGGCTTAGAACCACACCGATCGGCATGAAGATGTTCAAGACCAGAGAAGAGATGGAACAGGTGCCGAGAATAAGGCGCCCGACGGATATTCACACAACAGATCAGGTTGTTGGCCAGGCCTCAAGAAACGGCTGGACAGTCGGCATCACTATGGATGATCTCGTTGGCGCTCAATGCGGGACGGTCATCGGTCTTCATCCAAGAAACGACGAGTGGCTGTCCGGCGACCGGATGGCGGGTGTCTGGTTTTCCAATCAGGATGAGGCGGCGGCGCACCAGGCATCAATGGAAGTTCTCGAATATGGACAATATGAGGCGATGGCGGTCAGCCCACTTGCCTCGGGCAGGTTAGATCCTCCGGATATTTGCCTGATTTATGCAACTCCGGCACAAATGATCCTGTTTATAAACGGGCTTCAGTGGACCGGATTCAAGAAACTGGATTGGAGTTGCGTTGGAGAATCCTCCTGTTCCGACTCCTGGGGCAGGGCGCTCAAAAGCAGAGAGCCCAGTCTGTCCATTCCTTGTTTTGCCGAACGTCGCTACGGCGGTGTACAGGACGACGAACTGCTGATGGCGATACCACCGGAATATCTACCCAAAGTGATTGCAGGACTTCGCGCACTTTCGAGCAACGGTCTGCGCTATCCAATACCTCCTTATGGCGTCAACAATGACGTCAGAGCAGGAATGGGGGTGAGCTATGAGTCCTAGTAGCATCGTTCATTATCAGGACATCCAAAACGACGACGTTCGTCACTACCCCGGTAGCGAAGAGCTGATGTCTATTGGCTCTTCATTCGGTTCGCACTTTGGCCTGAAAAGACTCGGTATTCATCATGAACTGGTACCACCTGGTAGGCGAACCTCATGGCCGCATGCCGAGTCTGCAGAAGAAGAATTTGTATACGTGATTGAGGGCACGCCGCAGGTCTGGCTGGATGGCGAAGTCCATGATCTCGCACCTGGAGACGGTGTTGGATTCCCTGCCGGGACCGGGCTGGCTCATACTTTTCTTAACAACACCGACAGGGACGTACGCCTGCTGGTGGTCGGTGAAAAAAGCAAGGACGAAAACAGGATCGTCTACCCGATGCATCCTGCGAGAAATGTTGAAATGAAGGCGAAAGGTTACCTCTGGGAAGATCAGCCCGAACGTGAACTCGGCAGCCACGATGGTCTGCCCGATGCACAAAGGAATGCCTGAAGTCAGAGCAGAGAAGTCGCTCTAGGCCTCCTTGAAATGGCCGCTGGCGACACCGGTCTCGTCGTAAATAGGTTCCTGCAGATCGGCACGGTACTTGAGGATTGGCTCGGTCATGGGCTTTCTCTCGAAAGTGCCAAGGTGCGCACCCATATCTCGATACCAGTGAGAATTGAGATGGGCATCCAGTGCCTTCGATGACGCCCACTCTTCGTAGACGAAAATTCGCCCTGGTATCAGGTGATCCTCGGTCCAGGAGTAGGCGATGCAGCCTTCTTCTGTGAGTGCACCTTCAATAAGAGGACGTGAAGATTTGATGACGTCAGGTATTTCAGCTGGATTGGCAAAGTCGAAATAGCCGGCAACGATGACTGTCATGTCCGCTTTGTGGGCTTCGTCTGCCGTGAAAAAATTACCTCGGGCGGTCGCTGATTCATCGTAAACAGGTTCCTGGTGCTCGATGCGGTACCTGAGGATCGGTTGAATGGGCGGCTTCATGTTGTGGGAGGCGAGGTGTACACCCATATTCCGATACCAGTCTGTGTTGAGGTGGGTTTCAAGCACGTCGGATGAGATCCATTCCTCATAGACCCAGACACGACCGGGTGTCAGATGATCTTCGGTCCAGGAATACGCAATGTTGCCGTCTTCCTGCAGAGCACCATCAATGAGCGGCTTCGCTGCTCGTAACATGTCGGCAATTACGCCCGGATCCTCAAAATCAATAAAACCAGCAACGATAACGGTCACGGAATTTTTCCTCAATTCAGTAATGCTGCAGCATAGCGAGGAACACCAACGGGATTCAATTGAAATAAATATCCTTAAGTTATGGTCCTGTTTTTCATGAATCCGTTTATTCGACTACTCTTGATAGGTTTGATCGTTACGTCCAGTGGACCGTTGAAAGGAACTCGACTGCCACAGATTCCGGCTATCCATACAACGTGGCAGGATTGGATACATCAGTATCCCGAGTCCAAGCTGTTTGAGATATCGGACAACTAGATTTAGTGAGGCTGTGGAAAGTCGATGCAATGTTTCACATTGCCAGAAGGATCGAGATAAAGTTTAAGAAATACATTAAAAACAACAGGTTATAACTGAGCGGTTGGTTCAGGCAGTATTAATCTTTACATCTTTAGTATGTCCTTTCGCGTTTGTTCGCGTATAACACTCGTTCTGTCACATTTGCCTTAGCGCAAAAAGGATTTCGGGGGCAAGATATCCGCATGCGAGCCACATATATTACCGCGTGCATCATTGGTGCACTTGTGATCCTCTGGTTGTTGTCCGGTCAACTGGGGGAAGCGCCGGAACCCCCGGCGCAGAATATTGCTGAGCAGAACCGACGCGTCGAGTTGATGGCGGAAGAGCGTGCCCTGACGAGAGTGCAGGTTGCGACGATTCACGCGTCGGAACGATCCCGTGTTGTTTCAGTGCGTGGACGAACCAGGAACAAGCGCTCGGTCGTGGTTATGTCACAGATCGATGGTCTGGTGGTTGAACGCCCGGTTGAACGTGGTGATGCCGTTAAAAAAGGTCAGTTGCTGTGCGAAATCAGCATTGAAGACAGAAACGCTGCGCTCGCGGAAGCTACAGCGGCAGTCAATCAGGCACAAATTGAATACAACGGGTCACAGCGACTTTCGCGCGAGGGCCTTCAATCCGAAACGGCTATCGCCCAGGCGAAGGCCAGACTCGAGTCTGCCAAAGCCCGCTTTGAACGAAGCCAGCTCGACAAGGCACGCTTGAATATTACCGCCCCGTTTGATGGCTTCGTCGAAGAGGTCCAACTCGAGGAGGGTCAGTATGTCGTACCTGGTTCCGCCTGCGTTACATTAGTGGATCTGGACCCGATGCTGCTGACGGGGCAGGTCTCAGAAAACGAGCTGCCGATGTTGCGCATAGGCCTGAACGCTAACGCGAGGCTCGCTTCGGGACAACTTGTGTCGGGGGAATTGAGCTTTGTTGCCCGCACAGCTGATGAGGCGACGCGGACCTACTCCATTGAGATTCACCTGGCTAACACCAACGCAGCCATTCCGAGTGGTGTGACCGCACAGATCGAGATACCCGTCGCGTCAGTCAGGGCGCAGAAGATTTCACCCGCATTGCTGGTTCTGGACGACAGTGGACAGATGGGTGTCCGCACCGTCGACGGCGACAATAGCGTTGAGTTCAGCCCTGTACGGATTGTTTCTGATGAAATCGATGGCATCTGGGTCGAAGGTCTGTCTGAGGTTACGCGTGTCATCACCGTGGGACAGCAACTTGTTGTCGCTGGTGAGAAGGTCGATCCCACCCATGATGAGTTGAAGCTAGTCAGCATTAAGGAAGATGAGGCCAGTTCGTTGTGAACAGCCTTATCGATGCGGCGGTAAACCGGACTCGAACCACGCTGCTGCTGTTTTTAATGGTACTCCTGGCAGGGTTCGCCGCACTGCGCGGCATATCCATCGAGGGTGATCCCTACATCGCCGTGCCTTTCTTTCAGATCAGCGTTTTTCATGAAGGGATCTCACCTGAGGATTCGGAACGCCTTCTGATCATGCCGCTCGAATTTGAACTGCGAAGTGTCGAGGGGGTGAAGGAGATGTCGTCCTACGCGACTGAAAACTTCGGCATGATGTTTGTCGAGTTTGATGCAGAACAGGATATCGATGCAGCGCTTATCGACGTGCGTGAAGCGGTCGACCGGGCACGGGCGGAACTGCCATCCACCGCAGAGGAACCGGTGATAAGGGAAGAAACCACTGCCGACTTCCCGATACTGCAGGTGAACTTCGTTGGTGATGATGTGCCTGAGCGTGTGCTCTATAACCTGGCGCTCGATGTCCGCAATGAGATTAAGGCCATCCCAAACGTGCTCGATGCCCAGTTACAGGGTCATCGCGAGGAAGTGCTTGAGGCAGTGATAGATCCAGTGGCGCTTGAGTTTTACCGGATCTCAGCCGAGCAACTCATCTCCACGATCAGGCGTAACAACCGCCTGGTTCCCGCGGGCAGTATCGATACCGGTGAAGGCCGGTTCTCTGTCAAAGTTCCCAGTGTCATTGAGGAGGCGAGCGATCTCTACGATCTGCCAGTGAAGACAAGTGCCGATGCCGTGGTGACACTACGCAATGTCGCGACCATCCGTCGAAGCTTTAAGGATCGCGACAGCTATGCCCGCGTTAACGGTCGCCGTACGATTACAATCAACGTCACCAAGCGTGGCAATTCCAACATCATCGATACTGTCAAAGAAACCAAGACAGTGGTCGAGCGTTTCCGTTCAGAGCTTCCAGGCAAGGTGGAGGTGTTCTATACCCAGGATCAGGCACCCTGGGCTGAACAGCAGGTCGTGGAATTGCAGGGCAATATTCTGACGGCGCTTGCCTTTGTCATGATTATTGTCGTTGCTGCAATGGGGCTCCGATCCGGTTTGATCGTTGGCCTTGGTATTCCCATGTCACTCCTGTTCTCTGTCGCAATCCTTTTTGCGATGGGTTTTACCTATAACTTCATGGTGATGATGGGCATGCTGCTGGCCCTCGGTATGTTGATAGACGGTGCCATTGTGGTGACTGAGTATGCCGATCGGCGCATGGTCGAGGGTGTGCACAAGCGTGAAGCCTACGCGGCGGCGGCTAAACGCATGTTCTGGCCAGTCGTGGCATCAGTTGCGACCACGCTTGCCGCCTTCCTGCCACTGATGTTTTGGCCCGGGATGGTCGGCAAATTCATGCGCTACCTCCCTGTCACAGTCTTTACCGTTCTGATGGGAAGCCTGTTATATGCCCTCGTATTTGGCCCTGCGATTGGCGCTGTCATGGGTAAGGCGGCATCCGGTCAGGACGAATTCAAGCGGAACCTGGATGTGATGGAAAATGGCGATCCGACAACGTTGGGTGGCATCACCGGTTGGTATGCCCGGGTGCTGACCTGGTGCAGCCATCACGCCTGGCTGACGTTTGTGTTGACGATCAGTATCCTGATTGGGAGTTTCATGGCGTACGGTCAGTTCGGTCGGGGTGTGATCTTCTTTTCCGATTCGGAACCTCAGTTTGCACTGCTGGCCGTCCGCGCTCAGGGAAACATGTCAGCAAGCGAAATCAATGAGCTGGTGGGAGAAGTCGAGGAAGTTGTCATCAAGGTCGATGGCATAAAGGCAATCAACACGCGTACCTTCATTCCGGGCGGTCCCACTCGCTCCTCAAGTGACCGTATCGGCATGATGTTTATCGAATTGCTTGAAGAGGGCGAGCGCGAACACACAGGTACTGAGATCTTCGAAGAGATTAGGCGGGAGTCAGAGAAATTTGCCGGGTTCTCGATCGAAATCGAGGAGCTTGAAAATGGACCGCATCAGGGAAAACCCATAGAACTCCAGTTTGCCTCCCATGACCGTTTTCTGCTGGAACCCGCCGTGACCCGTTTCCGGGAATACATGGATGGTGTTGAAGGACTGCGCGACATTGTCGATACCCGATCACTGCCCGGTATCGAGTGGCGGCTTTCAGTTGATCGAGCCCAGGCAGCCTTCTTTGGTGCAGATGTGACCCAGGTCGGCCTCGCGGTGCAGCTGATTACCAATGGCGTGAAAGTCGGCGAATACCGGCCTGACCGTGCCGACGACGCGGTTGATATCCGGGTGCGCTACCCCGAGGAAGATCGAGGCATACATGCCCTCGATAAACTACGTGTTACTACCCGCGACGGGCTCGTGCCGATATCGAATTTTGTCACTCGGGAGGCAGTCTCCAACGTGGACACCATACAGCGTGTTGACGGCATCCCGGTGGAATACATCCGGGCGGCTGTCGCACCCGACATACTGGCTGACGACAAGGTCAGCGAAATGCAGGCCTGGCTCGATGCCGAGGCTTTCGACCCGGCCCTCAAGATCGAGTTCAGGGGCGCCAACGAAGAACAGGAAGAGTCTCAGGCATTTACTGCGGTCGCATTCGGTCTGTCACTGCTTTTGATGTTTGTGCTGTTGGTAACCCAGTTCAACAGCCTGTACCAGGCGGTTCTGATCCTCTTTGCGGTAGTGATGTCGACGGCCGGTGTTCTGCTCGGATTACTGGTCACGGATCGGCCGTTCTCTTCGTTGCTGACGGGAATCGGCATCGTCGCGCTTGCCGGAATTGTGGTGAACAATAATATCGTGCTGATTGACACCTATAATCAC
>JABHYO010000036.1 GCA_018656865.1 Gammaproteobacteria bacterium | reverse complement strand
GTTGGATTCATCCTTCCGATCGTCAAGGTGATTGTCCCCCGCGGCGTAGCGCATCTGTCGGAGACCGACCTGGCCCGCAACATCCTGAAGTTCGCAGTCACCATTGTCGGCGCAGGTCAGACAGTCCATCGGGTGATCGGAGATATAAAGCTCCATGACACTGCGGCGTAAACGTGCAAGCTCTTCGTTCTGAGTTGTAACCCGCTGACCTTCAGCCACCGGCTGGGTGCAGGAAGAAACTAAACCGGCATGACCTTCAATCTGCACCAGGCACATGCGACAGGAACCAAAAGCGTTAGTCGAGTCTGTCGCGCAGAGTTTTGGAATGGGAATCCCTGCCTCGGCTGCCGCACGCATAATGGATGACCCGGACGGGGCCGTCACCGTCACTCCATTGATTTCAAGCTGCACGCTTTCGCTGGATTCAACAGCCGGTGTGCCAAAGTCGGGGTCTGCGAGTCTCATGCTATGGCTCCAGTCCGAAGTCCTGGGGGAAGTGTTTTAAAGCAGATTCTACGGGAATCGGTGTCATCCCGCCCATTTGACAGAGACTGGCCTTTTCCATGACATCACACAAGTCTTTGAGCAGAGACAGTTTTTCTTCCGTGCAACCATTTGCGCGAATGTCACTAACGAGTTCTTTGCCTCGGACTGATCCAATGCGGCAAGGCGTGCACTTGCCACAGGATTCAATCTCACAGAATTGGAATGAGTATTGTGCTTGTTCTGCCAGGTCGACGGTCTCGTCAAAAACAACGATGCCACCATGGCCAATACCGGCACCGATCTCTGCCATAGCCTCATAGGTGAGGGGTGTATCAAACTGGGCCGGAGACAGATAGGCGCCGAGGGGTCCGCCGATCTGGACGGCTTTGATCGGTCGACCGGATCGGGTGCCGCCGGAAAAGGCGTCGATAAACTCGCCCAATGGCATCCCGAAGGGTATTTCGATGAGCCCTCCCTGCTTTACATTTCCTGATAGTTGAAAGGGCATGGTGCCGCTGGAATCCCCAACGCCGTATTCCCGGTAGGCAGCGCCGCCATGACGAACGATCCAGGGTACGGAACAGAAAGTGATGACATTGTGTACCAGCGTTGGTTTGCCGAAAAGACCTTCCACAGCCGGCAGCGGTGGTTTTGCGCGGATCAGGCCGCGTTTTCCCTCCAGGCTTTCCAGCAGGGAGGTTTCTTCCCCGCAGATGTAGGCCCCTGCACCGATGAAGAGCTCGATATCGAATGTCTCGCCAAGAAGACCGTCCTCACGAGCCAGTGTGATTGCCTCGGTCAGCACATCGCGGGCATGCGGATATTCAGATCTGAGATAGATAAATCCTTTGCTAGCGCCCACAGCGCCGGCTGCCAGGCACATGCCCTCGATCAGCAGAAAGGGATCGCCTTCCATAATCATTCGATCGGCAAAGGTGCCGGAGTCACCTTCATCGGCATTGCAGACAATGTACTTCTGATAGGCACTCTGATCGGCGTTCTGATCAGCAACGGTCTGCCATTTGATATGGGCTGGGAAACCTGCACCGCCGCGACCGCGCAGACCTGAAGTGCGGATTTCCTCGATAATGCCATCCGCAGACAGCGACCCGGTTTTAAAGCCGCCTTCCTTTTTGTATGTGGTGAGATCCAGCGGATCGGCAATACCGCAACGATTGAAGATAAGTCGAGTCTGGTTCGGAAGAGGGCCGGGCTGTGACGGCGGTTCATTATTTTCGCCGGTGAGCAGATTTTCGATGTCAGCGTCGTTAATGTCTGTCCAGATCTCTTCGCCGATCATCGCGACTGGACCGCTGGCGCAGTGACCCAGACAGTGTACGGCTTCGAGAGCCAGGCTGTTGTCGGGCATCTTTTCGCCTAATTGAATGCCAAGTCTAGCTTCGAGGGATTGTGTTAATTCTCTGCAACCCGAAGCCTGCCAAATTCGTATGGTCCTTGCGGCCGGTGGTGACGTTTTTAGATCTTCATAGAAGCTAACAATGCCTCGGACTTCGGCACCGCTGATATTAAACAGAGAGGCAACGGCTGACTGAGCTTTGTCGTCAACATAACCATAGGCTTCGACGACAGCCCTTAGTGCTGATAACGGACCCCCGACCCGGTGTTCATGTTGTGCAATGATCTCAGCGATCTCAGTCATGGTTGTCATGATAGAGTCATCCCGCGACCCAGTCATCCTGAGCGTGCCCGGTCATCCTGAGCGTACCCGGTCATTCTGAGTGCCAGAGAAGAATCTCGAGATTCATCTCGGACACTCAGAATGACAACAGATCTGGGAATGATCAGGTACCACCGGAGGTCATCGAACTTCCTGAACATACCAAGTCATCCTGAGTGAAGCGAAGGATCTCGAGATTCTTCTCTGGCACTCAGAATGACAACAGATCTGGACAATGATCGAGCACCACCGGAAGTCATCGAACTTCCTGAATTCGTCCGGTTAGTCCTCTGCCCAGGACTCAGCGCGAATCATGGATTCTGCATAGTGCTTTCGGCCAAACCAGAGAAGTACGATTCCGATCACGCCAAAAAAGACCGTCATCGTCACCATGGAATATCGAACACCATCCTGACCTGGAAAAATGTGTTCGTTGAAGGCACCAGCTAGCGGTGGGCCGAACATCATGCCGATGGCTCCCATCAGCATGTAGACAGCCGCAACCCTGGCTCGAAGATGAGGTGGCGTAATCACCGGCAATGCGCCACTCGCAATGCCAAAGGGTGAGTTCACCATCATCAGCGCAGGCGCATAGAAGACGTAAGCCCAGGTGACATTGGGCGCGACCTGAATGAGCAAAACAGCGGGGATAGAGAGAATACCGCCAATCATACCGGCGGTGATATTGGCGTCATGGTGTCCTCGATCAGTGAGTCGTTTGGCGATCCAGGCGACGAAGAGAGGTCCGAGGGGGCCGAAAAAGATAAAAATCCAGCCAAATGCCTGGGAAGCTTGAGCTGCCTCAAGGCCATGTACCCGGACGAAGAATGAGACGCTCCAGAAGACGAAGGCATAGCCCGTCAGCACCAGTGACACGAATCCCAGGTGGTGAAAAATGATGGTTTTCAGATTCTGCCGGTAAAAGGCGATGAGTTCGGCGTTGCCCGTACTTCCGTCGATACTAACGGATGGCCGGCGAACGGGTTCCCTGATGAGCAGAAAGAAAGCGGCGAGAAACATGCCTGGTAAGCCGACATAGATAAAGGTCTGCTGCCAGGCCTTCATTGCACCGAAGAATGGCAGAACGAGCGGTTCCGCATTTTGGACAAGATCCAGTACAACACCGCCGATAACGAATGCGATACCGCTGCCGATAATGGGACCTGTCTGAAAAATACTAAGGGCGAGCGGTATGTCGCGGCGTGGAAAATAGTCACCAATCAGCGATGTTGTCGATGGCGACAGCGTAGCCTCACCGACTCCGACACCGATCCTGGCAATGAATATTTGAAGATAACTTTTAGTCAGTCCGCAGGCGATGGTCATCAGGGACCACAGGAATATGCCGATAGCGATAATGTGCTTTCGGCTCTTGAGGTCAGCCATCGTTGCAATAGGGACGGCAGCAACGGCGTAAAACAGCGCAAACACACCGTAGAGCCAGCCAATCTCAGTGTCTCCGACACCGAGGTCCTCTTTCATCGGATCTACGACAATCGCGACAACCTGGCGATCAATGAATGCAATCAGGGAGGCTAGTATCAGGACAAAGACGACGAACCAGGCGTAGCGGCGATTAGGGTAGGGCGGTGTGGTATTGATTTTACTGACCTCTTTTTTTAACAGTAAAAGCGAAAGGATCGATTTGGCCGGATTTGAAGACAGTGTGCAAGCAGGGAATGTGATTTGCTATGCTTGCGGTTCTTTTTTTGTGGTGAGGATCGAAGATGGCAGGAAGACTCGAAGGCAAGGTTGCGGCAATTACTGGTGCTGCCGGTGGATTTGGTGCAGGTGCAGCCAGGCGATTCGTGGCCGAAGGTGCGCGCGTTGTTATTGGTGATATTCAGGACGAAGCGGCACAGGCTGTGGCAGATGAGCTGGGCGATGCCGGCATCTTTGTACACTGCGATGTCACGGTAGAAGACGAAGTTGCCAACCTCGTCGATACGGCCGTTTCGGAATTCGGGCAACTCGATATCATGTACAACAACGCCGGTGTCATCGGCACTGTTGGTCCGATTGCGACAACCCCGGCAGATGAATGGCTCAGGACGCTTGATATTCATCTGAACGGCTGTTTCTACGGTTGTAAGCATGCGTCGAGAGTCATGATTCCAAGAAAAACAGGGTCGATTGTCAGCATGTCGAGTACGGCGGGTATTCAGGGTGGACTCGGTCCCCATGCATACACGGCGGCAAAACATGGGATCGTTGGTCTGACCAAGGCTGTCGCCTGCGAACTTGCCCAGTACGGGATTCGTGCCAATTGTATTTCGCCTGCGGGTATGGCGACGCCGATGGTGGCAGCCATGACTGGGGATCCAACCGATATTGAAGCGGCCAAGGCCATGCTGGCGCAAACATCGCCGCTCAAAGGTCGCCCTGGTACGATCGAAGATGTGGCCAATGCGGCCTTGTGGCTCGCGAGTGACGAATCCGGTTACACCACAGGACTGAATTTGACGACGGATGCGGGTATCACGGTTGGCAGTGATGGCGAATTGCAGTTTGCTGAGTACGAGCCATTTTTCGGTGAGGCGGGTAATCGGGGTTAGGATTAGACCCGCCTGGGTCATCCTGAACTATTGGGTGCTGCGGAGGATCTCGTCGAGATCCTTCGCTCGTGCGCGAGCCCGGCATGCTCAGGATGACATCTATTGTCAGGATGACAGATGAAGTTGGGTGTCGAGATCCTTCGGTTCCCTCAGGATGACATTTGGTATCAGGATGACATTTGGTATCAGCATGACATCTGTTGCCAGGATGACATTTATATCCCTATCGTTTCTCGACTGTAGACTAGATCTTCACGGCCACGTTTGCCCACCAGGGACTGATCCGGGTTTTTTCGCAGATCATTAATCGTCGGCTGCATGCGTGACCAGTCAGAAACGCAGGTCCGGTGCAGAATGCGCCATTCTCCGTCGCGTCGTTCATAACGATCGATGTAGCGGCCAACGGCCAGGTTGTCGTGACTGACACCATCAAGTTCCAGCTGATAGTACCCGGTCCAGTGCACCTCGCCGGTGGCCTTGTCGCCATCCAGGTCGATGAGGATGTTGGTATTGTCATGGTGTGTTGCCACCCAGCCTTCCAGAAAACCGATGACCCAATCAACGTATTCCGGTGCACTACCCTTGAATATGCCATGATCGTCGGTACCGTCCGGCCAGTAAACGCTCGACAATAAATCCCTGTCGAGCCGGTCGCAGGCTCTGGAGTAGCGGTAGCTCAATTCCAGGATGTCCTGCTTATCGATGAGTTCCTGCAAGCGGTCGGTCATGATTCCTCCAGCGGTTTATTTAATTTCTATTAGTTCTTCCGGTTGCTTCAAATCATTGCCTCGGAACCAGGCAAACAGCATCAAAAAAATCATGGCGATACCAGAGATAAACCAGAGGCCGGAGGCACCGGTTTCCTGATAAACGATACCTCCAATTCCGGCAGTGACGGCCCCGACAATCATACTGGTCGCGCCGAACAGACCCTGGCCTGTGGCGATGGCATCCTCGCCGCTTGCCAGGGCCACCGCCATCTGTGTCGCAGGCATGGTATAGGCATCGGCAATAGAGTGAATGACCAGCGGTATACAGATCACCCAGATGGAATCGATCATGCCGTAACTGATCATGCAGGCGATGGCCACGCCGATACTGAAAATGGCTATGTTGAGTGGACCTTTCTGCTGGGCCATCGCACCTGCCCGGGGCGCAATGAAGATTACCGGAATACCAAAAACAGTCATCGAGAGTCCAATGAACAGCTGGCTTGCACCGAGATCAGACAGGAATATGGCCCAGATTGCCTCAAAGACTCCGACGGTGATCCAGAATGCGATTCCCATGGCGATACAGGATTGCATCGCAGGGCGTTTGAGCAGTTCTAACATGACATATTTGTCAGGCAGGTTCTTAGCCGCAGGGATCTCGACGTTAAAAGTAAAGGGTGTGCAGAGAGCAAAGAGAATACTCAGGACGATAAACGTAGATGAAAGACCGAATGTCATGTTGAGCACGGCACCCAGAACCGGGCCGATCAGAAAGCCTGTCATTTCGTAGGCAGAGAGAATGCCGAGACCTCGCCCGGCATTGAGTGGATCGGATACCACAACAAGTCGACGAATTGACGGCCGTGTAATGGCAGCACCGAAACCGAGAATGCCTCTGGACGCCATCCACGCCCAGAGCGAATCGGCAAAGATCATCCAGATACTGCTGCCGATGCAGATGACGACACCGACGCGCAGCATGAGACCGCCGTAGCCGAGGTCGGCATATCGGGATAGCAAAAGCTGTGCGACAAATCCTGAGGCGAAAGCAGAAGCACCGATAAAGCCAACACCGGCAGAGGTCAATCCAAAGTCATCTCTGATGACGGCCAGCAACGAGAAAATTGCGCCGTAGCCGACCATGGTAACCATGGTCAGGATATAGAGGCCGGGCAGGCTGGAGCGGGTTGATTCAGTCATGAGGATGCGGAGCCTACATCAAATGCCAGCGCAATAGGAATCGAATTGAATCTTATGATACTGTGCCGCTAACCAATAAATAGAGAATACAGATGTCCCTGGATATCCCCACCTCAGAAGAATGGAGCCGTCGCTGTGCAGAGGATGGCGAGTTTATGCTGGCCGCAAGAAAATGGAATGGTGGTGTCGCGCTGGAGATTGGTGATCGGCAGTTGCAGGTGGCGGTTGCAGATGGGAAACCAGGAGCCTCTGAAATAGATAAGAAAGGATCTATCAGTTTCAGCGGAGATGAAGCCGTGTGGGCAAAGGTTCTGGCCCGGGTACCGGACCGCTTTTACCACGATTTGATGGCAAACATGTCTCACGGTCTGGGCATCAGTCGATCAGGCGACCCTGTCACCTGCGCTCAGTACTTTGCTGCGGCAGCGCGGGCTGTTGAACTGCTTCGACCTGCGGCAGACAGAGGCGAAACACTCCCGCACGATAGCAGACCAAACGGCACGATCGATGCGCCGATAGGGCGCTACGTTCATCTGAACCTCGCTGGTCACGATCATCGAATCTACTTCGAAGAAGCGGGGCAGGGTATCCCGCTTTTAATGCAACACACGGCTGGTTGCCATGGCAGCCAGTGGCGCCATCTGTTCGAGTATCCGGAAATCACCGACCGGTTTCGACTTATTGCCTACGACTTGCCCTGCCACGGAAAATCCGTACCGCCGGTCAGTCAGGACTGGTGGGACGAGCAGTATTTACTGAGGGGCGAATTCCTGCGGTCCATTCCTGTGAAACTCGCCGAGGCGCTGAATCTGGACGGACCCGTCTTCATGGGTTGTTCGGTCGGCGGTCTGCTGGCCCTGGATCTTGCCCACAAGCATGCCGACACTTTTCGGGCAGTTATTTCGTTGGAAGGTACACTGAACGTTGACGGTCGTCTGGAAGATATGGGTGAGCTCTGGCATCCCCAGGTCAACAACGAATATAAGGCGCGGCTGATGGATGGCGTTATGTCCCCTACATCGCCCAAGCCGTATCGCAAGGAAACGAGCTTCGTATATGCCTGTGGTTGGCCGCCCGTCTTCTACGGTGATCTTTGCTACTACGTGGAAGATTATGACCTGCGCGGGCAGGCCGGGGAGATAGACACCAGCCAGGTTGGCGTGCATATACTCTCAGGTGAGTACGACTACAGTGGTACAGCGGAGCTGGGTAAAGAAGCACATGAGGCCATTCCCGGATCTACCTGGGCCGAAATGAAAGGCGTCGGACACTTCCCAATGTCGGAAAATCCGGCGGTTTTTGTCGAGTATCTGAAACCGATACTCGACCAGATATCCTGAGAAATTCGAGGTAATACCGATGGTAAAAAATATCCTGCAGCCAACGGGGGATCAGGTTCGTGCGTTTCGTGACCGTGCGACTGGCGAACCCATCTCCATGCTGAATCTCCTTAAGTTTAAAGACAAAGCCGAATACGAAGACGGTAGAGAATGTAATTTGTCGGGCCGGGAAGCCTACCAACTTTATGGCGAAGGTTTCAGTGAGGTGATGGAGCCCAAGGGGTGCCGTATCATCTATTCCGGTGAAGTACGCGGCTTCCTGATTGGAGAGGGCGAGGGCGCCTGGGATGCCATCGCTGTTATCGAATATCCGTCGACCCAGATCATGCTCGACATGTTCCGGGACGAGGATTATCAGAAGGTTCAGGTTCATCGTGTTGCTGCGCTCGAGGGTCAGATGCTGATCGAGTGCGGACCGGGTTTCAGTTTTAGCTAGAGTTTAGGAGTAGAAAATGGATTATAACGAAGTAGTCGAGGGGCGGCGCAGCATTAGAGGTTACCAGGACAAGCCTGTCCCTCAGGATGTTCTGGAAGAGGTCGTTCAGTTAGCGCTGTGTACGCCGACTTCCATGAACACGCAGCCCTATCACTTTCATATCATCGCCGGGGAGCCACTTGAGCGAATTCGTGAGGAGAACACCAGGCTGAACGTTGAGGGTGTGGCGCCATCGCGAGAGATAAGAGGCCACGGTCGTTATGAGGGTGAGCATCGCGATCGCCAAATCAAGGTTGCTGCCCAGTTGTTTGAAGCCATGGACATTCCCTGGGATGACAAAGAGAAACGCATGGACTGGGTACTTCGAGGCTTTCGCCAGTTTGATGCACCGGTGGCTGTTGTTGTCACCTTTGACAAGGTGCTGGAAGGTGGCGATTACGGACCGTTTGATTGTGGTGCAGTTGTCAATGCGCTCGTTAATGCCGCATGGTCAAAGGGGCTTGGTACCGTCATCAACAGCCAGGGCATCATGCAGTCACCGGTGGTGAGAGAACATGGCAACATTCCTGAGAATGAGGTCATCATGATTTGCGTTGCACTGGGTTATCCAGAAGACGACTTTGCCGCCAATGATGTGCGATCAACTCGCCGTTCCGTTGGCGAAGCTGCATCTTTTGTTGGTTTTTAGTAAGCGCGATGGCTTAAAGGCCGCTGTATATAAGGGCTAGACGGATTTCGTTGCCCCGGATGCACTTGTGGATGCAGAAATGCGATTCATTTCGCTATAATACCGCCCGGCGCACCATTGGTGTGCCGAAAACCGGGTGCCTTGTGCACCCATAGATTGAATACTGTTTTCGTGATGGTGATAACTTAAACAGCACTTTTTTCACCATAAATATAGAGAATGTTATGAGTAAAGGTACGGTTAAGTGGTTTGATGCAAACAAGGGTTTTGGCTTTATTACGCCAGAAGACGGAGGAAAGGATTTATTCGTTCATCATTCAGAAATTCAGTCGGGCGGTCAGTTCGCAACATTGAATGACGGCCAAGCCGTTGAGTTCGAAGTTGGACAAGGTCAAAAAGGACCATGTGCAAATAAAGTTGTTGCTGTCTGAATTGAAGCAAATAGCATGCGGCTGAAATTCGTTCCAGCCGCGATGCAAACGTCCACCGGACGTGGCAACCTGTCGTGAATATTGCTTTCGCAATATTCTCGCCAGAACGCTACGCCACTTGAGTGGACGTAAAACGTTACGATGAGTCCTGCCGAATATATAGAGCTGGTTAGTATCGTCAGTGCCAATGCTGGCGATCACTCTAACTAAGAACTTCATGTATGTTTCGTTTGCTTTAAATATTATTTGAGAGGGCAACCATTTTCCCGATCCCTGCGTCTTAGATACCAACACTATTACAAACTCAGTAATTGATAGGGGATCAGGATGAAACAGGTATTGATGACGATGGCTGGTGTGTATCTAACTCTGGCACTTTCGGCAGTGGCTCTTGCCTGTGCTGCATAATGACTGGCGGTGTACCCGGCTATAGGCCTGGATACGTGAGGTCTGGATACGTTTTCTTCAGAATTGCGGCGACCTCAGAGACCGCTTCGATGCCCGCAAGATCAGAAGCTGCTCGCGGCGCGATATTGAACATCCGGGCACCGGCTTCAATATAGGGAGCCAGAAACTCTGCGACACGTTCCGGTGATCCGTAGGGGCTGTATTTCTCGAATTTTTCAAAAGGCACCTTGTACATCTCCTCCATGCCGGTGGCGACATATCGGCGTGCTGACTGTTCGTTCTCATCGAACCCGACCCAGACTTGAAGACCGTGCTGCCAGGAATCGACCTGTCTGCCTTCTGATGCTGCGATTGTGCTGATTTCCTCAACAACAACGCGAAAACGCTCCGGGGAACTCCAGAGTCCAAGCCAGCCGTCACCATAGAGTGCCGCACGCCTGATTGCGCCATCGGATCGACCTCCAACTATGATTGGAATCTCTGGTTTGGGTGTTGGCTTGATCAGGGCACTTTCAAACTCGAAATAATCGCAGTGATAGCTGGCAGGTTCGCCTTTCATTAACTGATGAAGCGCGGCAAGGGCGTGATTGGTTTGTCTGCCACGAGTTGCCGGGTTGACGCCGCAGATCTCCATTTCATGACGATCCTCTCCGCCGACCCCAACTCCGAGAACAATGCGTCCCGGCGCTGACAGTGAGAGACTGGACAACTGTCTTGCAACGGGCACTGGGTGTCGAAGGGCTAGCAGATAGACACCAATGACAATTGTCGTCTCCGGCATCATGGCTGCGAGTGTCGCGGCGTTGACGATTCCGTCCATGCCCAGACCAGTGTGAAAGCTGATGTGATCGGCAACAAAAAGATGGTCGATGTCGGACTGCCGGATATGGTCAGTCACTGACATGCGTGCTGCCATGTTCCCTTCCAGCATTTCAGGAGTGCCCGCGGTGCCTATCATCAGATTGCTCACTGCTTCTCCCCTTGACCTGATAGCCGACAAAGGCAACGATGATACCTGTTTGTTATCAATTTAAAACTGCTTGCAGGAGTAGAACATGAGTACAGAAACCATCGTTACAGCATCATCGAAAACCATGTATGACCAGTTTCACTTTGCTGACGCTGTGGTTAGCAATGGGCACATCTTGTGTTCGGGGGTTCTTGGCACCGGTGAGGGCGGCAAGGAGCCGACCTCAATACTGGAAGAATTTCAGAATGCCTGGCGCAGAGTCGGTGAAGTGCTGGCAGAGGCGGGTGCGGATTATTCGGATATCATTGAATACACTAGCTACCACGTCGGCCTGCAGGCAAATCTGGGGGACTTCATGAAGGCGCGAGATGAGGTTATTTCGGAACCCTGGCCTGCGTGGACTGCCATAGGGATCACCGAGCTCGCCGTGCCCGGTGCCCATGTAGAGATACGTGTGACCGCCGTTAAACCTGACTGAATTCGACAAACAGTTCCGGCAGGTTATGAAGAATAATGCTGGCCTCCGCTATTGGCTCTTCGCGCTCCGGTGCAAGACGGATGTCTTTCATTCGGTCGAGCAGTGCCAGGAAGCCGAGGTTCAGTTCCTGCCGGGCGAGTGGTGCGCCAATACAGTGATGAACGCCTGAGCCGAAAGCCATCTGCATACCTGCCTTCTTGCGCTCGATGTTGACCTCGTCGGGATCCTCGAACTGGCGCTCGTCCATGTTGGCGGCGCCATAGCGGAGCATGACATAGGCTCCGGCCGGGATCTGGATGTCTTCCAGTACGGTATCTTTGACCACCTTCCGCGGTAGTCCCTGCACGGGTGCTTTCATCCGAAGCGTTTCTTCAACAAAAACCTTGATGCCGTCGGGGTTGCCTCGAAGCTGATCCTGTAATTCCGGATTTTGACAAAGCAGGTACATGCCCCAACCGAAAGTACTGGTGGTGGTTTCATGGCCTGCGACCAGAAACTGCCCCAGGATGGACAGGATTTCACCGTGCGTGAGATGGCGCTGCTCCTCTTCCAGCTTGCTGTTAGCCAGAATCGTGATCATGTCTTCCAGGGGATCTTCACGTCGGGCTTCAATGAGACCGACCAGTAGATTTTGCAAATCCAACGCCAGTTGTGCACGACGCACCATTTCTTCATTTGAATGCGATGTCATTCGAAGGGTGTCTGCTGCGGCAGTTGCGCCAGCGTAGAACAGCTCACGATCTTCTTCGGGGATGCCCAGCCGGACTGAGATAATTTCCAAAGGAACGTTGAAGGCAAAACCAGTCATATAGTCTCCGCCGGATTGGGACATGAAACTATCCGCATGACGGTTGATTACTTCCAGCACCTGATCCTGACTTTTCTTTACTTCGCTGACCGTAAAGAGCTGGCTGACCAGTGAACGGAATTTAGTGTGATCAGGTACATCGAGGGTCAACATGGTTGGCGGGTTCGGGATCATCTGCTCACCGATAACCCGTAGCTTGTCACGTACATCTTCAGACAACTCGGACCGACCGGCATTTCTCGAGAACTCCATAAAATCGTCGTACTGACTCGAATAGGTGTCTGTATCGCGTATCACTTTCCGCAACAGATCGTAGCGGGTGATGTAATACATGTTCAACTCCGGCACGTAATGCACTGGAGATTCATCCCGCAGTTGCTTGTACATCGGGTACGGATTGACCAGATTTTTGGTGTCAAAAACAGAGATAGATGTTGCATCAGACATAACGTATGTCCTTATAATATAAAGGGTTATTGGGAGTTGGAACGATAGCAGAGCTAAGACTGACAAAAAACAAGTCGAGAAGCAACAGGTTTTAATTCATTACAGAAGCATGGGATATTAGCCTACCTGGGCTGCCTAAAGACCCTACAAACTGAATGTGTAACGCGTTGCATTAATTCGCTCTGGATCATGGGAGGCGCAGTGATAATCGGCTGTAGGCGTTATTGCGCGTGAGGACTTGGGTTGAGCAGACTACAATAGCGGCTGTTCCACGAGCCGTAGGGTGAGTGGAGAGTGACACTTAAACAGGAGTAAAGAATGGAAATTAAAGGTAAGAACGCACTGGTGACCGGTGCAGGTGCGGGTATCGGTGAGGCGAGTGCGCTCATGCTGGCGGAAAATGGTGCAGCGAAGGTCGTTATCGTCGATATCGACGAAGGCAATCTCAAGAAAGTGGCAGACGCTGTTAGGGCGGCTGGGTCCGAACCGATCATCAAGGTTTGCGACGTCAGTGTAACGGACAACGTTGTTCAGTTGTTCGAAGAGGCAGAAGCGGAAACAGGCGGCCTCGATATCGTTCATAACAATGCCGGTATCATGGCTGGCGAACCGTTCTTCCCTGACACCCCTATGGGAAAAATGATTGCTGTTATTCAGATAAACCTGCTGGCGATGATGGTAGGTACACGAAAATCGATTGAGCTGATGAGGGCGAGGAGTGCAGCGGGTGTCATCATTAACACCTGTTCTGTTGCCGCATTCAGTCCCATGGCAGCAGACCCCGCCTATTCAACATCCAAGGCTGGGATTCTCAATTTCACACAATCATGTGAACCCCTTAAGGAAGCCTTCAATATTAGAGTGATGGCGATTTGCCCTGGTATCGTTGATACCGCAATCGTGCCTCTGGATGCAGAGTGGCTTAAGCCTGCCCTTGAGGCCGTTAAGATACTTGAGCCGAAGGATATCGCCGATGCGGTCAAGACAGTTATCGATGATGAGAGCCTGTACGGCGATCAGATAACCATCAACAACGAGATGGCGGGATAGAAACGGGTACTGGCTCGTCACCGAAGTTATCGGGGCGAGCCAACGTTTTTCTTAACCCTTCGCGGTTCCGGCTCTTCTTTGCAACCAGGTTGAGCCGGTAATCATGGTTAGAGCCACGAAGGTTAAGAGCGTCAGACCTGAAGAGAACCCGGCACCTGGCTCATAGAGCATTCCAAGCAACAGCGGTCCGAGGACTCCCCCGATCTCCGCTGCAGAGAAAAAGATTCCACTGGCAACTCCGGCATAGCGCTCGCCGATTTCTGGTAGTTCCACCAGTGTCAGTACCAACACCGTCATCAGGCTGGAACGTGCGACTCCCTGCAGGAACAGTCCGGTCAACAGTATGCCCTCATGATCGAAACGCAGCAGAACGCTGGCGATACACGCTGCGCAGCTTAGCGTGATCAAAATGTAGAACCGGCGCTCAGGTGTTGCAAGACGTGGGATCATCAGCGACCCGACGATGCCAATGACGGTAGGGATAGCTGCCCAATATCCGGCGTTGATGGCGCTCATGCCGTGAGAACGAAGCAGTTCCGGTAGCCAGTTGTTGAGACCATGATTGAATAGAAAGACGCTGACGGCCATGGCCAGCACGATGAGAACCGTGGGTCTGGTGACGAGATTACCAACCACGCGTAACTGGGAGACACCGGTTGTTGTCGACACTATTGAATCTTTGTCTGCTTGCTTCCCTGCGAACAGGTACCAGAAGATGCTGGCGGCGACAGCGACACAGGACCAAAGCATCATGACAGTGCGCCAGGAGTTATCCATCAGTGGTAGCAGAAAAGAGTGGGTCGCGGTCAGCGAAATAATGCCGCCGATCGCAGGTCCGGTCATGTAGATGCCCATGGCAAGCCCGCGTTTCGATCCTTCGAAGTTTGAAACAACGACTTTGGGCGCGCCCGCGGACACAACTGGACCGCCTAGCCCGAACAACATCACAGCCAAAACCAGGGTGTTTGTATCAACAGCGTACGCTCGAGCCAGTGCCGAAAGACCAACCAGCAATCCACCCATCGTCAGCGCGGTCCGGGCGCCGATGCGGTCGAGAAGTATTCCTGAGGGAATAGCGGCGGCGATGTAGACCAGTTGCCACGCGCCCATGGTCAGCCCCATCTCCGTATGCGTCATGCGCAAATCGGTAATGATGAGCGCCGCAACGGGGGCGAGACTGGTCGCGACGAGTCCAAAAGAACCATAAAGCAGCCAGACACCAAATAGCTGCAACCAGCGGGTGTTTTGCATCGGTTGAAATATAAGCAAAAGAACAATTGCCGATTGTAACGCGTTCTAGAATACTTAAACTATTCTGCAACGGAATATAGCGAAGCCGGTATGAAGTCGATCACGCCGCGACAACAGGATCGTCGGAACAAGATACTCGAATGTACTCGACAACAGGTGGCAGTGCGGGGTTACGATGGTGTCAATATGCGCGAGCTGGCAGATGAAGCCGACGTGTCAACGGCGACGCTTTATAACCTTTTCAAAAGCAAAGATGACCTGATTCTGGCAGCGTCGCAGGATCTGCTATCGGACGTCGTTCAACAGACTAAAGGCAGTGGCAGGGGAATTGCCCACCTAGTGGCGCGGATTGAAGCATACGCTGAAATGATCATCGCCAATCCAAAGTACGCAGATGCGATGGGTAGAATGTTGTTTACGGCAGAACCATCGGCCCCGGTCGTCAACCTGCTGATTTCTCAGACCCGAGAACAGAGCATGCGTGAATTGCGGGAAATGCGTGAGGATAATGAATTGCTTGACGATATCGACCTTGAACGGCTGTCCCGTGACATCGTTGGCGTAACCTGGTCAGTCATTCTTATGTGGATGAAGGGTTTTATCGCGATGCATGATTTCAGGAGAGAGTACGTCGGCAGGATTGTTGGTGCGCTGCTACCCTGGTTGACCCCGGAACTGGACAGCCGTTACCGGGAGAAAGCAGGTATTCTCCTTTAGATCGCGTCGATATCTTTAAGGGCGGCGAGTTCTTCGTCACCGATACCCGTCAGTTCCTTCAATATACTGTCCGTACTTTCACCGAGTGATTGAACGCTTTGGATTTCAGGCGGGTCAATGTCCGTGAATCGGATCGGGGTCTGGAATAGAGAGATTTCCCCAAGTCCCGGATGATCAACCTTATTGAGGGAGCCCCGTGCCAGCATGTGAGGGTCTTCCAGGGTTTCCGGAATAGTCTGCACAGATGCGCAAATCACGCCGTTGTCCTGACAAATACGGGTAATCTCGTCCCTGCTTCTGGCACGCGTCCAGGTGTTCACTGTTTCATCGACCAGGTCGATGTGTTGGCTGCGGGCTTGCATGTTTACAAAGCGATCATCGTCTTTCAGATCCGGTCGCTCCATCGCCTCGCAGAACTTGCGCCAGTGTCCTTCGCGGATACAGATGATGGCGACATGGCCGTCGGCAGCCTCATAGACATTGTAGGGTGCAATCGACTTTGCCGGATGTCGGCTGCCTGCTCGAGGCAGCGGTTTACCCTCATGGTAGTAGGAGCCGATCACCGTAGACAGGGTTGGGAAGACGCAGTCCTGCATGGAAATATCCACCGTCGCGCCTTCGCCTGATTGTTCTCTGGCGTAGAGGGCGGTGACGATACCGCTGTACAGGTGTGTACCGGCGATGAAATCTGCAAAAGCGGCGGGCGTCTTCATTGGCGGGCCATTCTCTTCACCGGTCACGCTCATCGCCCCGGATATCGCCTGCAGGGTGATGTCCATACCGAGATAGTTTTTGTAAGGGCCTTCTGTTGCGCCATATCCCGTACTCATGGCGTAGATCAGTCGAGGGTTGATCGCCCGCAGATCGTCTGGCCCCAGGTCGAACTTCTCCAGAGTCCCGGGCGCAAAGTTTTGAACCAGCACATCAACTTCTTTGACCAACTGCCTGATCATGTCCCTCGCTTCAGGGGTCTTGATATTGAGGGTGATGCATTCCTTGTTGGTATTCAGATTGGCAAAGGGATAGGTGGAGCCGGAGGTCTTACCTCTCGCTCGCAGGGTTTCGCCGATTATTGACTCCACTTTGATCACTCGAGCGCCTGCCTGGGCGAGTAGAAAACCACAATAGGGGCCGTTGTAGACCTGGCCAAAATCGAGAACCGTGACACCGGAAAGGGGTTGCTGTTTCATGTCTGCTCGACCTTCATTGCTGGATGAACTGCGGGCGGCCAATAAATCACAATCAAGCAGCCACTGCAATGTGATGGCTGACCGCTATATTTCTGACCCTATATTTCCTCGCTGATGATGCGAGTGATTTCGTCAGGGATTTCCATGGGCAGAAAGTGCGTATGGTCGGGGAAGTAGATTTCCGTCCCATTTTTGAATTCGTTTACCAGTTCCGGCCAGGTAGGTGAGAAGGAAAAGTCCATAAAATTTCGTTCAGCATCTGGTTCCTTTGCCCGCAGGATCAAAACCGGGATGTTGACGTTGCGCACAATTTCGTAAATATCGTGATTGGATCTCGACGACATGTAGACACTTGCCTCGATCACGGGTGGGCAGGCCAGCACATATCCCTTGCCCTTGTCATTGGGGAGAAGCCCATAGCGACAATAGTCCATAAACATGTCGGGATCGAAAATGCCGAAGGAGGCCTTGCCGCGAAGTCTGTCTGCCATGTCTTCCGGAGAGTCAAACTCGTTTCGTCTTTTCGCGGTGGGGTGCTCTTCAGCTGAACCAACAAAAGGCGAGCCCTGGTCATGGTAGGCATGTTCGGAAGGTATGACAGGATCGATCGCGATCAGCTTCAGAAATCGCTGTTCCAGCAGACCGGCTGCCCCGATAAGCACATGACCGCCCATCGAGTGGCCGATGCCGACGATGTTGGTCAGATCAAGCTGTTCGATCAGCTCGACCGCATCGGTGATAACTTCTTCCCAGCCCTGAACCTTTCTTTTTTCACTGCGGCCGTGACCGCGCTGATCGACACTGATGGAATGGTAGTCACCCAGCGCATTGATAATTTTGTCCCAGACGCGGGCGTGGAAACCGGTGGCGTGATAGAAAAGCAGAGTCGGCTTTTGACCGCGAAACGCCATGCCGCGCTCAAAGTAGGTGATACGAACACCATTGACGACAGCGTTCTTCTCAAGGCATTCCAGTGGCTGGAACTCTTCGTTAGTTGTCATAGGATTATCTTGCTTCGTCAGGTATCTCGGAGACAGCCTGTTCCAGTGTTGTTAGATGTTGGGCAGCGTCAAGTTTGCCGCCAAGTGTACGTAGACAAAGATGGCTCAACC
>JABHYO010000147.1 GCA_018656865.1 Gammaproteobacteria bacterium | reverse complement strand
CGAAACGGGGGCGAGCGCGGGGGGTGGTGGCGAAGATTTCCTGTCCCTCAAGGAAAAAGGGTCGCTTTTCCGGGAAAAACGTTTCGAAGGAAGTCAGGTTGACGACGACATTATCGGATTCGATATTGCCGAAGTCCGGATTGGCTGTTGCGGTCAGTTGCAGGTTTGAACTGGGTCGCCAGAAGATATCGAAACCGGCCTTGTAATCGTCTTCGGCGGCAATGACGTCGTAGGTCGTGGATGCATAGGGATAGAAGGTGAACTGCTTTGTTGGTTTGAAATTGTCGATAACGATTGGCTGCAGTGCGCTCATGTAGCGCGGCTGACTCCTGGGCAGGGCTGGCCAGCCCCAGGTCTCACCCTTGCGGGCAAGTCGTCGCGAAAGATAGAAAGCCATCCTGCGGGTGTCACCATCGACTTCCGGCATCGTCATCATGGTAAATGGCAGGAAGTACTCGACCGAATAACCCTCGTCATGAACGGCGGATGCACCACGCCAGGCTCCATCCCAGCGATTGCTGAACTGTCGTTCCGGTAGCACGGTGCCATCGCTCAATGATCCGCCGAGGTTGATGCCGAACCAGTATCCGTACAGTCCATCACCGGATGGGTCGATTGTGAGAGAAAAACCATCGCGGCTGACGAACTTGTCGCGGGAACTCAACCTTGAAATCAGCGTCTCGGGTGGCTGCTCTGCCCAAATACCAATATAAAGTCCGCGCTCTGTATAAAAAAGGCGAAGCCTGGTTTCGAAAGGAACTTCTGCAAGTGTGTCCGGGTTCAGTACGCGAAAATAATCGTAGAAGGGCAGGTCTGCCCAGACCTCCTCGTCGAGGTGGCCATCAACCTGAATATCAGCCCGTGCATCATCGTGCCGGGCCAGCGTAATGGGTGGCAGCGCAAGCGTATCAGGTGTCTCGCTGATCCCGACTTCCGGCAGGGCAGCAGATAACACCAGTAAAAATAGAAAACGCCAGACGGTCGGGCGGTTAAACACGGTATTCCTTTACAGTTGCAAGCTATGGTGTGGCGGATAGACTTTCCCTGGCCGGCGCTCTCTGCAGACACAGACAACCCGGTTTTAGGGTAGGGAACACTTCAATTGGCTATCGCAAAGCCAGCGTATTCTACTGAAAACAAAGGATTTTTGCTATTGAGAAACCAATTGACCGATCTGTGGCAGCGCTTTGGGCTGCGGTTCATCAATCTGCTTGCAGCAACCGGTGGCTATGAGATTGAAACGCATGCGTATGGAACCGGGGATCGGGAAAGGCTCGACTGGTACATTATTGACAGGGCCGCACCGACCGTCATTTTCTTCTATGGTGGAAACTGGCGATCAGGTCGACGGCAAGACTACCGGTTTGTTGCTGACACACTCTGCCAGATGAATGTGAATGTAATGATCCCTGATTTCCCCCTGTACCCGGATCACCGCTTCGAATCCATTCTCGATGGTGTCGTTAGCGCGACCAACTTCTTCTTAAGCAACGTATTCCCCGAAGGTCGGGTCATTCTTATGGGGCACTCATCGGGCGCTCAGAAAGCCGCGTTGCTTGCCCTCGATAGGCATCTGTTGGATAACCCGGAACGCATTGTTGCCATGATCGGTCTTGCCGGACCCTATGACTTCTATCCGTTCACAGAGGACGATCACTGGGATCTGTTCGGTCCTGAAGAACACTATCCCAGATCGCAGCCGATCAACTTTGTCCGGGCAGACGCACCCAGGCTTTACCTGCTGCATGGCGAAGAAGACAGGCGTGTCCGACGGGGCCACTCGAAAAGCCTGATGGAAAAACAACAGGCCGCAGGCGGAGAGGCAGAAAGAGAGGTCTACGAAGGCATGGGTCATGTCGATGCCGTGCTATCGTTTTCGCGTATACATCGTCGCAATAGCCGACTGATCCGTGATATACAGTCTTTCATTGAATCACTAGAAAAAGAGGAATAACCATGGCGCTGAGTGAATCCAGTACCGAGGAACTGTTGGTCGAAACAAAGGGGCGGGTTGCGGTTCTTACAATGAATCGCCCGGACCGGTTGAATGCGATCAGCAGGGATATGCTGGGCGAGTTGTCGGCTAAGGTAGTCGAGGCAGATAAAGATCCGGAAATCCGGTGTATCGTTTTGACGGGTGCGGGTAAGGGGTTTTGCTCCGGGCTTGATCTGGTCGAAGCCGGTGGCGGAGGTATTGGTTCAGCTGGTGAGCGCAGTACTCGCCCGCGCCAGCTCTTTGATCTGCGGGATGCGCCGGTCAATGTCATGTGGAGCGTCGATACCCCGATCATCTGTGCCGTCAATGGCGCTGCAGCTGGTTACGGAATGGACCTGTCATTGCTATGCGATATTCGTATTGCCGGTGAGTCTGCGAAGATGGCGGCAGTTACTGCTAAACGCAATGTCGTACCCGAAAGCGGTGGTACCTGGCTGTTGCCTCGTCTGATTGGCTGGGCCAAGGCGGCGGAGCTCTACTATCGAGCCAGGGTGGTTGGTGCCGAAGAGTGTCTGGAACTTGGACTCGTTAATGCCGTGGTGCCGAATGATAAATTGATGGATACCGCGATGGAGTGGGCCGAAGAGATTGCAGATAACGCACCGCTCGCGGTTCAGACGACCAAGCGCATGATGCGGATGGGACTGGAACAGTCCTATGACACGTCCGTTGATCAACTGATGGCTCACCTGGGTGGTATGTTCCAGAGCGAGGACTTTCAGGAAGGCGTCAAGGCATTCATGGAAAGGCGCAAGCCGGAGTTCACGGGAAGATAGTCCATTTCGACGAAGCCGAAATGGGTAGCCGATGATCACAACCATTAAGGTCCAGGTTGATCGACAAGGGCTCTATGATATTGGCCCACAGGTGTTTGATACCGTAGCGGGAACCGGGTTTGCCGAGGGGCTTTGTACGCTCTTCATCCGGCATACATCGGCCAGCCTCGTTATTCAGGAGAATCATGACCCGTCGGCGAGGGTGGATCTTGAGAACTGGCTTAACAGGCTGGTTCCGGAGAATGATCCGGACTATACCCATACCCTGGAAGGGCCGGACGATATGCCGGCCCACATCAAAGCGGCACTGACGGCGACCAGTTTGTCGGTTCCGCTCTCAGAAGGCAGGCTGATGCTGGGCACATGGCAGGGTATCTTCCTGTGGGAGCACCGGCATAGACCGGGCGAAAGAGAAATTGTCATACATTTATCGGCGTGACTTTTTAAGGAGTGACAATGCCAGGCAAAAAACCATTACCGCAACCGAGTCCACTGACCCGTGTTTTCTGGGAAGGGACAAGTGAAGGCAAGCTGATGTTGCCTAAGTGCAATGCCTGCAATCGTATCCATTGGTACCCGAGATATATCTGTCCGCATTGTCATTCCATGGATTTGACCTGGGTTGAAGGCAGCGGTGAAGGCACGCTTCATACCTTTGCCGTGCAGCACCGTGCTTTTGGTGGTTGGGCAGAAGAGGCGCCCTATGTCACCGCCTATATCGATCTGAAGGAAGGTGACCGGATGGCGACTGTGCTGCGGGGTGTTGACCCGACAAAGCCGGAAAGCATCAAGATCGGTACGCCGGTCAAAGTGGAGTTTGAGGAAATGGACGACGGACTCTTTGTTCCCTTCTGGCGAGTGGAGGATGCGGCATGAGTATTTCAAAGGCAGCAGCCATTGTCGGTGCCGCGGAAGCCAATGAGATCGGTTATCCCGATGAGCCGCGGACGTCGCTACAGCTTCACATAGAGGCTATCAAGAATGTCAGCGACTACACTGGTATCCCGATTTCCGCTATCGAAGGTGTCTTCTCGACGGCCTGGTCTTCAGATCTGGCAGAGCATCTCGGCCTGCACCCCAAATACATTGACACCACGGCAGTGGGCGGATGCTCTTTCGAGATGCATGTGCATCACGCGCTTTGCGCCATCTATGCCGGCGTGATTGATGTTGCCCTCGTGAGCCACGGCGAAAACGGTTGGTCTCAGCGACGAGTCGGCAGGGAAGGTGGCCCGTCTTATCCTGCACACAGGGATGCGCCCGGTGTGCAAATGACAATACCCTATGGTTTTTCCGGTCCACCGTCGCAGTACGCGCACGCCATGGTCCGACACAATCATGATTTTGGCACGACGCCAGAGGACTTCGCGCATGTATCCGTCGTCACACGCGAATGGGCGATGAAAAACCCAAGAGCCGTGATGTTCAATGATGAAACTCACGAGTTTGGCGGCCCAATTACCATCGATGATGTCAACAATTCCCGGCTGATTACCTGGCCGCTCACCATGCTGCATTGCTGCCTGCAAACAGATCATGGCGGCGCTGTTCTCATCGCGCGTCCAGAGATCGCAAGAGATCTTAAGACCAACCCGGTCTGGATTGCCGGTGCCGGTGAAAGCATGAGTCATTCGACCATCCTTGAGACAGACGATTTCACTGCGACTTCGGCTGCGCTCTCGGCGAAGTCGGCCTATGAGATGGCTGGACTGGGGCCGAAGGACATGGAATCGGCCATGATTTATGATTCCTTTACCGTTACCGCTGCCATCACTGCAGAAATGCTGGGACTGGCACCAAGAGGCGATGGCTACAAGTTGTGGAAGGATGGTACCGCCGCACCGGGCGGTAAATTGCCCATTAATACCAACGGCGGTGGTCTGTCGTTCAACCATTCCGGCATGTACGGAATGCACCTGTTGGTTGAAGCTTACCGGCAGCTATCTGGCACAGCGGAAGATGGGATCAACGGTATCAAGGGAAAACAGACCAACGCCAGAACCTGCGTTGTTAATGGAACCGGTGGGCTGCTATCCACAACCGGCACCCTGGTGCTGACGTCAGACTGACGCCTTCGGCGTCATCTTGGGCGTAGCCCAGGAGGGCGAAGTCGAAAGATCTCGAGGTCCTTCGGCTCGTTCCAAGGTCATCTTGAGCGAAGTCGAAAGATCTCGTCACTAGATCCTTCACTACGTTCAGGATGACAATAGTTAGGCTGTCATTCTGAGCACCCAACCAGGGTCATTCTGAGCGCCAGTGAAGAATCTCGTCGTGAGGCCCCTCTCTACGTTCTGAGCGACCTGGCCTAAGACGCCTTCTTATAAGGCGGCCTCATCGCTGCCGCTAACTTCGACACAGTCTTCGACTGAGTAAATATAGCCTTGGTATGACTGAAGTTCTTAAAGCCGTCGTGCCCGTGATATGACCCCATGCCGCTGGGACCCACCCCACCAAAAGGCAGATCTTCCTGCGCCACATGCATAACCACATCATTAACCGTCACGCCGCCTGAAGTGGTGTGGGTCAGCACTTTGTTTTCCTCAGCCTTGTTCTCACCGAAGTAGTAAAGACCTAGCGGTCGATCATGATCGTTGATATAGGCGAGAGTATCGTCAACATCCTGGTATTGTTTCACCGGCAGAATCGGACCGAAAATCTCATCCTGCATCACTTTCATGTCATCTGTCGGGTCCAGGACGATGGTTGGCGGAATGCGGTGATGCTGCTGCTGTGAAAAGTCTTCATCGGCAGGGTTGATCTCAACCACATTGGCGCCTTTCAATTTGGCATCGTCGAGGTACCCGTTCAATCTTTCATAGTGACGTTCGTTCACGATGGAAGTGTAGTCTGGATTGTCTTTGATGTTGGGATACATCTTCGCCACCGATTCTCTTGCTGCATCGATGAACTCATCGCGACTTTCTTCCGGCAGAAAAACATAGTCCGGTGCGAGACATATTTGCCCGGCATTCATGGTCTTACCCGCCATGATATTGGTGGCCGCAAGCTGCATGTCTGCAGACCTGCCTATGACAACTGGTGATTTTCCTCCCAGTTCTAGGGTTACTGGTACAAGATTCTCTGCAGCAGCCCTCATCACATGCTTGGCAATAGAGGTCGCGCCAGTAAAGAGCAGGTGATCGAAAGGCAGGCGAGAAAAGGCGCCGCCGACATCAGGGCCGCCGGTAAAAACTGCAACCTCTTCTTCATCAAAGGCTTCTGCAAAACACTCTTTCATCAGCTCAGATGTCTGCGCGGTAAACTCTGACGGTTTGATCATGGTGCGGTTGCCTGCCGCAAAGATACCGCCAAGCGGAGAGAAAGTGAGCTGCACTGGAAAAT
Organism: Gammaproteobacteria bacterium; assembly: GCA_018656865.1. Lineage (GTDB taxonomy): Bacteria > Pseudomonadota > Gammaproteobacteria > Pseudomonadales > Azotimanducaceae > UBA9659. Next base: position 20,549 of record JABHYO010000147.1, on the reverse strand, counting down.
TCCACGGGCTGATGCAGCCAACCACGCCGAGTGGTTGGTATTCGATGCGGCCTCTGGCACCGAATATGCCAAGCGGAAACATAACCTTTCGCTTTTCTGGTTTCATCCAATGTTTGACGTGTTTCTTCGCATGTTTGAGCGGGCCGATAGCCCCATCGATATCGGTCAGCTTCGACTGATCCATGGATCGGTGGCCAAAATCGGCTGCCATGGCCTCGCTGAGTTTTGTACCGTGTTTTTCGAGCAGATTGATCGCACGATCAAGCCTGTCGATGCGGGTTTCTGCGGAGACAGCGCCTTCTGCGATATAGGCCTTTTTCTGGCGGTCCAGCACCGCCTGCATGTCTTCCTGGGTGGGTTCTCTTGCTTCGCTCATGTGTTTGCTCCCCTTCAAAGGCGTCCAGTTTAGATTGTTGGGCAGGTCTTTGCATCAGGCTGATTTATCGTGGTCCAGGGCATGAAGCCCGCTACAGAGCGCCACTATCGACCCGAAGCAGACGTCCTCACGTGGGTTGTGGCATTGAACAATACTTCCAAAAAAGAATTAGCAGGCAGTGGGCTTACCGGTAGACTGGCCAGCGTAACTAAGAAAGGAAATCAACATGAGCTCACCATCTACAGGTGGAAATTATTGCGCCGCCGCCTTGGTAGTGCTGTTCGCGCTTGGTGCCTGCTCGAAATTAGATGATCCCTCACTTAATCCAGATACCAGGAATGTGGCTACACAAGCTGAAAAATCACCTGTTCCCTTCATTGAAGAAAGGCAGGTCTTGTTCGGCGATCTTCATATTCATACTGGCCTGTCGACTGATGCCTACATCATGGGCGTTCGTAGTTTGCCCGAAGATGTTTATACCTTCGCTCGTGGTGGGTCGATCACCCACGGAGCCGGTTACCCAATCTCAATTTCTCGTCCGCTGGACTTTGTTGCGGTAACAGATCATGCGGAATACATGGGACAAACAAGATTGGCGAGTCTGGATATTCCAACGACCCGACAGCCACTATCAGCGCTACTGAAAAATGGTCGTATCCTGGAAATCACTATGGCCTGGTGGGAAACCAGTGGTCAGGTAGACAGCAATGGCTTTAGCCCTGGTGGAGCACCCGTTGATAAGGTAATTAACAGATCTGCCTGGCAGATGACGATAGATGCCGCAGAACGAAACAATGAGCCTGGCGTTTTTACCTCATTTGTTGGCTATGAGTGGTCAGGTGATGCCGGAGCACTAACATCACATATGCATCGAAACGTCATTTACCGAGGTAGCGAAGTCTCTGCTCTGCCTTTCAGCAAGCTGGATAGCAATCGTCCCGAGGATCTTTGGCAGTTCCTGCATACCGAACGTCAAAGAAGCATAGTCGCCATGGCTATCCCGCACAATGGCAATTTCAGCCGCGGCAATATGTATGCACCGAGGGATTCTGAAGGTAATCCGCTTGACGCAGCGTATGCCAAGATGCGCAGTCAATACGAACCTCTCACCGAAATTTTGCAGATAAAGGGTGCTTCAGAAACACATCCCCTTCTGTCAAGTGAAGACGAGTTCGCGAACTTTGAAGTGCTCAAGGAATCACTGTTTACCGGTGAGACGACGATTGAGTCGATCAAGGGCAGCTACCTTCGAGATGCGCTTAGAGTCGGCTTGGAGCTTTCCCAAAGTGACGGGATTAATCCATTCAAGTATGGCGTCATAGGATCCAGCGACAGTCACAACGCAAGTTCACCATCAGAGGAATTCAACTATTCTGGCAAGTTACCGATGCTGGATGGCAGCGCAGGTCTGCGGACGGATGCAGCGCTCCTATTACCTGACGGGCTAAACCCGGTAACTAGCTGGGGCTCAGGCGGACTGGCTGCGGTATGGGCCCAGGAGAACACGCGCTCATCCATCTTTGATGCACTTCAAAGAAAAGAAACCTATGCAACATCCGGAACAAGATTGAGTGTGCGATTTTTTGGCGGCTGGAATTATTCGCCTTCGAGTTTATCTGTGAATGATGTGGTACTGCAGGCCTATGCTAACGGGGTACCGATGGGCGCGGACCTGACACCCGTTGCCGCTGAGGCGCCGGGCTTTCTTGTTTTTGCTCTTAAAGATCCTGAAGGTGCGAATCTGGATAGAGCCCAGATCGTAAAAGGCTGGGTAGACGAGGAGGGTGTCAGTCACGAAAAAGTCTTTGACGTTGCCGCTGCAGATGATCGGGTGATTAATCCAGACACGGGAAAATTGCCCGACGTTGGTAATACCGTAGATGTTGCGACTGCGGAATACACCAATTCTATTGGTGGTGCGTTAATCTCAGTGTACTGGCGTGATCCGCAGTTTGTTCCAACACAGGAGGCATTCTACTACGCCAGGGTGTTGGAAATTCCGACGCCCAGATGGTCGACGTTTGACGCAATTACTTTGGGTACAGAACCCATGCAACCGACGACGATATCAGAACGCGCGATCACTTCTTCAATCTGGTATCGACCGAATTTGGATCAGGCTCAGTAAAACGGTTACGTGCTTGCCGAGCAGGTCGCTCAAAATAAGCTCATGCCCGATGACCTGGCTCACCACATTCTGTCTTTCGCGTATTCACTGTAACCGGCGTCGTACTTTTCAGCATCGAAATCAGCGGTCAGTTCCTTAATGAATTGTCCTGCTGATGGTACATGAGCACTTTCATCCTCAGATTGCCACAAACGAGAACGCAGCAGTGCCTTGGCACATTGGAAGTACACTTCACCGATCTCAACGATAATCACCGACCTCGGCATTTTTTGGTTTTTCTCAAATTTGGCGAGAGTAGTCGGATCAGTGGTTAAGAAGGCTTTCCCGTTGACACGAACTACGTTGTTACAGCCAGGCACCATAAACAACAAGCTGACTCGGCCATCTCGGACAATGTTACGTAGGGAATCCATCCGATTGTTACCTCGCCAATCCGGTAGCCAAAGCGTGTTGTTGTTGACCACGCGAACAACGGCAGCATCATCTCCCCGAGGGCTTGCATCTGTTCCTTCAGGACCGACTGTGGATAGCACCAAAAATCGTGATGCTTCGATCCAATTTTGATAAAGGGACGACAAGTGAGGCAAAACCTTGGTTAGTGCAGCTGGAGCCACTTCATCGTAAAGAGCTTCAAGTTCGCTGATAGTTTTGATTGTCTGCATTGAGTCTCTTCTTGATCTGTTTCGTCAAAGTTTAGCTGATGTGATTGGAATGTCTGAATGGGATGAATATCTGCCTGGCTACTCGGTTTAATCACCCGGCGTAATCGAATAGACATGTGCATCGTGCCGCTTCCCATGTAGTAACAGCCGGTTCCTGAGCGTACCCTCAAAGCTGGCGCCAGCTCCCTCAGCGACCTTCTTGCTGGCTTCGTTGTGCGTGGCCATGATGATCTCAATCCTTTGCAGGCGGATTTCGTCAATACCAAAATTGGCGAGCCCCCTGGTTGCTTCCGTTGCGATTCCTTTGCCGGTACTGTTGGTCTTAATCCAGTAGCCGAGATTGCCGATCGGATGCTCATCGATACTGGTGATGCCGCAGCCGCCGTGAAACTCAGTTCCATCCAGACTAAAGATAGCGAAGCTATAGGCGCTTGCGTCTCTCCAGTTAGATTCGACCGACTCGAGCCACTGCCGTGCGTCATCTCTCGCGTAATCCGGATGACACCAGGGCAGGAACTTGAACACCTCTGTGATCGAGGTACGAGCGGCATCATAGAGAAAACCCTCATCGCTCTGGCGGTACCGCCGGATAAGCAAACGCTCTGTTGTGAACGATAGCGGGATGGTGCCGATGAGGTTCAACTGAATTCTTCAGTTGTATAGAAGAAGACTTCAGTCTCAGGGTCCCAGCCGTTCGCGCTGAGCCCTGCTTTTCGGCGAAGCTCGGAGACAAACTGTTCAGCCCCCGGCAACTGACTCCAGACTGAGGGTAGATAAGTTGCCTGGTGGCCTTGTTCTTTGATAATGAGACCGTGTTTGCCAGGGATGAGTTTGTCGATCAGCTCCTGCCTTGAGTTAACCCGTACCTGCCATGGTTCACTCAGGATCGAAATATGCAGATCAATCTGCTGGTATTCGCTGGCGGTCAATTGCGGGAAGCGGGGGTCCTTGAACGCAGCTGCCTGAGCATTGTGGGCGACATCTGCGACCAGTGGTCGGTGCGCCGTGAGAGAGCCGATACAGCCGCGTAGCTGACCTTTGAGATTGATGGTAATAAAGGTGGCTCGATCGACACGCAATTTCGGGTCGAACCTGTTGAGTTCGACATTGAAGTTCTTGTTTCCATCGAGTGGGCTGCGGATGGCTTCCCGGGCAAGCTGCAGTAATGCCTGGCGCTCAGCGAGGTTCCATTCGTCGGTATCTGAATCTGACTCACCTTCGACGACTGTCCAGGCGCCATAGCCAACCACTCTGTCTTTGCTACCGGCGGTATCACCCGAATTTCTGAGGTCGACTGTTTCGATACCGAGTTTGTGCAGTTTAAGATAGTGCAGGAGGCCGTTTACCGGTCTGCAGCCACAGGCCTCACCACCGACGAGCGTCGCGCTCAATGAGGTAATCTTATTGCAGGTCTTGGCGTCAAGGTCGCGAGCACGGTCATAGGTTTCATAGTGGCTGAGATCGGAGGATATGACGATCAGTGTCTCGGATCCGCCCCACAATCTGTCGAGAACTTCTGCGACTTCTTCCTTGCTGACATCGCCGACCACAATGGGTACCAGTGAAAAGTCATCAACTATCTGTTGCAGGAAGGGGAGATGAACTTCCAGGCTGTGCTCTTCTGCATGGGCTTGATCGAGAAAGCCGACTGTTGGCAGTTCAATAATCTGCTGGATACCGTCACTGTCGATGGCGATGTCACCGAGCGGTGTACGAAAACTGGTTGCAGTGGGTACAGCCATACCCCTGAAGGCGACACGATGCGAAGGCCCGAGCAGAATGACTCGCCGGATGGTGCTTTGAGCAGGTTTGAGTTGCTGATAGACCTGCCCCGCAACCTGTCCTGAGTAGACGAATCCTGCGTGGGGTGCAATGATGGCTTTAGGGACGGCTTGCGTGCCGGTGTCACCCTCAAGATAGGTATCGACGAGGGAGCTGAGGGCTACCGGATCACTCGGATAAAATGTGCCGGCAACGGCAGGTTCACGGATAGATTCCATAAGCTGTACCTGGGTTGAAGTGGATATTGTAATTTCTATTGGCAGGGGAAACCAAATGTCGTCGGTGACGAGCTGGGACTGGGGTAAAAAGCCGCCGAAGCCGGAGAAAACCGGACACTGGCACAAACTGGAGGATGGGCGGCTCCAGTGCGATGTCTGTCCGCGCTTCTGTAAATTGAGGGAAGGTCAGCAGGGGCTCTGTTTTGTCAGAGCCCGTGAAGACGAAAAGGTTGTTCTCACGACCTACGGTCGCTCCAGCGGGTTCTGCATCGACCCGATCGAAAAGAAGCCTTTGAACCATTTTCTACCCGGCACGCCAGTGCTGTCCTTTGGCACCGCGGGTTGTAACCTCGCCTGCAAGTTCTGCCAGAACTGGGATATGAGCAAGTCCCGGGAAATGGACAAACTTGCGGATGCTGCCTCTCCGGAAGAGCTGGCCAATGTGGCGTCACAACTGGGTTGCCGCAGTATCGCCTTTACCTACAACGATCCGATTATTTTTTATGAATATGCTGTTGATGTGGCCAAGGCCGCTCAGGCCGTGGGCGTTAAATCCGTTGCGGTAACGGCGGGCTACGTTACACCGGAGCCAAGGGCAGAGTTTTTTGCTCAGATGGATGCGGCCAATATCGACCTCAAGGCGTTCACTGAGCGCTTCTATCACAAGATCTGTGGCGGTCATCTGGCGCCGGTGCTGGATACGCTGCTCTATCTTCGTAACGAAACCAGCGTCTGGTTCGAGCTGACGACATTGTTAATTCCCGGTGAAAATGATTCGCCAGCGGAAATCGAAGAGATGACGAAGTGGGTTGCAGACAATCTTGGGGTAAACACACCGCTGCATTTTTCTGCCTTTCATCCGGATTATCGGATGCTTGGTCATGACAGTACGCCAAAAGAGACCCTGACACGCTCTCGAGATATTGCGATTTCGAACGGCTTAAATTACGTTTATACAGGCAATGTTCACGACACGGCTGGTGGTTCGACCTACTGCCCGTCCTGTAACAGTCTCTTAATTGAAAGAGACTGGTATCAGCTCGGTCAGTGGAACTTAGACAGTCAGTCATGTTGTAAGAACTGTGGTACATGGATTGCCGGCGCGTTCGAGCAAAATCCAGGAAACTGGGGCCGGCAAAGACAAGTTGTGAAAATTAGTCACTAAAAGGAATTGGTCATTGGCCACTATTAGTTCCCTCGAAGACATCACCGCGCAACTGAAGGCGCCTACGGATATCTCTCTCGATTGCAGTGAGGTTGCCCGCGGCATCGACAACTACCATGTCGATGTCGAGATCTCTGCGCTGTTTACGCTGAGGATCAAGGAAACCATCGATCAGAACCTCAAGCGACTTGTATCCGGCAAGGCGCTGATTTCCGGTAATTCGGAGGCGATGATGGAAGTCAGAGATGTCTACACGGACCTGATGAAGGTCTCAATGCATCGCTCGAAAACAGATTTAACGGTGGGGCAAATCTGTGTGCTGCAGTTCGCTATCGTCAAATTCATCATCGATGAGGTGAGGTCGGCACTCGATCTCTACAGCGAACAACTCGAAGAGACACTTGGCCAGCAGCAGTATGCCGGTTCCCGATCTCTGCTGGTGACACAGGAAAAGGTAAGCTGGTACAGAAAACATAGCAGTGAGTTCCAGTATCGCCTGGTCAGGTTGTATTTAAGGTTGTTGCAGCGGGAAGAAAACAATCAACTGAAACTGCTGCGTGAACAGATAGTCGGTCAGTTCCCGGAAGCGGCCAATATCCTTTGTAGCCCCATGTTGTTCGCCCGCAGTCCGCGAGACCAATTGCTGCTGCTTGATTATTATGCTGTCTGGCCCGGTAATGGGCAGGAGTTCGACGCGCTTAACGTTGCCCTTGAAGCAGCGTTTCGCAAACATCTACCTGACCAGGAATTCGAGTCTCTAAAGAACGAGCAAAAACTCAGTTCCGCACAGTCGGAAGTGTACGACGAACTGGGTGGGCTATTTGCAGCCCAGACCTTGCTGGGCCCGTCAGAAGATCAAAAAGATCAGGTCCATGAATCATTTTCCTGGCTGGATCATCCGGGCAATGTTCGGTTGCTGTTTGATGAAAAAGTACACGAGAGACAACAACAGGACGCCAAAGACGAATTGAGCTTTACCGCCAACTGGGGGCTAAAGGGCGATCTGAAAAAACTCACCAAGATAGTCCAGGAATTGCGTAAAACACTCGGTGACAACAAATCGCTTCGGTTGGTGCTGGTCAGTTATGCCCTGCGGGAAAAGCTGCTCCAGGCGGATCTTGACCTCGTCGCTCTGGAAGACGCGCTCTTGTTTGTGTCGGGTAATGATACGCGCAGGGTAACGGAGGTCGTGGACCCGTCTCAGGAAGGCGCCCATGTGCTGCAGGCGAAGCTGGAAGAATGTGCCGAGGAATTTGACAGGCAGTTTCGTGAGTCAGCCGATGATTTGTTTCTGAGGTTTCTTACGGATTACAGCCGTTATCGACTACACCTTAAATACTATCGTTTAGCCCACCGCATGTTTAACCGCCTGACGGTGATCACCGACCCCCAGAAAATTCAGCTGGCCAAGGCTGGCGGCAACCTGTATCGATTGCTGACCAGTGAGGAGGTCAAGGATGTCAGCCTGGATGAAGCGCCGGAAATCATTCACCACGCGATTCTAAAAGCGGATGTCCGTGGGTCAACGACGGTGACGGCAGAGCTAATGAAACAGGGGCTGAATCCGGCATCCTATTTTTCCCTGAGGTTTTTTAACCCGATCAACGAGCGTCTCGCCAACTACGGTGCCGTCAAGGTGTTTATTGAGGGCGATGCTGTGATTCTTGGTACCTATGAATATCAGGACAGCCCGGATGAATGGTTCAGTGTTTCAAGAGCCTGCGGCATCGCCAAAGAAATGCTCGATATTGTTGCTTCCAAGAACGCACATTCCCGGCAGACTGGACTGCCCCTTCTGGAGATTGGTATTGGCATTTGCTTTGCCGATGATAAGCCGCTCTTTCTGTTCGATGAGAACCACCCCATCATGATATCGTCGGCGATCGGTGACGCTGACAGAATGTCTTCCTGTTCATGGCGGTTACGTAAGAGTTATGACTCCGGGAACTTTAATGTCGGCGTTTTTCAGTTGGCAGACGATGACCGGCAAAAAGGTGAAAAGGGTCAGGAGCTTGTCCGATATAACGTCAATGGCATCGTTCTTGACGATGCGGCTTTTGAGAAACTTCAAAAAGAGGTGCACTTCAAACGCGTTAAGGCGAAATCCGGTTCTGGCGAGGAGATTTTCTATATCGGTCTTTATCCGGACGTGCAGGGTAAGCAGCGAGACCTCGTGGTACGGCAGGGCAAAGTTGGTGTCCTAAAGGATGAGAATGTGGATGCCTCTGCCGAGACAGGACTTAGTTACTACGAGGTTTTGCCGAATTCGAAGTTTGCCAGTCAGATTGTTGAGCTGGGAAAGAAACGAGGCAACAGTTCTGATCCACAGCCGTGATAAGCAAGGGAACTCTTTTCGCTCTTGGCTTTCTCATACTGATATCCGGTCTGTATGCCGTTGCACCATTTCTGATTGAAAATTGGGTCGTAAGTTATCTGGCATCGCAGGCGGTCTTGGTCAAAGAAATTTCGCTCGACCGACCAGGGTTTAACAGCATTGAGATCCAGCGTATTCACCTTCTCAGGGGAAACCACTCACTGGCAGCAGAGAATATATTCGTCACTTACGATCTGTCTGAAATAGATGCCGGTCGCGTCACAGATATTACGATTGGCAGCCTTGTCCTCACGATAGGTGAGCAGGTAAAGGGTGATAACACAGTCGACGTTGTCTCACCCTGGGAAATTGTACCGGCCAGACGCGTGCAGATTGATGCAGTAACCCTGATCAACATGTCCCCAGAAGCGACTGTCAACGGTCGGTTCGTCTTCGAGACCGATTTCATTGAGAGTGAGGCGACATTGCAAAGCCCGCTTCTGCCAGAAGATATTGTATTTCAACTTAATGTTGAACCTGACGGAACCGCTGGCCTCTCACTCTCGGCGCCCGGTCAAAGACCGGCAGTGGAGGTTAAAGGCCACAAGGGAGCTGGTGATCGCTTCGCCTTCGAGGCAGATCTCAACATCGAGGGTGATCTATTCACGCTGGTTGCCGAACAGGCGGGTCTCAGACAGGGCGCAGGATATGTTCGAGGCGGAATGAGCGGTAGTCTGCCCTGGCCGCTTGTACCGATAGCCCAACCGCAGGATATAAAGGTTTCGGCTGCGCTCGATACAAAATTCGCAGGGAGCATCACTGACGTAAGCGGTGTGGCTGCATCCGGCGACATCGATATCACATTGGCAGACAGTACGCTGATGCTGGCATCAGATAGCTGGAAGATCCATGCGGATGAGATGCTTCTAGCGGGCGAGCTTTTACGACTGACACCGGAAAGCCGGGCTGAAGGCACATTCAAAGCTTCCTTCCCCCTGACTGATGGTCTGACTGCCATTGGCACCATCAAGGTGTCGTCGGATTTTGCACTGGACCTTGCGGCATCAGGTGATAGCGCTGAGGCAGCTGCAATAACGGCAGTACGTGGTCAGTTTTCTGCGGAGTTCAGCGGTACGACATTGCAGCTTCACATCGATTCCGGGGCGGCGTTGGTACTTTCCTTGAGTCACCAGTCCTTCGTGCAGCTCGAGACCCCTCTGAATATCACTCATGATCTGAGTCGGAACAGTACAACAGCGAGCGCGACGACTGTTTCCTTCGCCATTCCTGCGTTCGATTTTGTGGATGACCAGACCCTTTCTTTTCCCGACCCGGTGCTGCACTCATCGGGTAGTTCATTTGTCGATGGGCTTTTTGTCAGCGAAGGGACTTTCTTGCCGGTCGATTCAGAAGACTCGGTGGCCATCGATTACAGGATTGGCTTTCAGCCAGAAGCAAAAACCTCTCATGTTTCGCTGAATATCGATCAGGTACTGTCTCGCCCTCTGGTAGCAAACGAACTCACAGGCTGGCAGCCTGGCTATGATCTGGATGGCGGGCACCTGAAGCTGGTGTTCGATGGAACGATCGACACCAGTGATGACCTTCTTCTGAACGGGAATGGCGTCTTCAGTCTCGACGAAGGCACAGCCCATGGCGATGACACAATAGCGACCGGGATCGAAACGCGGTTGCCATTCAGCATCAGCGCCCCTGCGTTCCAGATTGGCCCAGGCACCGTCAAGGTGGCGGAATTGGAAGCGGGCCTGCCGTTTACAGATATTCAGTTTGACCTGACGTCGGATGCTCATCAGTTGCAGATCAGTCATGCAATTATCAGCCTGCTCGGTTCGATGTTATCCATTGAAGACCTGCTGTATGACACTGGCACGCAAAGGAGTAACTTTCAGGTCGAGGTCCGGGGGCTTCCGGTCGCCAATGTTCTGGCGCTTGAAGGGGATGATGTGACCGGTACCGGTGTCCTCGATGGACAGCTGCCGGTGGCTCTGACGCGAGATGGTGTCTCAATTGCGAGCGGCACACTCACATCAAGGCCCCCGGGTGGGTACTTAAGCTATCGCGGTGATGCACCCTCAGCCAATCCGGGGCTCGACCTCGCGATAACCGCGCTGCGTAACTTTAACTACGAGAGCATGGTTCTTGACGTGAATTACATGCCTGATGGTGAGCTAAGGCTGCTGACGCGTCTGCAGGGCAGCAGTCCTGATGTCGAAGAGGGGAGGGCGATTCACTTTAATCTCAACATCAACGAAAACATTCCCAGCTTGTTCGAATCGTTGCGCGCTTCCTCTGATTTGCCAGATCGCGTTCAGCAGAGGTTAAGCCAGTAGGACGATGTTGTGTGCTACTATTTCGTGCATAACAGGACGGAATTAACATGAAGACAGCAGGCTTTACAGCAGCATCATTACTGCTTGTTATGGGGTGCACACCAACGGTCAAGCTCGACACATCCGAGCCCATCACCATCAATCTCAACGTTAATATCAAGCACGAGATTCTGGTGAAGGTGGACAAGCAGCTGGATGACCTGTTTGGCGCCGACAGCGAACTTTTTTAGGAGGTGTATGCCATGACTGTAAAACGAATTATTGTCTCTGCTTTGCTGGTGCTGATGACTCAGCTGGCGTTGGCTGATCTCTCACTGAACACTGCCAAAGCAAAAGGCCTTGTCGGCGAAGATGCCAACGGATACCTTGCAGCGGTGGATGTTGCGGACGGTGACGTGAGCGCACTCATTGATTCTGTAAACAGTAAGCGGGAAAAGGAATACGGGCGCATCGCCAGATCAAACAACATCGAACGATCAGCGGTAGAACAGCTCGCCGGGAAAAAGGCCATAGAAAAGACGAAACCCGGTCAATACGTCCGGCTGTCCGGAGGTGCGTGGAAGAGAAAATGATCAGGCGCCGGTAATCGCCTGGTAGACCAGCGCTCTCAGTTCCCGCCGAATCGGGTAGGTCGAAGATGGCATAAGCTGGGTCATAAAAATGGCGTGGATGTCCTCTTCAAAATCAATCCAGAAGAAGGTGCTGGCTGCACCGCCCCAGTGACATTCCCCTTTTGAAGCGATGATGCTGGCTTTTACCGGATCGAGCACAACGGCAAAACCGAGACCGAACCCAATTCCTTCATAGCTGGTTTCGCTCCACACCGGCTGACCCATTGCCGCCATGTCTCTGTTGCCCGGTAGATGGTTGGATCGCATATGCCGTACCGTAGAAGGCGCAAGCAAGCGAACCCCGTCGAGCTCGCCACCGTTTTTCAGCATCTGACAGAAACGATTGTAGTCATCCATGCTCGAAACCAGTCCGCCACCACCGGAGAACATGCCCGGTGAATTGAAGTATGCGCTTTCCAGCACTGACTCCTGCAGTTTCAGGCCACCTCTTTCTTCAACCGGTGGTGGGTTAGATTGGCCCAGGCCGCCACCAATGAGCGGTGCATAGAGGGCAGCAAACCGCTCACGATTTTCCTCGTTGACCTGAAAGCCGGTATGGATCATACCCAGCGGTTGAAAAATGTTTTCTTCAAAAAAGGCATCCAGTGTCTTGCCGGACCAGATTTCCACAAGTCGGCCAACTACATCCGTAGAAACACTGTAGTTCCACTGAGATCCGGGCTGACAGATGAGAGGTATGGACGTCAGGGTCGTGGTCCACGCTTCAAGATCGCCCTGTGTCGGTGGCTCGCGCAATCCTTTCTCACGATACATGGCGTCAACCACGTTGGTATTCATGAAGCCATAGGTCAACCCTGAAGTATGACAAAGTACATCGCGTACCAGCATCGGTGATTCCTGGGGTACTGTTTCACTCAGAGGTGCATCGCCACCAACCCAGACAGGTGTCTCGGCAAACTCAGGTATGTATTTGCTGACCGGGTGATCAAGCTGAAAACAACCGGCTTCGTAAAGCATCATCGCTGCTACGCTGGTAACTGGTTTGCTCATGGAGTAGATGCGAACAATCGTGTCTTTATCGAAAACCCGTGCAGTCTCATGTTCTGCATACCCTGCGGTTTCAAAGTACGGCACCTGGCCATGCCGGTTAATCAGTACGCTGGCACCGGCTAGTTTCTCATCTTTAATCTGTTGATCGAGCCAGTCAGTGATTCGCTTTAGTCGAATCGAGCACATGCCGACTGATTCCGGGTTTACTGTTTCAATCATAAATATTTCCTCTCCGAGAATTCGACACTCATCGGGTTTCACGCCCCTGGTGCAAGGTACGGTCAAGCTGATCTCTGACATTGATCATATTGCTTACCAGTATTACCACGCCGCCAACGAGTAGTGAAACCTTGAGTGGCTCCAGATAAAGCAGAACGCCGATGATAGCCACAAGTGGCAGTCTTAGAAAATCCACCGTCATCACGAAGCTGACATCGGCAAGTTGCATGGCGCGGGTCAGGCAATAGTGGCCGACGAGAGCGCAGATGCCGATGCTGATGAGCCAGATCCACTGAAAGCCCTCTGGTGTGATCCAGGCATGCGCGCTGAGTACGATGCCGATGGGGAGTTGAATAAGAGACATATAGAAAATGAGGCCAAGGGCGGTTTCCGTGTGTGCCAGCGATTTGTTGGCGGTATGGGCGATGGCGTAAAAGACAGCGGCGCCCAGGACGACAAATGCAGCATCGTCGAACAGTCCGGTTGTTGGGTTGACGATAATAACGACACCGATCACACCCATGACAATGGCGACGCACCTTGCCGCAGTCAGTCTTTCCCGGAGGAAGAGGGCGGCGATCAGTGCGACCCAGACAGGGACGGTAAATTCGAGCGCAAATACGTCTGCCAGGGTCAGGTACCCAATACCGAACAGCCAGCCACACTGGCCAAAAAAATGAAACCCGTGGCGCACGAGCTGCATTCCCGGTCGCCGTGTCCTGAACAGGGCAGGTTGTCTCAACGCCAGAATGAGAGCGGTGGTGATGATCAGTCCCGTCAACGCGCGAAATAGCACGATTTCCTGCACGGGAATGGCTCTGTTCAGTTCGCGAGTGGCGACCGCCAGCAGGCAGAAAGCCAGGACCGCGCCCATGCCCCACAAGAAGGCTGTTAGTGTTTTCATGTTATTGGTAGGCACGAAGGTACTTTATGTGGATGTGGGTTACTTGACCATAGCCTGCCGTGGGAATCCTCGCGATTCCCGATGCGAATAGCTCACCGCACGAATCGTGCTAAAATTCCGGCCCTTTTCGCTTAGGTATGCGTTCTGTACCTGAGCTGTTCTTGAACAATTTAGAATTATTTGGAGCTTTAGGTGGGTAGAAATCTTTTCCAGAAAGTCTGGGATGACCATGTTGTCCGGCAGCTTGACAGCGGCCAGTACCAGGTCTTTGTGGCCTTGCATATGATTCATGAAGTCACCAGTCCGCAGGCCTTTGGCATGCTAAAGGATAAAGGGCTTAAGGTGGCCTATCCAGAGCGAACCTGCGCAACGGTGGATCATATTATTCCGACGGATGACCAGTCCCGTCCGCTCAGCGATGAGATGGCTGAAAAAATGATCCAGGTGCTTAGCGATGCCACAGAGGAAAGTGGCATTGAGTATTTTGCACCACAGTCGGGCTCCCAGGGCATTGTTCATGTGGTTGGCCCGGAACTCGGCCTGACCCAGCCGGGCATGACTATCTGTTGTGGTGACAGCCATACGGCAACTCACGGGGCTTTCGGCTGTATCGCTCTTGGCATTGGCACCAGCCAGGTAAGGGATGTACTTGCCAGTCAGACACTGGCGATGGACCCACTCAAGGTCCGCCGTATCGATGTTGAAGGTGAGCTTCCCCCGGGTGTGACCGCCAAGGATGTGATTTTGCATATCATCCGGCTTCTGGGTGTTAACGGTGGTGTTGGCTACGCCTATGAGTATGCAGGGTCAGCCATTGACAATATGTCCATGGAAGAACGTATGACGGTCTGCAATATGAGTATCGAAGGTGGCGCGCGCTGCGGATACATCAACCCCGATGAAACGACCTTTGAATATCTCAAAGGTAAAGAAAAGGTACCTGCCGGATCAGACTTCGATGAAGCTGTAGAAAGGTGGAAGTCCTATGCCAGCGATGCGGATGCCGACTATGACGATATCGTGACCATACAGGCGGCCGACCTTCGACCAACCGTGACCTGGGGTGTGACGCCAGCGCAGGCGATCACGATTGAAGAAAGAGTGCCGTCACCCGACGAGGTTGATGGTCTTGAGAAGAATCTCATTACCGATGCGCTCGATTACATGCAGCTCGAGGCTGATGCACCTATAAAAGGTACCAGGATAGACGTTGCCTTTATTGGTAGCTGTACCAATGGTCGGCTAAGCGACTTTGAGGCGGTAGCGGAAGTCATTGCCGGTAAGAAAGTAGCTGACAACGTGCGGGCCATTGCCGTGCCGGGTTCAGAAAAGGTTGATAAGGCAGCGAGAGCAGCTGGCCTTGATAAAGTGTTTGCAGAAGCAGGGTTTGAGTGGCGATTACCGGGGTGTTCTATGTGCCTTGCGATGAACCCGGACAAGCTGGTTGGCAGTGAGATCTGTGCATCGAGTTCCAATCGCAATTTTATCGGTCGTCAGGGTTCACCCACGGGTCGAACTATTCTGATGAGCCCTGTCATGGTTGCTGCTGCAGCTATTGAGGGTAGGGTGGCTGATGCAAGAGAAGTGTTCGAACTGACAGGAGCGGCATCATGAGCGGTATCAGCAAGATTGTTGGTCGGGGTGTGTACGTTCCCGGCAATGATATCGATACGGACAGGATTATTCCGGCCCGCTACCTGAAGTGTGTAACCTTCGATGAGTTGGGCCCGGCGTTGTTTTACGATGTGCGCTTCAATGAAGACGGCACCTCGAAGAACCATCCCCTTGATGCACCTGAACACCAGGGTGCTGAAATTCTGATCAGCGACAATAACTTCGGCTGTGGATCGAGCCGGGAGCATGCACCACAGGCGATACAGAAGTTTGGTCTGCAGGCTGTGATTGCGGGCTCTTTTGCGGAAATATTCCATGGAAACTGTACGACACTGGGTATCCCCTGCATCGTGATGGACAAGGATAACCGGGAGAAACTGGTGGCTGCAGTACAGGACAGCCCTGATGCTGAGATCATCATTGATCTCGAAGCCCTGCAGGTCATCTGTTCAAATTCGATCTATCCGATGACCATGAAAGAGTCTGCGCGGGAGGCCTTCCTTGCCGCAACATTCGACCCGTTGGACAATCTGTTAAGTGCAACCAGTGAGATCAGGCAGATCGCAGAAAAACTGGGATACGCCTGATAACTTGAGAGGCTAAATATTATGGCCAAGAAAAAAATAGAAATTTATGACACCACACTTCGGGATGGTAACCAGGGTGAAGGTGTCAATATGTCGATTGCCGACAAGCTCGATATCACCAAAGAGTTGGATGCGGTGGGTGTCGATTATGTTGAGGGCGGTTGGCCGGGTTCGAACCCCAAGGATGACGAGTACTTCCAGAAGGTTCAGGATCTGGAGCTTAGTCATGTGAAGGTTTCTGCCTTTGGTTCGACTCACCGCGCAGACTCAGAACCGGCAGAAGACTTTTTCCTCCAGAAGCTGGTTGCAGCAAAAGCCGATATAACCTGCATCTTTGGTAAGACCTGGGATCTGCATGTAGAGCAGGCACTCAGGATTGCACCGGAGAGAAACCTTGAGATGATCCAGAATTCAATTGCCTTTCTGAAAGAGGCAACCGGCAAACCGGTATTCTACGATGCGGAGCATTTTTTCGACGGTTTTAAGAGCGATTCCGGTTATGCCATTGCGACTGTTCAGGCGGCAGTAGACGGCGGCGTCAGTCGGGTCATTCTCTGTGATACTAACGGTGGCGTCATGCCGCACGAGCTTGCGCATGCTATCCGCGAGCTGCGAAAAGAAGTCCCGGCCGTCAAGCTGGGTATTCATGTCCACAACGATGGCGGCCTGGCTGTTGCGAATACTCTGCGTGCGATAGAAGAAGGTGCGATCCAGGTGCATGGCACCATTAACGGTATAGGTGAGCGATGCGGCAATGTTGATCTGACGTCTATTCTGGCTAATCTCGAACTGAAAATGGGGTACGAGTGTTTGCCTGAAGGGCAGATCAGGGGCCTTACAAATCTGTCCCGCAAGATCTGGGAGTTCCTCGGAATGCAGGGCCCGAATGGTCAGCCCTTTGTCGGTCCCAGTGCATTTGCTCACAAGGGCGGTGTCCATGTGAGTGCGGTTCAAAGAAATCCTGAAACCTATGAGCATATTGACCCGGAGCTGGTCGGGAACTCCCGAAAGATTCTGATCAGTGAGCTTGCGGGTGGGTCGAACCTGAAGGCGAAGTTGTCGAACCGTTATCCGGAACTGGAGGATTCGAATGCCGTCAGAGCCATCCTTAACGAAGTGCAGGACCGGGAACATGCCGGGTATTCTTACGAGAATGCCGATGGCAGTTTCGATCTTGTCGTCCGACGCCATATTGGAAAATACCGCCCGATTTTTGAGCCAATCTACTACCGTATTTATTCCCCGAGTAACGAAGAGCATCCGGATTCGGCCGGTCTGATCGAGGCCAGCGCCAAGATTAAGGTGGGTGAAAATATTGAACTCTGTGCTGCTGAAGGCAATGGTCCGGTGGATGCATTGAACAGGGCGCTGCAGCGAGCACTAATCGAATGGTTCCCCGTCGTCGGTGATCTGCACCTGTCTGATTACAGTGTGCGCGTGGTCAACAGTACCGAGGAGACCGCAGCAAAGGTTAGGGTATACCTTGAGCATACGTTTCAGGGCGAAGCCTTCGGTACGGTTGGTGTCAATGTCGATATTATCCAGGCTAGCTGGAACGCACTGGTCGAAGCCTATCAGTATGCGCTGATGCAGCATCAGGAATTCGTTGACGAACTTGAGGAAACGAAAGGGGATGCGGGTTCTTCAGATACCCGTCAGTCAGCTCCCTGAGCTGATATTCATCTCCCAAATAGGAGATGTAGGTCTTCAGCAATTGCTGTATGGTCGATTTCATTTTTATAAATGAGGATTCCCCAATGAAAGTAGATGGTCACCTGACGCCGGACTGGCAACTGATTCCCGATCACGTCAAGAAGATGGAAGCTCAGGGATTCGATGGTGTTGGCACCGCAGAAATGAATCATGATCCGTTTATGCCGCTGCTGCTCGCTGCCGAACATAGCGAAAAAATCGAACTGCAAACCGGCATCGCGGTAGCGTTTGCCCGCAGTCCCATGATTCTCGCCAATCTCGGACATGACCTGAATGCCTATTCCAAAGGCCGGTTTACGATGGGTCTGGGTTCGCAAATTCGTCCACATATCACCAAGCGGTTCTCTATGCCCTGGGGTGCACCGGCACCACAGATGAAGGAACTGGTGCAGGCGATGCGAGCCATCTGGGCGAATTGGTACAACGGTGAAGCGCTTCGATTCGAAGGCAAGTATTACAATCACACGCTGATGACGCCGGCCTTTACACCTGAGAATACAGAGTTCGGTGCGCCGAAAGTGACACTGGCCGCAGTGGGTCCCGTGATGACGGAAGTCGCAGGAGAGGTTGCTGATGGACTTATCATTCATCCTTTCAGTAATGAAAAATATATCCGGGAAGTGACCCTGCCGGCACTCGATCGCGGGCTCGCGAAGTCCGGCCGAAGCCGCGAAGACTTCGAGATCGCCTACACACCGTTCATTATTTCCGGCAAAGATGAAGAGACTTTCGAAAAAGAGAAGGCCGGCATAAAAGGTCGGATTTCGTTCTATGGCTCAACGCCGGCTTACAAGAATGTACTGGGTGTGCATGGTTGGGGTGAAATGCAGATCGAACTCAACAAGATGTCGAAAGAAGGCAAGTGGGCGGAGATGAGTGAACTCGTCACCGACGACATGCTCAATGTTTTCGGTGTTATGGGTGAGCCCGATTCGATTGTTGCCGAAATCAAGTCTCGTTACGGCGATATCGTTGATCGCACCAGTGGCGGTTTCGGTTTCGTCGACAACGAGAAGCGTCAGGAGATGATTGCAGAGCTGAGAGCCTGATACTTATTCAGTGTCTCCCCGGTGAATTCAGGCGCCAGTTGTATTGGCGCCTTCACCACGGGCTGAGAAAATCCAGTATCATCGTCCGTCTGACGGGTTTCCTTTAGAAGCTCTTCAGTCGCTCTCCCATATCAGAACCAGGTCCGGGGCTATTTTCCCGCTCGAACTTCAGCCCGTCTGACAGGGTTTTATTGAAGCCCATATTGACCAGCATCTTGTCTGCCCGAAGGGTGTGCCAGGAATTGGCGACAATCTGACGGGCAACGTCCATGGTGTGGTCGATGAGTTGATCATCCGCCACACATTCGTTGGCAAGCCCGATCTCCGCTGCCTCGGTGCCTGATACCACCCGACCCGTGTACATCATCTCCTTGGCTTTGAGCGGCCCGATTCGTCTCGGCAGTCTCTGGCTCATGCCCCATATTGGCGTCATTGCCCATTTGCCATGGGTATCGGCAAATTTGGCTGATTCACTGGCAATTAAGAGGTCGCAGGCGATGGCGAGTTCAAGCGAACCTGTGTAGCAGTGTCCCTGTACAGAGGCGATGGCTACCTGGGGTAGATTTTCGATAGCTTCAAGGGTTTCGGACTGAAAGTGAGCCGAGGGTGCCACTTCCCCTGCCTGAATGGCTTTTAAATCGTTACCTGCTGAGAAAGAGCGACCTTCACCCCTGAGAATCACACAGCCGACACCGTCGATATCCGCTGCAATATCGTCAATATGCTTTCTCAGTTCGACGAAGAGGCTGGGGCTCAGTGAATTGAGCGCCTCCGGTCGGTTGAGTGTGAGTACGGCAATGCCATCTTCGTCCTGTCTAAGTACCTGTTCACCCATTTGATTGTGTCCGTCGAAAAAAAGCCATTGTGCTTTATCCCGGTGAACCTGCCAAGGCAACAACTAGTTTTCGCCCCAGGAGGGCGGTAGTCAGAATATATTGCTGCGATATTCCCGGGTGCTAATTTCTAGCACCGCGGTGGTATGAGAGCAGGCGAACCATGTATGCTGTGCGCCCATGGAGCTGGACGCATGAAAGACATACCCCGGGCTGTAACCTGGGATAACGGTGAGCTATATCTGCTCGATCAGCGGCAACTTCCCCATCAGGAAGTGACTCTGCACTGTAGGACAGTCGAGGATGTCTATGAGGCGATCACCACGCTAACTGTTCGAGGCGCACCGGCTATCGGTATCGCAGCAGCCTACGGTCTGCTGGTTGGGCTGAGAGCTCAGTCGGGTGACGAATTACGGGATGAGTTTAGCCGGCGATGTGAATACCTGGTCAGGGCAAGGCCAACAGCGGTCAATCTCGCCTGGGCGGTGAATCGTATGCGTCGATGTTTGGATGCCCATCTGCAGGACTCTACCTGCTACGAGACTCTGGTGGCTGAAGCCATCAGTATTCATCAGGAGGATGCCCGTGCGTGCAATGCCATTGCCGATGTGGGCTTCCCTATCGTTTCTCGGCACCCCAATCTACTGACGCACTGCAATGCTGGCAGCCTGGCTGTGTCTGAGCTTGGCACAGCGCTGGCGCCTATCTACCGCGCCCATGAAAATGGCGTCAGCTTGCATGTCTACGTGGATGAGACCCGACCCCTGCTTCAGGGGGCCAGGTTGACCGCCTATGAGCTGAATCGAAGCGGAATTGACTGCACACTGATATCGGACAACATGGCGGCGCACGTCATGTCGGAAGGTAAGGTCGACATGGTCATAGTCGGTGCCGACAGGATTGCGGCCAATGGTGACGCTGCAAACAAGATCGGGACACTCAATCTCGCGATACTCTGCGAGTATTTCTCGCTGCCTTTTTATGTGGCTGTGCCTCTGTCGACCATCGATCT
>JABHYO010000082.1 GCA_018656865.1 Gammaproteobacteria bacterium | reverse complement strand
TCGACGGCAGCTGGTCAAAGGCATGCTGGGCACCCTTGCATTCGAGGTAGACAACCGGGTTTTTTGACACCCGCTTCAGCTCATCAGCGAATACACGTCCGCAGGCGACAGGAATCAGTGTATCGCTGTCACCGTGGACGATGAGGCAGGGCGGCGCATCTTCGTTGATATGAAAATAGGGTGACGCTTCCCTGTAGAACTCCTCATTACCGGCAAGATCAAGTTTCAGGATCTTGTCCTCCAGGTACTCGACCAGCCCTTGATGGTGGTGCAGATCGTGAGAGTCGGTGAAGTCATAGACACCGTAGAAGGGTACTGCACCCTGCACGGTGGTGTCCCGATCCTCACATCCGGGCTGGAATTCAGCGTGATTGGCGGAGAGGGTGCAGAGAGATGACAGGTGGCCACCGGCGGAGCCGCCCGTGACGACAATAAAATCCGGGTCGCCGCCGTATTCATGAATGTGATCCTTGATCCAGATGAGCGCCTGCTTGCAGTCGATAATATGCTCGGGGAACGTGGCGCTTGGGCTTAGGCGGTAGGACGTCGCGACGCAAATCCAGTCCCGCTTGGCCATGTGGTTCATGAGGGGTAGTCCCTGTTCATTTTTGCTGCCAATTTTCTCGGTCCAGGCACCGCCGTGGATCTGCAGTAGTACGGGCTTCGGAGACTCCGTTGCAGATGACCTGGCCCGTCTTATGTCGAGCGTCTGGCGATGATCCCCGAACGGGACATCCTTGATAACTTCAACCAGAGGGTCGTCATGACTTAAGGGATGGCGAATCAGGTTTCGGTCGGGATCGGACGGGAATCGCTCCCTGAAGACATCATCGATTTGCGATTCGAAGTCTTCTCCCAGGCCTTCTTTCAAGGCAAGCGATGTTTCTGCCTCCGCAAATGTGGATTCATAGTAGTAAAATGCCATCGTCGCCCAGGAGGCGAGGCAGATAAGAAATCCAATAGCGCCAAAAAGCCCTGAGACGGCACCGAGTAGCACGAAGAAAGCCACGCCAAGGATCTGCCAGAAGACAACCAGCGGTGCGAGTTCACCGGTGAGCCACCCGCCCAGAAAGCTGACAGCCGCCATTTTCGAGTTCGTAAATGCAGGATGGTATAGATTCCACGCCTGCCAGCCGAAAACTAGTGAAAGGAGGAAAAAGAGTGTGTTCATGGTGTATTCCGCTATGTTCTGGGTGCTTTATGGTTGGACCTGATTACTTTATTATCACGTATCCACATGAGCCGGGCTATATGTTCGGGTTAAGGGCCGACGGGCGCAGATGAACAAGATTAGAATCCACCTGCTGATTGGCATCAACACCATTCTGGTTTACGGGTTGATCCTCTTTCTATTGCCGGGGGGTAGCACGGAGCAATGGGTGGTCATCGGTATTGCCATGGCTGTCATGATGGTAGCGCCGATCCTCGTTATCAACAAGGCGTTGAATACCCTGGAGGTACGTGCAACCGAAGCTGAATCAGAGCTTGAAGCGGTTCGTGACGAGCTGGTAAAGGTCAGGGAAAACTTGTCTGCAATAACAACACTGGATGAGTTAACAGGCTGCTACAACGAAAGTCATTTCAAAGAGGTTCTGCTTCAACACAGTGCCATGAGCGAACGGGGCAGCTATGAATTCACCGTTGCCGTGCTTCAGGTCGATCAGTTTAACCACATTGTTGATAACCATGGACTCGCCAGTGCCAATGAAACGCTGCAGCTGTTTACGCGAATCGTTAAGGCTGCACTGCGTGAAGTTGATGTTGTTTCCAGGCTGGGTTCGGATATTTTTGGCCTGCTGCTGTCAGGTGCATCTGAAGAAGATGCCGTTATGATCATTCATCGTATCAGTCAGCTCATCAGTCAGATCAAGATCAAGGACGATGACGATCTGCACGTTACCGCTTCAGGCGGGATTACCTGTTTCCATGGGACTGAATCAACCGAAGATCTGATTGCTCATGCAAGCAAAGCGCTGGAGTTTGCAGTGGAACAGGGTCGTGATCGTGTCGCCGGTTTCAATTACAAAGCACCGGAGCCGGAAGGCGAGGTCCCAGCCGAAGCCGAATCGGCGGCGGAGGAAGAGTCGAGCCGCGGCCAGGATTAGTCAGTTAGTTTCGGTCCAACCACCTGCTTAAGTACATCAGCGTGGCCCCAGGAGGCGTTGAGCGCCTTCACGTAAGCAAACCCCTCACCACCGGCGGCAAGGAAGATATCCCGGTTCAGCACACGTATCTCTTCAATCGTCTCGAGGCAATCGACTGAAAAACCGGGGCAAACCACCAGTACATCCTTGATACCCTGTTCAGGTAGCGCCGCCAAGGTCTTGTCAGTATAGGGCTGAAGCCAAGGCAGAGGTCCGAATCGTGATTGATACGTCACCATCCAACGGTCAGTAGGCAGATTCAGATTTGCGGCGACAAGGCTTGCGGTTTCCTGGCACTGATCAGCATAAGAATCACCGGCTCGAGACTGAGACTGTGGAATGCCGTGAAATGAAAACACCAGCCTTGGTTTTCCATTGCGGTAGCTCTTTGCGCGGCGGACGGAATCGCCTATGGCTTTAATATATCCCGGATGAGCACAGTAGTCGTTGATCCAGCTGACCTGCCATTGGCCCCCGCGGCTAGCGCGCGCGCGGTCAAACGCATCTCTGACAGATCCTGTTGTTGCTCCTGCAGCCTGGGGGAAAAGCGGGACTACCAAAATATGCTCGACATCTGCTAATTGGTCGAGTGTTTCAGATACTGAGGGTCGACCATAGGTCATGGCGAAGTGCACCGGGACATCCGGCATCAGATGCTGCAGTCGATTGGTGAGAGCATGGGTGATGTTGCGGATGGGGCCGTCCTTTGTCCCCCAGATCATCTTGTACTTTTCGACCAGTTTTGCCGGTCGGGTTCGAAGGATGATCTGGTTGAGAATGGGAAGCCACAGCCAGCGAGGCCAGTCGACAACCCGTGGGTCCGATAGGAATTGCTTCAGGTATCGCCGGATGGAATCCTCATCGGGCCCATCAGGAGTGCCGAGATTCACCAGAACGATGGCCGTAGACTTCTTCATTCAATATCCAGTCATCTTGGGTGCTCGTCACAAAAATGACACACACCGCAGGAGAAAACATTATGGTCTAATATGGTATCAAGAGAGGAGAGCAAAGATGAGTGTTCAAGAAAAAGGCGCCAACGAGATTCCCAGCTGCCACGGTGGTCTTGAGAATCTCGATGCCGAATATGACTACCAGTTGGAAGATCTCGAAGGTGAGATCCCTACAGACCTCAAGGGAACATTTTTCAGAAACGGTCCCGGCAGGCAGAAAATTGGCGGCGAAGCCTACGGCCACTGGTTTGATGGCGACGGCATGTTGTGCGCCTTTACCTTTAACGAAGGTAAAGCACATTTCAGAAATCGCTATGTCCGAACGCCCAAGTACATCGAGGAAACGGCCGCCCAGGAAGTACTCTATCGCGGCTTTGGCACGCAGATCCCCGGTGGCGTCATGAAGAACATTTTGAAGATGCCGGCTAATCCTGCGAATACCAATACCGTCTATCACGGCGGTCACCTTCTGGCCCTGAATGAGGGTGGTAAACCCTGGAAGCTGAAACCCGGATCGCTTGAGACTGTTGGTGAATTTACCTACGACGGCCAACTTGAATCGTCAATGGTGTTCAGCGCGCATGGCAAGGTCCATGTGGGTACGGGTGACTACATCAATTTTGGTGCCGGTGTATCCGGTTTTGGCTTGAAGGGTCCAAAGCCCTGCCTCAACATGTATCGAATCAACCCACAGGGCGTGCTCTTCCGCAAGAACCAGATACCCCTCGAGAACTTTCCTTTTTGTCACGACTTTGCCCTGAGCGACAAGTACGCCCTTTTCTTCATCGGCTCGATTGTTTTCGGCAATATGCTGCCGGTGATCTGCGGCACAAGAACGATCTCCGATCAGGTGATTTTCGATACCACCATTCCCATGCAGGTGGTTGTGGTGGATCTGGAAACACTGACTGAAGTAAAGCGCTTTGAAACCGATCCAGGGGCCATCATTCATTTTGGCAATGCTTATGAAGCAGGCGATGAAATCATCGTGGACGGTATGTTCCAGGACAACTTTGAAGCTAACGACACGCTCTCTGATGTTTTCAATCCCGATGGTCGGTTTGGTGGTGGAATCTATCAGCGCTACTACCTCAATATGAAAACCGGCGCGCTACGTGCTGAACAGATCACCGATGTAGAGTCTGAATTCCCGACATTCAACACATCCCTTGCCGGGAAAAAGAACGATGTCACATACACGGCCTGCTCTGTGGACAATGGCGCCAACAGTTTCTTCAACGCAATCTCTCGCGTGACCCATGATGGGGATTCCACAGTCGTAACTTTACCGCCCGGCTACTATGGTTCAGAACCCCTGTTCGCACCAAAGGTAAACGCCAGGAACGAAGATGATGGCTATCTGTTGGAAGTGGTGTACAACGGTTTCGAACATTTGAGCGAGTTGCAGATTTACAGGGCTGACGATATCAATGACCAGGTTTGTGCGGCGAAACTGAAGCACCATGTACCGCACCAGTTTCACGGCTTTTACACGCCAGAGGTCTTCACCACGACGTCATCCTGAGCCAAAGGCGAAGGATCTCGCTTTTTGTCATCTTGAGCGGAGCAGATTCGCGTGCGAATCGGCGAACTTGAAAGATCCCGCCTTTGTCATCTTGATCGAAGGCGGGTTGTGTCAGGATCTCCACCGTAGACTTAATGATCGGCTTCCCTGACAATCTAGCCTTTTTGAAAGGATGTTTAACGCGTGGATGAAGTAAAATCGCGTTTGCTCGGTGGGCTGGGTATTCAGGGCGATATCCTTCAGGATCCGGACGGTCGGGCGGAGTTACAGTTTCTCGTCGCCGATCATCATTGCCATGCAGTAGCACAGGGCGGTTACGTCACAGCATGGATTGATTCCGCCATGGCGCATGCGGTCAACGCCGTTGCAGGCGATGAAGTTTTCTGCAATACACTGGAAATCAAGGTGGCTTTTTACAGGCCAGCTCTTGTTGGTCAAATTGTGACAGCCGTGGGCTGGATTGAGCGGCTTGGTCGCAATATCACCTTTGTAGAAGGTGAATTGCGAGACGAATCGGGGAAGGTCCTCGCAAAGGGAACTTCAACAGCCAGGTTAACGCCTGTTAGCAAAGAGGATTCAGGCTAGTCCGACGGACTTGCTGCAGCAGCTCTCGCCCGCGATCTTCGGCACGTGTAGGGATTTTTCGGGTAGCCTTTCACTAGATGCATTTTCAAATAGCGTTCGCGATGGCTCTCGCAACTTCGCCCGATGCCGGGCTCCAGTTGCTGTCGCCCGCGATCTTCGGCACGTGTAGGGATTTTTCGGGTAGCCTTTCACTACATGCATTTTGATGTCAGATATACATCAAAATGCATGTGGTTTTCGGCACACGTTTTGACTACAGAGTAGTCAAAAGTGTTTGGTGGAGGCGGCGGGAATCGAACCCGCGTCCGTCAGTTCTCTGCCTTCGGCTCTACATACATAGTTTGTCTATTATTTAACCTTTCGCTGACCCGGCAAACAGGGTTCGAAAGGCGAGCTTGCTTTTAGTTTAGCTGCTTTAACCACAAGCGGGGTCTGGCAGCGATCCCATGAGTCGAGCACCCGGTTTGAATACATGGGCACATTCGCCCCGGGTTTCGCTTAGCCTAAACGGCTCGTTAAGAGCTAATTAAGCGGCGAGTGCGTAGTTTTCGTCATTGGCAACTATAAAAGTTACAGCGATTTTTTAACGAGAGTCACTACCCTCTCGGCATGCACCTCGGGTTTCGTAACCGGCGTCGAAGCCAAGTCGCCCCCAGTGATTCTTTGCCAGCAAAGCTGGTAAAGGAATCTACCCGTAAGCCATTTCTCTTTTTGGTGCATAAACCAGCGCTAAAAAGGAAATGGCGAAAGGGATAATCCATTATACCTCTAGATGGGGCTTAAATCAGATAGTTCAATTGGTTTGCTTCAGCAGACGCCCTTTGTCCCGGTTCCAGTCCCTCTCTTTCATGGTGGCGCGCTTGTCGTGTTCTTTCTTGCCGGTCGCGAGTGCGATCTCGCACTTTACCCGGTTGTTTTTCCAGTACAGGGCAACAGGAATACAGGTTTGCCCTTTCTGTTGTGTTGCGCCAATGAGTCGAGCGATTTCTTTTTTGTGCAGGAGAAGTTTACGGGTTCTTTGTGGATCGACGATGACGTCCCTCGATGCGGAGGGTAGTGGCGTCATGTTGCAGCCGAGTAGAAAAGCCTCACCACTTTTTAGCAGGACGTAGGTATCCATGAGCTGACATTTGCCAGCCCTAAGCGACTTCACTTCCCAGCCTTCGAGTGCGAGTCCTGCTTCGAATCGATCGTGCAGGAGGTAGTCGAATTTTGCCCGCTTGTTGAGGGAGATGGTGCTGGATTGTGTCTTGGGTTTCTTTTTATCTTTGGACATGATTTCCACCAGGGGGCGTCATTATAGATGTTATGGTCGAAACATGAATGCTTTTACGCCTCAGTGTCGGAGAGCCCAAATTACTCTGGTACTTGAATCCAGGCTGTTTAGAATCGTACCTTTGAGAATGAGAACAAGGCGAAATCGTGTCTGAATCAGTACATGGCATGTGGTCCTCCCGGATCATGTTTATCCTTGCCGCCGCAGGGTCAGCGGTGGGTCTCGGTAACATCTGGCGATTCCCTTACGTTGCGGGTGAAAATGGCGGCGGTGCCTTTGTTCTTACCTACCTTGTCTGCATTTTTCTGATCGGCATGCCCATCATGGTAGCGGAAACGATCCTCGGTCGAGCCGGGCGAAAAAGCCCGATCAATACCATGCAGGATCTAACCGCCAGATCGAATGCCTGGTCAGGATGGCAGGTAATTGGCTGGATGGGTGTGCTCGCCGGATTTATGATCCTGTCGTACTACGCTGTCATTGCCGGTTGGGCAGTGGCTTATCTGTTTGATATGGCCTCAGGCACTTTCGTTGGCGCCGACAGCACCTTTGCTAACGATGCCTTCAAGTCGCTGACGGGGGATGTCTGGGCAGTTGTAGGATGGCATTCACTGTTTATGGCGTGCACGATATTGATCTCCGCGCGGGGTGTAGGCAAAGGGCTTGAGATGACGGTGAAGTATCTGATGCCCATGTTGTTTATTTTACTGCTGGCGCTGGTTCTATGGGCGGCGCTGACCTCGGGACATTTTCTTGAAGGAATGACATTTCTGTTTTCGATCAAATCAGAAGACTTCTCAGGAGATGCGGTCCTGGTGGCCATGGGCCAGGCTTTCTTTACCTTGAGCCTGGGTATGGGTGCGATCATGGCCTACGGTGCGTATCTACCGAAGTCGGCATCCATTGTTGGGTCCGCCACCACTATTGCGCTACTCGATACCGTGGTGGCACTGCTTTCGGGCATGGTGATCTTTCCCATTGTATTTGCCAATGGTCTCGAGAGTTCTGCCGGTCCGGGATTGATGTTCATCACGCTTCCGATTGCCTTCGGTCAGATGAGCGGCGGCCAATTGTTTGGAACAGTATTTTTTCTTCTTGTAACTTTTGCCGCCATCACCTCAGCAATCTCGTTGGTCGAACCGGCCATTGCCTGGCTGGTTGAAAAACTTAAAGTCAGCCGTGCCGCCGCCGCAGTCAGCATTGGTGTTTTGGCCTGGTTCTGGGGGCTGGGGACCGCCTTCTCGTTTAACATCTGGGACGATGTGATGATCCTGCCGGAGAAGACGTTCTTCGACACGATGGACTATGTTTCCAACAATATTATTTTGCCGCTTGGTGGTGTGTTGATTGCAACATTCACCGGCTGGTTCCTGAATCGCGCCATATTTGATGAGGAACTCGGTGATTTATCGGGTTGGTTGAAAACAGTTCTGATGTTACTGATCCGATTTGTTGCGCCGCTTGGTGTGTTGGTTGTCTTTGTTATGAGCTTTATCTAGTTGAAACGGGTCCATCGATCTGCACTCCTGTCGTTGTCAGCGGCGCAGATGTTCGATGTCGTCAACGACGTTGACGGCTATCCTGACTTCCTGCCCTGGTGTGATGAAAGCAGGATCATAGAGAGTTCTGAGCATGAAATGGTGGCGAGCCTGACCATTGCCCGAGGAGGCGTGCGTCACAGCTTCACGACAAGAAACAGACTTGAACGACCCGGTCGGATGACTTTGACGCTGGTGGATGGCCCCTTTAAGACGCTTGAAGGCGAATGGCGTTTCCACCAACTGGGTGAGGATGGTTGCCGTGTTGAGATGACACTGAGCTTCGATTTTGATTCCAGGCTGGCGGGCATGGTGCTGGCAAAGGTGTTCGAACATGCAGCAGATACGATGGTCGACGCCTTCTGTGATCGGGCAGAACAGCTCAACCGGGAATCGGGAGCGTGAACACCGTTGAAGTTGTGTTTGCCACACCAAAAATACAAAGGTTTTTGGAAGTCGATGTTGAACCTGGGGCGACGCTCATTGAAGCGGTCGTCATGTCCAATATTATGAGTGATTTTCCAGAATACGATATCGGCGAGTTAAAGAAAGGTGTCTGGGGCGAAGTAAAAGCCGATGACTATGTTGTTGTCGATGGAGATAGAATCGAAATTTACCGTCCCCTTGTCGCTGACCCCCGGGAAACCAGGAAACGACGAGCTGGGCGACGGAGCTAGCCGGTATTTGCTTCCTTGAAGGCCTGGTACTCATCAGTAGGCACGAAATCACCAACAAAATAGCTCAACCGGTCTTCTACAAAGTAGACGCTCAATACCTTGCGGATTCGGTCGCCTCCAGCGATCTGGGCTGTATAAATGTAGTCCCAGCGATGAGCGTCAAGCGCATCGTGAACAACGGCGTTTCCCAGGACGAACCTGACCTGGCTTTTAGTCATACCCGGCCGAAGTTTATCGACCATCAGCTGGGTAATCACGTTACCCTGCTGGATCGTAATTCGATGTACTCCGGGGAACCGGAAAGTGGAACATGCTGCCAATGCAGCAGCTAGTATCAGAACCGTCAAAATCCGTAACAAAACATTAGCTCGCTATTTAAATTGAACCTGAAATTACCCATACTTCTCTTCAGAGGCACCGTGGATTCTATCCCATTACTGGGATTCAAATCACCGACCCTTACGGAGACGCGAATACAGCATGGCTGCAGAATCACAGGAACTTAAAGACGCTGGTCTGAAGATCACGCTGCCGCGAATCAAGATCTTACAGATTCTTGAAAACGCCGAAGTACACCACGTCAGTGCTGAAGATGTCTACAAATTGTTGATTCAGAATGGTGAAGAAATTGGTCTGGCTACCGTTTATAGGGTGTTGACACAGTTCGAGCAGGCTGGCCTTGTTGTCCGCCACAACTTCGAAGGTGGGCATTCGATCTTCGAAATGTCATCTGAATACCACCATGATCATATCGTCTGCGTACGATGTGGGCGTGTAGAGGAATTCAGCGATGAAGAAATCGAGAAGCGTCAACAGCAGGTAGCAGACAGGCTGGGATTTGAGCTAACGGATCACAATCTCAATATGTACGGGCTATGCCCAGACTGCAAATAGAATCTCAGGTGCCCTGATTCCCGGAAAGCATAGACTGAGCATGAGCAAGGGATTCCTCTGTTTGTTCAACGCCACCCAGCATTCGCGCTATCTCATCAACCTTTTCTTCCTCGGTTAGTTTCGTCACGCTCGTTGCGGCGCTGCTATCAGTTGTCTCTTTGCTAACGACGTAGTGGTGATGGCCCTGGGCAGCCACCTGGGGCAGGTGAGTGACGCAGATTACCTGGGTGTTGGAACCAAGCTTACGGAGCAGCGATCCCACCACCTCTGCCGTGGCACCTCCAACGCCGACATCGACCTCATCAAAAACAAGCGTTGGTGTATCGGAGGTCTTTGCCGTGATGACCTGGATGGCAAGGCTGATGCGAGAAAGCTCACCACCTGAAGCGATTCTTGCCAGTGATCCGGGTTCGACTCCGGGGACCGTCGATATCAGGAACTCCATTAGGTCGGTGCCCCAGCGGTGTGGTTTTTCTGCCGCTGTGATCGACACACTGAAACTTGCACCACTCATACCGAGTGCCTGTAGTTGTTCGGTGACATCTGATTCGAGCAGCCGGGCAGTTTTTACTCTGGAGGAAGACAACTTTTCTGCCAGTACGTGGTATGCCTCCGTTACTTCTTCCAACTGGACTTCGAGGGCGGCAATCTGTGTATCGGCATTGGCGATCTCGTCCAATTCACTCTTGATGCGGTCAGTCAGCGCTGGTATTTGCTCAGGGTTAATCCTGTGTTTTCGTGCGATGTCATAAATATCACCCAGTCGTTTTTCGATTTCTGCCAGACGTTCCGGGTCCGCGTTGAACCGATCCAGGTTGATACTGAGGTCGGTTATGGCCTCGTCCAACTGGATGAGAGCGGATTCCAGCATCTCCCTCACTGGCTTCATGGCGGTATCGTCAATACCGTAAATCAGCGATAGTGCCCGCGATGTCTGGGATGAGGCGCTGGTCTCGTCGTCTTTGCTGCAGAGGCTGATAATTTCAGTGAGCGTGGTTCGTGTCTGATCTGCAGCATTGAGGCGTTTTTGTTCCTGTTCCAGATCTTCCAGTTCGTCTTCGGCGATGTTCAGGCTGGTCAGCTCTTCTGACTGGTAACTCAGCAGCTGTACCCGCGCTGACTGTTCTTGTGCGTCGGATTTCAGGTTCTCAAGTTGCATTGAGAGACTTGTCATTCGCTCGAATCGTTCGGTCAGTTCGTTGACCACCTCAGTGAGACCACCGAATTCGTCCAGTAATCTTCGATGGGTTTCTTTTTTCAGCAGTGATTGATGCTCGTGCTGAGAATGAATGTCGAGCAGCATCTCACTCAGTTCCCTCAATTCGGTTAGCGTCATCGAACTGCCGTTGACGAAGGCCCTCGATCTGCCATCGGCGCTTACAACACGTCTCAGAATGCAGGCGTTGTCATCATTCAACTCTTTGGCATTTAACCAGGCGGTGGCTTCGATATTGGTGGAGAGATCGAAACTGGCGCAGATTTCTGCCTTGTCGGCCTGCGTCGCGATCAATGAAGAATCTGCCCGGTCTCCCAGCGCGAGTCCCAGCGCACCCAGCATGATTGACTTACCTGCACCGGTTTCTCCTGTGATGGCGCTCATCCCGGGATTGAACTCCAGTTCGAGGTGATCGACCAGCGTCAGATTTTGTATGGAGAGGTGTGTCAGCACGATGGTATTTAAACCCGAGCTAGCCGCTCAGGCAATCGTCCCCTTGTCGGTTTACTGTAGGATCATTCCCGAATGCCGCGTGAGACTTCTCGATGGCCAATTTAGTCGCTCAAAGATGCTAATTTATTTCCGTCGGAAAAGGGCCTTATTTACGCTGATTTGGTTCGCGCGCTCAGCATTGCTGGTTTGAAAATCAACCGGGTTATCAGAAAACTAACAATGGGGTACTGACTTCTCGTATAGGAACTAGTTAGTATTGCTGCTGCTGAGGTAAAGATCACGATGGCAAAAGCTGAATCCTTAAACGAAAAATCCCGAGTGCTCCTGAAGATGCTGGTTGAGCAATATATTCAGGCAGGCCAGCCTATTGCGTCGAAATCTCTCGCGGACTCTGCAAACGTGACGGTCAGCCCGGCAACAGTCAGGAACATCATGTCGGACCTTGAGGATCTGGGTTACGTCAGTTCACCGCATACTTCCGCCGGTAGGGTACCGACCGCACTCGGCTATCGGTTTTTTGTCGACACGCTGGTCAAGGTAGATCCGCTCGATACTTACGACCTTGCCAGTCTCAACCGTAGTCTTGACCCCGATCTGTCGTCCCAGGAGCTGATAGAGTCAGCATCCGGGCTATTGAGCGAATTCACACGCATGGCGGGCCTCGTCACACTACCCAAACGAGATCAGGTAACCCTGCGCCACGTAGAGTTTCTAAGTCTTGATAGTAATCGGGTTCTGGTCATTCTGGTGCTGGATGATCATGAGGTGCAGAACCGGGTGATATATACCCAACAGGCATATTCGGAAATTCAGCTGCGCGAAGCCGCCAACTTTATCAATCAGCATTTTACCGGGGAGCAACTCGGCAATATTCGGGGGCGGCTTGTTTCATCCATGCGGTTAGACCGAGAGAGCATGGATTCTCTGATGCAGACGACACTGGAAGTTGCAGACAAAGCCTTTAACCAGGAAGAAACCAGCGATTTTGTGGTCAAGGGCCAGGAAAATCTGCTGGCAACAAACCAGGCGCTTGACGACATCCGCCAGCTGTTCCAGGCCATTTCCATGAAAGGCGAAATACTTCATCTTCTGGACAAGTGCATGGATACCGAGGGCGTTCAGCTCTTTATTGGCCAGGAATCAGGCTATGAAGTGCTGGATGAATGTTCCGTCGTGACCTCTCCCTACCATGTGGATGGTGAACTGGTAGGGGTTCTCGGGGTCATCGGTCCGACCCGCATGGCTTATGAACGGGTGATACCCATCGTCGATGCCACCGCTCGCTTGCTGGGAGCTGCACTGGATACCCAGCGACGCTAACCTCCACGCAATCCTTGTAATTACTGCCTTGAAGGACGGGACACTTGTCCCCATATAGTGCGTACGCAATTGATTAGGTCGGGAGCGAGGGTATGTCACTGCCTGAAGAAGAGGCAAAAGAGAACGACACCACTTCTGGGGATGAATCCCATGAAGTGACCGATGTCCAGGAAGAAACTTCGGCAGAGGAGGCAGAAGAGAAAGCGAGTACAGAACCGCTAACTCCCGAAGCAGCCCTTGAGAAGGCACAGGAAGAGGTCTTGAAATTCAAGGATCTTGCCCTGCGCGCCGAGGCTGAGCTGCAGAACATGCAGCGTCGCACCACCCGGGATGTTGAGAACGCGCATAAATTTGGGCTGGAACGCTTTCTGCAGAATCTCCTGCCCGTCGTCGACAGCCTGGAAAAGGCGATCGAGGCGTCGGAACAGGCCTCCGACGAGGCTTCAGGTGCGATTGCGGAAGGCGTATCGCTTTGCCACAAGCTGCTGATTGATGTGCTTGGCAAGGAGAGTGTCGAGGTAATTGATCCTGTCGGCGAGCCTTTTGACCCAAATGAACATCAGGCCATGTCGATCGTGGAAAACCCGGAGATGGAACCTAATTCCGTCTTTGCGGTGGTTCAGAAGGGTTACAAACTTAATGGCCGGTTGGTTCGCGCGGCGATGGTTATGGTGACCAAAGCCCCGCAAACAGCAGAAAATGCCAGAAAAACCGATAATTCCCCCCCTTGAAATTTCGGACCTGGCAACAATATAGAAGAACAGACAGATTTGAATAGCAGGACTAAAAACCCTGCAGTAATTGGAGATTAGAGCAAATGGGCAAAATAATCGGAATTGACCTGGGCACAACTAATTCTTGTGTCGCCCTGCTGGAAGGCAAAGAGGCCAAGATCATTGAGAACTCTGAGGGAGATCGAACGACCCCATCCATAGTCGGGTACGCCGAAGATGAAGAGATTCTCGTCGGTCAGTCTGCCAAGCGGCAGGCTGTAACGAACCCAGCCAACACACTGTTCGCCGTGAAGAGATTGATCGGTCGTCAGTTTCAGGATGACGTCGTACAACGTGACATCAAGATGGTGCCCTACACTATCGCCGCAGCGGATAACGGCGATGCCTGGGTCGAGGTTAAGGGCGAGAAGATGGCTCCACCGCAGGTTTCTGCTCAGGTGCTGGCAAAGATGAAAAAGACCGCTGAGGACTATCTCGGCGAGCCGATTACTGAAGCCGTGATCACAGTCCCCGCCTATTTCAACGATTCTCAGCGTCAGGCGACCAAGGATGCGGGCAGGATTGCCGGTCTTGAGGTCAAACGTATCATCAATGAGCCGACCGCTGCTGCGCTGGCCTACGGGATGGACAAAGCTGTTGGCGATTCCACGATAGCTGTTTATGACCTGGGTGGTGGTACTTTTGATATTTCCATCATCGAAATTGCAGATGTTGACGGCGAGAAGCAGTTTGAAGTGTTGTCGACCAATGGTGATACCTTCCTCGGTGGTGAGGACTTTGATCTTCGTCTGATCGATTATCTGGCCGATGAATTCAAAAAAGAACACAACATGGATCTACATAATGATCCTCTGGCCCTGCAGCGTTTGAAGGAAGCCGCAGAGAAAGCCAAGATTGAGTTGTCGACGAGTGGTCAGACCGAGGTCAACCTGCCCTATATCACCGCTGACAATACGGGCCCGAAACACCTGGTCATCAAGGTAACGCAGGCCAAGCTTGAGTCTCTTGTTGAGGAACTGGTTGAAAGGACATTGGAACCTGTCCGCACGGCGTTGAAGGATGCTGGTGTCAGCGTTTCATCCATCGATGACATCATCCTGGTGGGTGGTCAGACACGTATGCCGCTGGTACAGAAAAAGGTCACAGAATTCTTCGGCAAGGACCCCCGTAAGGATGTTAATCCGGACGAGGCGGTTGCCATGGGTGCTGCTATCCAGGCGGCGGTTCTGGCCGGTGACGTCAAAGATGTGCTGTTGCTGGATGTGACGCCGCTTTCACTCGGTATTGAGACCATGGGTGGTGTGATGAGTGCGCTGATCGAAAAAAATACGACGATCCCGACACAGAAGTCGCAGGTATTCTCAACCGCAGAAGACAACCAGCCGGCAGTTACCATTCATGTCCTGCAGGGTGAACGAAAGCAGGCAGGCCAGAACAAGTCGCTCGGACAGTTTGACCTGGCGGAAATCCCGCCCGCGCCGCGTGGTACGCCACAGATTGAAGTCAGCTTCGATCTGGATGCCAACGGAATCCTGTCGGTCTCGGCGAAAGACAAGGCCACAGGCAAGGAACAGTCCATCGTCATCAAGGCATCAAGTGGTCTTTCCGACGAAGAGATCGATGACATGGTGCGTGATGCCGAATCCCATGCTGAGGAAGACCGCAAGTTCGAAGAACTGGTTATTGCCCGCAACATGGCTGACGGTATGATCCATGCGACGAATAAGACACTGGAAGAAGCCGGTGACAAGGTTGAGGCTGAAGAAAAGACCGCGATTGAAAGCGCTATTGCCGATCTTGAAGCTGCCATCAAAGCCGATGACAAGGAAGATATCGAGGCCAAGACCCAGAAACTGACAGAAGCTTCTTCATCACTGGCTCAGCGTATGTACGCCGAAACTCAGCAGGCAGACGGTCAGCCGGAAGAGGCGGCGACTGCAGATGCAGGTGGCGACCCGGATGCCGTAGATGCGGAATTCGAGGAAGTGAAAGACGATAAGTAGTTTCCGTCCGATAAAGGCAGTTTTCAGCAGGAATTGGTGCGACATGCCCAAGGCGTTAGTTTGTAAATCAAATAGTTGTAAGGAAACTAGCACCGCGGTGTCGATTTCTCGGACAGGAACTAAATAAGTGTCAAAACGTGACTACTATGAGGTACTCGGTGTAAGCCGTGATACCTCCGAATCAGACATCAAGAAGGCCTACCGCCGTCTTGCCATGAAATATCATCCGGACAGAAATCCGGAGGATGCCGACGCGGAACAGAAATTTAAAGAAGCGAGCGAAGCAGCCGAAATCCTGATGGATTCGGAGAAACGCTCTGCCTACGATCAGTTCGGCCATGCAGCGGTAGACGGATCGGCCGGGGCCGGTGGTTTTGGTGGCGCAGGTGGCAACTTCGGTTCTATCTTCGAGGATGTCTTCGGAGACATCTTCGGCGGAGCTGGCGGAGGTGGTCGTCGTGCGGGACCTAATCGTGGTGCTGATCTTCGGTATGTTCTGACGCTCGATCTTGAGCAGGCCGTCAAGGGCTGTAATCCCAAGATCAAGGTACCGACCATGGTCGAGTGTATGGAGTGTCTTGGTTCCGGAGCCAAGAAGGGTACATCGCCGATTGACTGTGTCCAATGTGGTGGGATGGGTCAGGTCACGGCTCGCCAGGGGATCTTCTCGATTCAGCAGACCTGTCCACGGTGTCGTGGTCAGGGTAAGGTCATTTCTGATCCGTGCACCCAGTGTGGCGGCCAGGGACGTACCCAGGAGCAAAAGACACTGGCGGTGAAAGTCCCGCGCGGCGTGGATACGGGTGACCGTATCAGACTGGCAGGTCAGGGTGAGGCTGGATCGCGTGGTGGCCCTTCAGGGGATCTGTATGTGCAGATTGAAGTTCGTGATCACGCCATATTTGAACGTCATGGCGAACACCTATATTGCGATGTCCCCATCAGCTTCATCGATGCGGCGCTGGGGGGTGAGCTCGAAGTACCGACCCTCGATGGTCGGGTCAATCTGAAAATTCCTGCCGAGACCCAGACCAGTAAGCAGTTTCGACTGCGCGGCAAGGGTGTCGATGTTACGCAGGTTCGCGGCGGTGGTGTCGGCGATCTCTATTGCAGGATTGTTGTAGAGACCCCGGTTAACCTGTCCGGTAAGCAAAAAGAACTTTTGCAGGAATTTGCCGAGGAAAGCGGTGAACATCAACGACCGCGTCAATCCAGCTGGTTGGATGGGGTCAAGCGGTTCATCGACTCGCTGACGGATTAGAAGATATGCAGCTTTGCTGCATATCTGCGCCGAAAGCTACTGCAGCGAAGCGAAGTAGCGAAAGGCAAGCAGCTTTCGGCTCTGCCGAAAATCTGCACCCGAAGGATGACCAGGGCGTCATCCTGATAGTTCAAGACTGTCATCCTGAACGAAGTGAAGGATCTCGACGAGACCATTCCTGCTTCCCCGTCAGGATAACCGGCGTGTCATTCTGAGTGCCAGCGAAGAATCTCGGCGTTATACTCCCGCATGACCAAGGAATCTCGTCATGATCAAAACAGGCATCGTCGGTGCAGCCGGCAAAATGGGCAAAACGCTGATTTCATTGATTGCGGAATCTGACAAGCTCACCCTGTCTGCTGCACTGGAGCAACCGGGTGCTGCTGCACTGGGTCGCGATGCCGGTGAATTGGCTGGTGTCGTCTCATCTGGAGTCACCATCACGGATGATCTGGCGACATTGGCAGATGATCTGGATGTTCTGATCGATTTCACCGTGGTACCGGCGACGGTCGCAAACCTGGAAATCTGTCATGGGTCCGGTACGCCCATGGTCATCGGCACGACGGGTCTCTCCGAAGGAGAACGCGCCCGTCTACAGGAGATCGGTCAGAGTCAGCCCATTGTCTTCGCCAGCAATTACAGCGTTGGTGTCAATGCGACATTTCAGCTCGTCGAGATGGCAGCGGAAATATTTGGTGATTCAGTCGATATTGAAATCATCGAAAGCCACCATCGTCACAAGGTTGATGCGCCTTCGGGAACTGCCATCAGTCTCGGTGAGCACGTTGCAAAAGCACTTGGCCGCGATCTGTCTGAAGTGGAAATTCATGGCCGTCACGGCATGACAGGTGCCAGAGACAGGGCATCCATAGGCTTTCACGCGATCCGGGGCGGCGAAATTGTTGGAGAACATACGGTGATGTTTATCGCTAACGGTGAGCGGGTTGAAATTACCCACCGGGCGCAGAGCAGAGCCAATTTTGCCGAGGGTGCACTCAGGGCAGCCGCCTGGGTTGTAGGTAAACCCGCCGGAGTCTACGACATGCTCGATGTGCTCGGACTAGGGGCCACGCAGATTTAGCGGATACCTGCTCAGCGGCTTCCTCGGCAAAAAATAGACCTTCCGCTGGATTCAAAACGGTGCCTACATTACAATGCGGCGCTTAGGATGACCTGCAAATCTAAACGAATTTGAAAGCGAGATGGAGTACAACTCCCTCTCGCTTTTTTTCGACATATCCACCAATCTCTAACCTCCACGGAGACAATTTTGAACACTAGAGCAGTACTTGCACTCGAGAATGGCATGCTGTTCGAGGGTACTGCTATTGGTTCTTTGGGTCTTTCCGTCGGCGAGGTGGTCTTCAATACCTCCATCACTGGTTATCAGGAAATCCTCACCGATCCATCCTACGCCAGGCAGATCATCACGCTGACACATCCCCATATCGGTAACACCGGTGTCAACACGGAAGACGAAGAGTCGTCCCGGATCTGGGCTTCGGGTCTGGTCATTCGGGACCTGCCGCTCATGGCCAGCAACTGGCGGAATGAAATGCCGCTTCAGCAGTACCTGGAAGAACGCGGTGTGGTTGCCATTGCCGAAATCGACACGCGCAAGCTGACTCGCATCCTGAGAGATGAGGGTTCGCAGAATGGCGCTATTGTTGCGGGTCCGGAACTGAGTGAAGCTGACATTGCGGCGGCGCTTGAGGCTGCCCAGGACTTCGCTGGTCTAAAAGGCATGGATCTCGCAAAAGAGGTTACCGTTGGCGAAAGCTACCAATGGCGGGAAGGTAGCTGGAGGATTGGGGAGGGCTATCCGGAAGTCGAAGATACCGAATTTCATGTGGTTGCCTACGACTTTGGCGTCAAGCGGAACATTCTACGAATGTTGACCGATAGGGGCTGCAGATTGACTGTGGTGCCTGCCGAGACACCGGCAGATGAAGTGCTGGCCCTGGAACCGGATGGGATCTTCCTGTCCAACGGTCCCGGCGACCCGGGCCCCTGTGACTACGCCATTACCTCCATTAGAGAGATTCTGGAGACGGAGCTGCCGGTGTTTGGCATCTGCCTTGGCCTGCAGCTACTCGGGCTTGCCGCAGGTATGACAACGACCAAAATGAGCCATGGCCATCACGGCGCCAATCACCCGGTGAAGAATCTCGATGACGGGACCGTACTTATCACCAGTCAGAACCACGGCTTCTGTATTGATGAAATAGAATTGCCAAACAGTGTCCGCGTTACCCATCGATCACTTTTCGATAACACCATCCAGGGGATTCATCTGGTCAATAGGCCGGCTTTTGGTTTTCAGGGGCACCCCGAAGCAAGTCCGGGTCCCCATGACGCCAGCCCCCTCTTCGATCACTTCATCGACCTGATGAGAGAGCGGAAGCCGTAATGCCAAAAAGAACCGATATTGACAGTATTCTCATCATCGGCGCCGGGCCGATAGTCATTGGTCAGGCTTGCGAATTCGACTATTCGGGAGCGCAGGCATGTAAGGCGCTCCGAGAGGAAGGCTATAGGGTCATTCTGGTGAACTCGAACCCGGCAACCATCATGACTGATCCTGAGATGGCAGATGCGACCTATATCGAGCCTGTTTACTGGCCGAATGTTGAGAACATCATCGCCAAGGAACGACCTGACGCTATTCTGCCGACGATGGGTGGACAGACGGCGCTGAATTGTGCCCTCGATCTGGCGCGGGAGGGGGTGCTAGAGAAATACGATGTTGAACTGATCGGTGCCTCCAAGGAAGCCATCGACAAAGCAGAGGACCGACAGCAATTCGATGTCGCCATGAAATCCATTGGGCTGGAAACGGCACGAAACGCCATCGCCCATTCCCTCGAAGAAGCCAAGCAGGTGCAGGCCAGACTTGGTTTCCCCTGTGTCATCAGGCCATCCTTTACGCTGGGTGGCTCGGGTGGCGGTATCGCTTACAACCAGGAAGACTTTGAGGAAATCTGTATCAGAGGCCTCGATCTATCGCCCACCACCGAGTTGTTGATTGACGAATCCCTGCTTGGTTGGAAAGAGTACGAAATGGAGGTTGTGCGGGACAGAAACGACAACTGCATCATTGTCTGCTCGATCGAAAATATCGATCCGATGGGTGTACATACCGGTGATTCCATCACGATCGCGCCAGCACAGACGCTCACTGACAAGGAATATCAGATCATGCGGAATGCATCGATTGATGTGCTGCGCATCATCGGTGTTGAAACCGGAGGGTCCAACGTGCAGTTCGCGGTCGAGCCCGAGACCGGTCGCCTTGTCGTCATCGAAATGAACCCCCGCGTGTCGAGATCGTCCGCCCTGGCGTCCAAAGCAACCGGATTCCCCATCGCCAAGGTGGCTGCCAAGCTAGCGGTCGGTTATACGCTCGATGAGCTCTCGAATGACATAACAGGCGGTGTAACACCGGCTTCGTTCGAACCATCCATCGACTACATTGTCACAAAAATCCCAAGATTTACCTTCGAGAAATTTCCCCAGGCTGAAAATGTTCTGACGACGCAGATGAAGTCTGTGGGTGAGGTCATGGCAATTGGTCGAACTTTCCAGGAATCGCTGCAAAAAGCGCTAAGGGGTCTGGAGATTGGTATTGACGGTCTCACCCCAATTCTCGACCCGGAACAGCCGGAATGGATGAGTCTGCTTCGCAGGGAGCTGAGCATTCCGAGTGCAGATCGTCTGCGCTACCTGGCTGACGCCATGCGTAAGGGGTTTGAATTGGAAGAAGTACGGGAACTGACCGGCATGGACCCCTGGTTCCTGATGCAATTGCAGGACCTGGTCGTTCGTGAAAAGTCTCTTGAAAGTCGTTCTATCTCGGATCTCGACAGAAACGAACTGTTCGGATTGAAACAACGGGGCTTTTCCGATTCGCGTTTGGCAGAACTGCTTGGCTGCGGTGAAGATGCGGTCCGCAATCACCGGATTGAGCTCAATGTACGTCCGGTCTATCGGCGTGTCGATACCTGTGCCGCGGAGTTCGAATCTTCGACCGCTTATATGTATTCCACCTACGAGGAAGAATGTGAAGCCGAGCCAACCGATAGAAAGAAAATTATTGTTCTCGGTGGCGGGCCTAACCGTATAGGACAGGGTATTGAGTTTGACTACTGCTGTGTGCACGCAGCCATGGCAATGCGTGAGGATGGTTTTGAGTCCATCATGATCAACTGCAATCCGGAAACAGTGTCGACCGACTACGACACCTCGGACCGGCTCTACTTCGAACCGCTGACATTTGAAGACGTGATGTCCGTGGTCGATCTGGAAAAACCGGTGGGCGTCATTGTTCAGTTTGGCGGACAGACACCGCTCAAGCTCGCCAACAGACTGCAGGCCGCGGGAGTCCCCATTATCGGCACGCCGCCAGATGCCATCGATGAAGCTGAAGACCGCGAGCGATTTCAGAAACTGATCGAGAAACTGGGATTGTTACAACCACCCAATCAAACGGTGAAGACACAGGACGAGGCGGTGATCGCCGCCGATGAAATCGGATTCCCACTGGTGGTACGACCTTCATATGTGCTCGGTGGTCGGGCTATGGAAATCGTCTATGACCAGGATGAACTCAGGTCTTATATGCGTGAGGCCGTTGAGGTTTCCGAGGATTCGCCGATCCTGCTGGACCATTTCCTTGATCAGGCGATCGAGATCGACGTCGATGCGGTTTCCGATGGTAAGCAGGTTGTGATTGGATCGGTAATGCAACATATCGAGCAGGCGGGTGTGCACTCCGGTGACTCCGCCTGTTCACTGCCGCCCTACAGTCTGTCTGATGACATTCTGAACACCATACGTGAACAGGTAAAGGCCATGGCCATTGAGCTGGGTGTGGTCGGTCTGATGAATGTGCAACTGGCAGTACAGGGTGATCGGGTCTATGTGATCGAGGTGAATCCCCGGGCCTCCAGAACCGTACCCTTCGTTTCCAAGTGTATTGGTACCAGTCTGGCCAAGGTGGCAGCGAGGTGTATGGTAGACATTTCGCTGGAAGATCAGGGTTTTACCGAAGAAGTGATCCCGGAATTCTTCAGCGTCAAAGAAGCTGTTTTCCCGTTTGGCAAGTTCCCTGGCGTTGATCCTATTCTTGGTCCGGAAATGAAGTCAACCGGGGAGGTAATGGGTGTTGGCCGGAGCTTTGCTGAGGCGTACGGCAAGTCACAGACTGCTGCGGGCGATACGATTCCAAACAGTGGCAAAGCATTTTTGAGCGTGCGTGATGCTGACAAAGACCAGTTGCCGGAGATCGCAGCCGGCCTGATCGAAATGGGTTTTTCCGTGGTCGCAACGCGGGGTAGTGCCAAGATCATTCGCGATGCTGGCATGGAGGTTGAAGTCGTCAATAAGGTTCTTGAAGGTCGGCCTCATGTGGTCGATATGCTCAAGAACCACGAAGTGGATTTTATCGTCAATACAACCGAGGGCAAGCAGGCTATTGCGGATTCCTTTGAGATTCGCAGGACCGCGCTGCAGAACAAGGTTTGCTATACCACGACCATGGCGGGCGGGCGGGCAAGCGTTGAGGCGTTACGTCACGGTAGCGATATTTCAGTACACAGCCTGCAAAGTCTCCATCGCGGATGACTGGACAAAACCTGAATTCTTCTGAAGACTAGCGCTATGGATAAGATACCTATGACCGTTCAGGGCGCCGAAGCTC
Organism: Gammaproteobacteria bacterium; assembly: GCA_018656865.1. GTDB lineage: Bacteria > Pseudomonadota > Gammaproteobacteria > Pseudomonadales > Azotimanducaceae > UBA9659. The sequence continues at coordinate 26,420 of JABHYO010000082.1, read as the reverse complement.
TGAGAAATCAATTAGATCGACTCAAGTCGGTAGAACGCCCGCGTATTGTCAGCGCGATCGCAACAGCGCGTGAGCAGGGTGATCTTCGAGAGAATGCTGAATATCAGTATGCCAAAGAGGAGCAGGGTTTTATCGAAGGACGAATTCTGGAGCTGAATGGCAAACTTTCCAATGCTCAGGTGATCGACATCACACAGATTCCAGAGACAGGGAAGGTTATTTTTGGTACGACCGTCCTATTGATGAATCTCGACGATGAAGAAGAAGTCAGCTACCGGATCGTGGGTGACGAGGAATCGGACATCAAGCAGAACAAGCTCTCAGTATACTCTCCCATAGCCCGTGGTTTGATAGGCAAGGAAATTGGCGACATCGTTAGTGTGAAAACCCCTGGTGGGGAAGTCGAGTACGAAATCTGCGAGATAAAACATATTTAGTATTTCAAAAAACTGCTTTCCTGCGGCCGGTCATCCATGACCGGGATTAGAGCACATTGGCTCTCGCGATATTTGAGAGGGCCGGATTGGGCTCCCTTGAAGGCCTGTAGACGAGTGCTACACCGCCGATGACCTGAATGATCTCTGTCGCATCAAGTTCAGCTATTGCATCGACTATCTCAGTTCTTTCTTCCCGAACGCCGACGATCTTCACCTTGATCAACTCGTGGTCATCAAGCGCGCGATTCAGTTCCGCGAGTACAGTTTCAGAAAGGCCGTTGCCAGCGACCGTCACTGCGGGTTTTAGCCCATGACCGATGGCTTGAAACTTCTTTTTCTGTTTTGCGTTCACTGATCGTTGCTCGAAATGGAGGGGCGGCGATTGTAGACTTTCCTTATCAAACAAGCCACTGAACTATATGAGTAAGTCCAAATCCAGTACCCGCTGGCTCGAAGAGCACGAGAAAGATGAATATGTGCTAAGAGCCCGACGCGAAGGATATCGTTCCCGTGCCTGCTATAAGCTGATTGAGATTGATGATAAATACAAGCTGCTGAAGCCCGGCATGACCGTGGTCGATCTCGGTGCGGCGCCTGGTGGCTGGACACAGGTCGCGGTTGGTAAGGTGGGTTCGCGTGGTCTAGTCATCGGCCTCGATATTCTCGACATGGAACCGCTAGATGGCGCGCATCTGATCCAGGCCGATTTCACGAGCGATAAGGCACTTGAGATGCTGATGTCGACCCTGGATGGCAGACTCGTGGACCTTGTAATTTCGGATATGGCCCCCAATTTAAGTGGTATGAAGGAGATTGATCAGCCGCGAGCCATGTATCTTGTGGAGTTGGCAGTTGACCTTGCGAAGAGTGTTCTGAAACCGGGAGGGGCGTTCTTAAGTAAATGCTTTGAAGGCTCCGGTATCAATGAAGCTCGGAGTGAAATTACCAGTCAATTCAAGCAGTTAAGTAATATAAAGCCGAAAGCGTCGAGGGGTAAATCCCGGGAAGTCTACCTCCTCGGACGAGGCTATAAAGGCTGAATGGCAGGCTTGAAAGGATTGAAGAGGTGCCAGAGAACGTTGAAAAGCAGATATAATGCGAGGTTCTACTGTCAAAGATTGGTAGGCGGCGTGATAAAGAGAATGGCGAATTGCCATCGAGGAATGAACATTGAACGACATGGGTAAGAATTTATTACTTTGGCTGATTATCGCAGCGGTATTGCTGACGGTCTTTCAGAATTTCAATGTTCGACCAGAACCGGATGAAATTGACTATTCTGCTTTTCTCGAACTGGTGAACCAGAATCAGGTGCGCTCGGTCGAGATTGAGGGTCTAACGATCCATGGCGAGCGTTACGATGGTCAGAAGTTCGAGACCATTCAGCCACAGATCACGGACAGCGCGCTAATTGGTGACATGCTCGATCATAATGTTGACTTCAAGGGTAGCCGACCGGAGCAGCAGAGCATCTGGACGCAATTGCTGGTGGCAAGTTTCCCCATTTTGGTCATTATCGCCGTCTTTATGTTTTTTATGCGCCAGATGCAGGGTGGCTCGGGTGGCAGGGGCGGGCCGCTGACCTTTGGAAAGAGTAAAGCCAAGCTTCTGGGTGATGATCAGATTAAGACCAGCTTTGCCGATGTTGCCGGAGTCGATGAAGCTAAAGAAGACGTACAGGAACTGGTCGAGTTTCTGCAGGATCCAGGTAGGTTTCAGAAACTGGGCGGCCGCATTCCCCGTGGCATTCTCATGGTGGGTCAACCCGGCACCGGTAAGACACTATTGGCAAAAGCTATTGCCGGTGAGGCCAAAGTACCCTTTTTTAGTATTTCAGGTTCCGACTTCGTTGAGATGTTTGTCGGTGTAGGAGCCTCCCGTGTTCGAGACATGTTCGAGCAGGCAAAGAAGCAGACACCCTGCATCATTTTTATAGACGAGATTGACGCCGTAGGTCGTCATCGAGGTGCCGGACTTGGCGGAGGTCACGACGAGCGAGAACAGACGTTAAATCAGTTGCTGGTTGAGATGGATGGTTTTGACGGCAATGAAGGCATCATCGTTATCGCCTCGACGAACAGACCGGATGTCCTGGATCCCGCACTTTTGAGACCCGGCAGATTTGACCGTCAGGTTGTCGTTTCGTTGCCGGATATTCGAGGTCGTGAACAGATACTAAAAGTACATATGCGCAAGGTGCCGCTGTCTACGGACGTGGACGCCAATGTCATTGCTCGCGGTACGCCGGGATTTTCTGGCGCAGACCTCGCCAACCTGGTGAATGAGGCTGCGCTCTTTGCAGCACGTCAGGACCGACGCACTGTTTCTATGGCGCAATTCGAACAGGCCAAGGACAAAATCATGATGGGTGCAGAGCGCAAATCCATGGTGATGTCGGAAAAAGAAAGAAAGAACACGGCCTATCATGAAGCTGGTCATTGTATTGTCGGTTACCTGATGCCGGAGCATGACCCCAGCTACAAGGTAACAATTATACCGAGGGGCAGAGCGCTGGGTGTCACTATGTTCCTCCCGGAAGAGGATCGGCACTCACTCAGCAAGCGGGCGATTCATAGCCAGATCTGTTCGCTCTTTGGCGGGCGCATTGCTGAAGAACTTACCCTTGGTCCGGACGGCATAACGACCGGCGCATCCAACGATATAGAACGCGCCACCAAGATGGCTCGGGCTATGGTCACCAAGTGGGGGCTCTCGGAAGAGCTGGGGCCGCTTATGTACGATGAGGAGAACGAAGAAGTTTTCCTCGGTATGTCCGCTGGTGCGCAGAGGCTACATGTGTCCGACGAGACAGCGAACAAGATTGACGAAGAAGTTCGCACCATCATCGACGGTTGTTATGGCACCGCCAAACAATTACTCGAGGAGAACCGGGACAAGCTGGAGACGATGACAGAGGCTCTGCTCGAGTACGAAACTATCGAAAGGCGGCAGATTGATGACATCATGTCCGGCCGAAAACCCAAGCCTCCAGAAAGCTGGAAGGACCCGGACTCGGGCGCACCACCCACTGTTGACGGATCTCATCAGGATCCATCGGACTCAGTGGACAATTCTGGACACGTCGGAGACCCGGCACCCGATCACTAAAGTCAGGGATACCTCCATGTTGAACCTGTCCGATCTCTTGGATTCGGGCCGCCCTCTTGTTATGGGGATTCTCAATGTGACGCCGGATTCCTTTTCTGACGGTGGCAGGTATGTCGAAGTCGAGCGTGCCCTGATGCATGCCCGCCAGATGATTTGCGATGGCGTAGACATCATCGATATCGGTGGAGAATCAACCAGGCCGGGAGCTGAGGCGGTATCCGCAGAAGTGGAAACAGCCCGGGTACTACCGGTGATCGAGGCATTAAAAAGGGAAACTGACATCGTCCTTTCCATCGACAGCAGCAAGGCAGAAGTTATGTCCGCGGCAGCTTCAGCCGGCGTCGATCTCATCAATGATGTCCGTGCGCTGCGTGAGATAGGGGCGCTTGAGGTCGCGTCTGAATCAGGTCTTGCTGTTTGCCTGATGCACATGCAGGGCGAACCCAGAACCATGCAGGGGAACCCAAAATACGACGATTTGATCGGTAATATTAATACTTTCTTCGAGGAACGCATCGCTGCTTGCGTCGCGGCAGGTATTCGTCGGGAAAAACTGATACTTGATGTGGGATTCGGTTTTGGTAAAACGCAGGAACACAATCTCACGCTCATCAACCAGCTTCATGAGTTTGGTTCCCATGGGCTGCCACTGTTGGTGGGACTTTCGAGAAAGAGTACCATTGGCAAAATTGTTCAGGACCGCCTGATAGGTAGTATTGCCGGTGCGCTTGCTGCTCTTGAGCGGGGTGCGAGGATTCTTCGGGTTCACGATGTGCTGGAAACGGTGGAAGCAGTGCGGGTCTTGCAATCCATCAGGCAGGAAATGGTTATTCGCTCATGAGTAAGAAGTATTTCGGGACAGATGGGATTCGCGGCAGGGTGGGAGAGTCACCGGTTACTGCAGAATTCATGCTGCGACTTGGCTGGGCAGCGGGCAAAGTCTTCTCCCGAGAGGGTCGGGGTAGAATTCTGATCGGCAAGGACACCAGGGTATCCGGATACATGTTTGAGTCTGCCCTGGAAGCGGGACTCGTTTCAGCCGGTGTCGATGTGTTGCTGCTCGGTCCCATGCCGACACCGGCGATCGCCTATCTGACCAGAACCTTCAATGCCAGCGCAGGTATTGTGATCAGTGCGTCTCACAATCCTTATCAGGACAATGGCGTCAAATTTTTCTCGAGCGAAGGCGAGAAGCTTGACGACGAAATAGAGACGGCGATAGAGCGGGAACTCGAGTGTCACATGGAGATGGTGCCGTCCGATCAGATCGGCAAGGTATCCCGTGTCGCCGATGCGGCAGGTCGCTATATCGAATTCTGTAAGAGCTGCTTTCCCGTTGGACAGAACCTGCGCGGGATGAAGATCGCCCTGGACTGCGCCCATGGTGCGACTTACCACATCGCACCGAGTGTCTTCGGAGAACTGGGAGCCGAAGTCGTTGAGATGGGAACGGACCCCGATGGTTTCAACATCAATGACGGTGTAGGTTCAACGAGCCCGGATTCTCTGCGGCAGCTGGTTCTCAAAGAAAAAGCTGATATCGGCATCGCGCTTGACGGTGATGGCGACCGGGTCATCATGGTCGATGAAAGCGGAGTCCTTGTCGATGGTGATGAACTTCTGTATATCGTCGCCAATGACCGTAAAGAGGTTGGCGAACTCAAAGGAGGCGTGGTCGGCACGCTCATGAGCAATTTTGGTCTTGAGGAAGCGCTCTCGACGGAAGGTATTCCTTTCAGCAGGGCAGCGGTTGGTGATCGTTATGTGCTGGCGGAATTACAGTCGAAAGGCTGGATTCTTGGTGGTGAAAGTTCAGGGCACATGCTCTGCCTTGATGTCACGACTACAGGCGATGGCATCATTTCCGCATTGCAGGTACTTGCCGCGTTACGCCGATCCGGACAGATGCTGTCTGACCTCAAGTCGCAGATGAAGAAGTATCCGCAGCATATGATAAACGTCGCCTGCGGGCGGAAGATTGATCTGAAACAGGGTGGACCACTGGCGAAGGCGGTTGAGGGCACGGAAGAGCAGCTTGCTGGAAAAGGCAGGGTCCTACTACGGGCGTCCGGCACTGAACCGGTTATTAGAGTCATGGTCGAAGGTGAGGACGAAAAGAAGGTGAACAGTCTGGCCCGTGATCTGGCAGAAGTGGTGTCGAGGGAGCTGAATTGAAGCCCGGTTTGAATCTAGTGGTCAAAGTGGTTAACATTTGCCGCCCTTTTTTCGGGGAAGGGTGGGACAATTGAGAAACCCTCTTGTGGCCGGAAACTGGAAGATGAACGGTGATGTCGAGGGGATCACTAGGCTGTGTCAGGATATCCTGGATGAGATCGCCGAGTCGGCTCTCAGACATTGTGAGGTGCTGGTGCTACCGACCTTTGTTCATTTGAGTGTAGTCGCAGACGCACTCAAAGACGGTGCTGTTGGTGTTGGTTCCCAGGATGTGGATCAACACAGAAGTGGTGCATTCACTGGCGCTGTATCCGCACCGATGGTGAAAGATATTGGTTGTAACTATGCCATCGTCGGACACTCGGAACGGCGTACGATATTTCATGAAGATGATGAGATCGTCGCAGCAAAGTTTGAAAGCTGCCTCGATGCCGGATTGACACCGATCCTCTGTGTTGGAGAGACGTTGGAAGAGCGGCAGGCCGAGGCAACTGTCTCCGTTGTGGAAAGGCAGCTTGACGCGGTGACTGCCAGGGTTGGAGCCGCCGGAATGGCGTGTGGTTTACTCGCCTACGAGCCGATCTGGGCGATAGGGACGGGGGAAAGCGCGTCGCCTGAACAGGCGGAGGAAGTACATGTGGCGCTGCGGTCAAGGTTGGCTGAAGTTAATGCTGAAATGGCATCGTCGATTCGGATTCTCTACGGTGGCAGTGTGAACGCGGACAATGCGGCATTGTTGTTCGCTATGGAAAATGTGGACGGAGCGCTGGTAGGTGGTGCTTCATTGAAAGGAAATAGTTTTGTCGATATCTGTCGAGCGGCAGATACGTCGGTATAGAAATTGATATGGATTCACTTGAAACATTGATACTTGTATTTCACGTCCTTGCGGCGTTGGCGATCATTGGCCTCGTACTGATTCAACATGGTAAGGGTGCGGATATGGGATCGGGATTTGGGGCTGGTGCCAGCTCAACGGTATTCGGCAGCGGAGGCGCAGGAAATTTTCTGAGCAGGCTGACAACCGGTATTGCCATCGCTTTCTTTATCACCAGCATCGGGTTGGCTTGTTTTGCCAAAGAGAAGTCCCAGGCTGTTGGAGGAATTGGGATTCCGGTTGTCGAACAGGTCCTGGTTGAAGAAACACCGGTGGCGCCTGAGGAGAGTGCTGGCGAATTGCCTGCCTTTCAGGAAGCCCCCGAATCAGAGATCCCAGAGGGATAGGAATAGGTTTACCGCCGAAGTGGTGAAATTGGTAGACACGCTACCTTGAGGGGGTAGTGGGGGAAACCCCGTGGAGGTTCAAGTCCTCTCTTCGGCACCAACTCAATTTAAAAGGGCTGCGCAGCAGCCCTTTTAAATTGAGACGACAGAGCGTTGGAGTAATCCGTGTAAAATTTTTACACGGATTGCGAAGCGCGGGTCGTAATCACCTACATCTGTCTCACTTTTTGCTGCTGAAAACCCCATTTTCACACCCTCTGAAGCGCTCACCAAAATTTCAAAAAAAATCAAAAAGTTACGCTCAAATTTCAAAGTCATTTCGGGGCACTTCGGAGTTGACCCCGCCATCACACATCCCTATAATTCCGCCCCTTGTTGTTGCGGGGTGGAGCAGTCTGGTAGCTCGACGGGCTCATAACCCGTAGGTCGTAGGTTCAAATCCTGCCCCCGCTACCACGTAGTTGTACGATAAGCCCCTTTTAAGGGGCTTTTTATTAACTCCGGGTCAGACTGCCGGAGAATGGTGGGGCGACAAGCCCATCGAACTTGAAATGGGCGTATGCCCATTTTTTGTTTGTACGGCGGGAGGAGCAGATAGTCGGATGAGTGATCAACTGACCGATTTAATTCAGCCCGTTGTGGAAGGGCTGGGATGTGAGCTTTGGGGTATTGAAAGGTTGTCCATGGGACGCCACTCGATGCTCAAGATCTATATCGACAACGAAGACGGAGTCGATGTGGAAGATTGCGCCAGGGTCAGTCGGCAGGTCAGCAGCCTGCTGGATGTTGAAGATCCTGTTAGTGGTGAGTACACCCTTGAGGTGTCATCACCCGGACTCGACCGGAGACTCTTCAGACTGGATCAGTTTGAGGCATACGCCGGTGCGGAGATCCGGATTAAGCTGAAGCGACCCTATGAAGGGAAGCGCAAGTTTACCGGGCGGTTGAGAGGTGTTGAGGGAGACGAGGTGGTTCTCGGCCAGGACGGCGAGGAGGTCCTTTTCCCCTTTGAGGCGATTGAGAGAGCAAACGTTGTTCCTGAGCATTAGGAGCAGAAGAGGCGTAAGCGATGAGCAAAGAAATATTGTTAGTTGTTGAGTCGGTTTCCAACGAGAAAGGTGTGTCGGAAGACATTATCATCGAGGCGTTGGAACTCGCTCTGGCGACAGCAACCAAGAAGCGATACGACGAGGAAGTCGAGCTTCGGGTTGCGATTGACAAAAGCTCAGGTGAATACGATACCTATCGTGTCTGGGAAGTCATTCCTGACGATGAGGAAATGGAATTCCCGGGTGCACAGTTGACTTTGACTGAGGCGAAAGAAAAAGATTCCTCGTTGGAAGTCGGTGGTCACTTCGAGATTCCAGTGGAGTCAGTCGAGTTCGGCCGCATCGCCGCTCAGACAGCCAAACAGGTCATCGTGCAGAAGGTACGTGAGGCAGAGCGTGCCCAGGTGGTCGACGCTTATCGATCAAAAGTCGGAGAATTGGTCAACGGTCAGGTAAAAAAAGTGACTCGCGAAGCGGTCATTGTTGACCTTGGTAACAATGCCGAAGCGATATTGCCGAGAGAGGAATGGATACCGAGAGAGACCTTCCGTATCGGCGATCGCATGCGCGCACTGCTGGAGGAGGTAAGACCGGAGGCAAGAGGTCCGCAACTCGCGCTGTCCAGAACTTCGCCGACGGTGCTGATTGAGCTATTCAAGATTGAAGTACCGGAAATTGCCGATGGTGTTATCGAAATACTTGGCTGTGCACGCGACCCGGGTTCCCGGGCAAAGATCGCGGTCAAAACAAATGATGGCAGAATTGATCCAGTTGGTGCCTGTGTAGGTATGCGCGGTTCACGGGTTCAGGCGGTTTCCAATGAACTCGGAAATGAGCGTATAGACATCGTGCCCTGGGACGACAATGTGGCACAGCTTGCCATCAATGCCATGGCACCGGCAGAGGTTGTTTCCATCGTTGTTGATGAGGAAACCCGCAGTATGGATATCGCTGTTTCCGAGGACAATCTGGCACAGGCTATCGGTCGAGGTGGGCAGAATGTGAAATTGGCCAGTGAGCTTTCCGGATGGGTACTCAACATCATGACTGAGGAAGAAGCCGCACAGAAACACGAGGCTGAGGCTGGCACTGTCATCGAGAGTTTTATGCAGCAACTGGATGTCGACGAAGACGTTGCCATTGTGTTGGTTGAAGAAGGTTTCACGACGCTCGAAGAAGTTGCCTATGTGCCTATTGAAGAGATGGTTGCGATTGAAGGATTCGATGAAGAAGTCGTCGAAGAGCTTCGATCCAGGGCGAAAAATGCGTTGACCACCATTGAGCTTGCCAGTGAGGAAGAGCTGGGTAATACCGAACCGGCAGATGATCTCCTCAATATGGAGGGAATGGACAGAAGGTTGGCGTATCAGCTAGCCGGAATGGGCATCGTAACGATGGAAGATTTAGCAGAACTTGCCATCGACGAGCTTATGGAAGTAGAAGATATGACCGAGGAGCGTGCTGGTGAGCTGATCATGACAGCGCGTGCACCCTGGTTCGAGGATGATGAACCTGAAGCTGAATCTGAGCAAGCAGGCGAGGCGTAAGGTAGAGGTAGGGATATGGCTGAAGAATCAGTAGGACAACTCGCGGAGACCGTCGGTACTCCTGTCGAACGTCTATTGCTTCAGATTGATGAGGCGGGTCTTCCTCAACGAGCAGCTGACGACGTGATTAAGGAGGCTGAAAAAGAAATCTTGCTGGCTTTTCTCAAGAAAAGTCACGGAGAAGATGAAGGTAAGCCCAGAAAGATCACGCTCAAACGCAGAACGCTTTCTACCCTGAAAACAGGCGGTTCCGCAGGACGTGGACGCACTGTAAATGTCGAGGTGCGTAAGAAGCGCACTTATGTTCGTCGCGGTGCACCCGACGACGAGCAAGAAGCTGCCCCTGCTGAAGCCCTGGAAGAGAACACGCCGGAAGCCGAAGTGCCTGCAATGCGAGCAACAGCTTCTGAGGCTGACTCAGAAATAGAAAGGAAGCGGCAGGAAGCAGCGGGCCAGAAATTGGCTGAGCAGGCTGAAAAAGAGCAGAAAGCAAAAGAAGAGGAAGAACGCAAGAAAGCCGAAGAGGAAGCGGCCAAAGCCGAATCTGCTAAGGAGGAGAAACCCAAGCAGGATGAGACTCTGGAAGAAAAGATCTCTGCGCGAAAGGATAAACGCGATCGACATGATCTGGATGAAGAAGATTTACAGCAGAAGAAATCCAAACACGGTAATCGCAAGCGCCGGGTCGAGGAACTAGTAGGCGACGTTTCGCTGGACGATGACCTGCCAATAGGAGAAGAACCAGAAAAGGTTGAAGAGGCCGCACCGCTGGGTTTGAGTTCACCAAGAACCCGAAGGTCAAACAAGCCGACGAAGCAACACAAGTTCAATGCACCGACTGAAGAAATCACACGGGAAGTCGAATTGGGTGAAACCATCACCATCCAGCAGCTATCGCAGAAGATGTCGATCAAGGCAACTGATGTCATCAAGACCTTGTTCGGCCTTGGTATCATGAAGACAATTAATGAAGCCATTGACCAGGAGACGGCGATGCTCGTGGTTGAGGAATTTGGTCATACGGTCAAAACTCTGGACGTTGATGCCGTTGAAAAAAACCTGGAAGACGAATTGGTTTACGAAGCAGAGGAAGCACACCGCGCACCCGTTGTTACTGTAATGGGCCACGTTGACCATGGTAAGACCTCACTCCTTGATTACATCCGTAATTCCAAGGTGGCGAGTGGTGAGGCGGGTGGTATAACGCAACATATAGGTGCTTATCGTGTCGCGACTGATCACGGTGAGATATGTTTTATCGATACCCCAGGCCATGCGGCTTTTACCGCCATGCGGGCAAGAGGTGCCAATTCAACTGATATCGTCATTCTTGTCGTCGCTGCGGACGACGGTGTTATGCCGCAGACGGAAGAAGCTGTCCTGCATGCCAAAGGTGCTGGCGTGCCGATTGTTGTCGCAGTTAACAAGATTGATAAGGAAGGCGCGGACCCTGATCGGGTCAAGAATGAGCTCGCCGGCCGTGATGTTATTCCTGAGGACTGGGGCGGTGATACTCAGTTCGTCCATGTCAGCGCGCTGACTGGTGAGGGCATTAATGAACTGCTGGAAGCGGTATCGCTGCAGGCAGAACTGTTAGAACTGAAAGCGGTTGAACAGGGTCCGGCCCACGGTGTGGTTATTGAATCTGAGCTGGACAAGGGCAAGGGACCGGTGGCGACCTTATTGGTGCAGAACGGCACTCTTAAACAGGGCGACATTATCGTTGCCGGGCAGTTCTTTGGTCGAGCCCGAGCGCTTAGCGATGAAAATGGCAAAAAGGCTAAGGTAGCGGGGCCGGCCACACCAGTGGCGGTGCTTGGACTATCAGGAACGCCCAATGCCGGTGATTCCTTTATTGTCGCCAAGGACGAAAAGCGAGCGAGAGAGGTCGCAAAGTTCCGGGCAGACAAGGCGAATGAAGCGAGACTCAGTAGCGGTACTACTCTCGATAGTATTTTTGAGAATTTCGGTAGCGAGGAAGCCAGCCGTCTTAATCTGGTTGTGAAGGCTGATGTTCGGGGATCGCTAGAGGCGATTCTCTCTGCGCTGCACGACATCGGTAACGAAGAGGTCATGGTCAATGTTGTGATGTCAGGCGTCGGTGCGATTACAGAATCTGATGCTACTTACGCCATTACCGCCGGTGCTGTGATATTTGGCTTTAACGTTCGCGCAGATAACTCTGCCAAGAGGATTATCGAAAACGAAAGTCTGGATCTGCGCTACTACAAGGTGATTTACGATCTGGTCGATGACGTCAGGGCAGCGCTTTCTGGAATGCTGGCGCCAGAAGTCCGCGAAGATATAGTTGGTATTGCCGAGGTAAGGGATGTATTCCTGTCCAAGAAGATGGGTCAGATAGCCGGTTGTATGGTTATAGAAGGTTCTGTCCATCGAGCCAAAAATATTCGTGTACTACGTGACAATGTCGTGATTTACGAAGGTGAACTCGAATCGCTGCGTCATTTCAAAGACGAAGTTGAGAATGTCTCGAGCGGCACGGAATGCGGTATTGGCGTTCGCAACTACAATGATGTCAAGGTCGGGGATCAGATTGAAGTCTTCGATACCCGGGAAGTAGCCCGAGAACTTTGACATGCCTCGCGAATTCAGCAGAGGTCGTAAGGTCGCGGATCTAATACAGCGCGAATTGGCTATCATGATACAGCGCGAGGTAAAGGATCCCAGGATAGGTATGGTCACTATCAATGAGGCAACCGTGAGTCGTGATCTTGCCTACGCAGACATCTACTTTACTGTGCTACCGGCAGAAAACACCGATGGTGTTGAGGAAGTTTTGAATCAGGCTGGTGGCTTCCTGCGATCGCAACTGGCCAAAATCCTGAAGACACGGACAACACCACGTCTTCGCTTTCATTATGACAGCACCATTGAAACCGGCGCGCGGCTCAATAAGGCGATTGATGACGCTGTAGCCCAGGACAAAAACCAGGAATCGGCTCCGGAATCGGCTCCGGAATCGGATTCAGGTCCGGGACAGGTACAGGACTAATGGGCCGTCGCGGACGTAAAGGCAGGAATATCAGTGGTATATTGCTGCTGGACAAACCTCCTGGGATGACGTCTAATGCCGCGCTCCAGGTAGTCAAGCGGCTATTCAATGCCTGCAAGGCAGGGCATACGGGCTCGTTAGACCCACTGGCAACGGGTGTTCTGCCTCTTTGCTTCGGCGAGGCAACCAAGTTTTCACAGTTTCTTCTGGATGCGGATAAGAAATACCTGGCGAGGGTTAAGCTGGGTGTGATCACAGATTCCGGCGATGCCGATGGTGAGGTTCTCGAGCGTCGACCAGTTCCGGAAATTGACGATGTCAGACTGGAAGAAGTACTGCAGCATTATCGTGGTGATATCACACAGATTCCTTCGATGTTTTCGGCCCTGAAGGTTGATGGACAGCCCCTTTACAAACTGGCTCGCAAGGGCATAGAAGTTGAGCGTAAGGAGCGACCTGTCAGCATATATCGGCTGGAAGCATCAGAGCGTGAGGGTGATGAACTGACGCTTCTGGTTCATTGTAGCAAGGGTACCTATGTACGTACCCTGGTCGAGGATATTGGTAAAGAGCTGGGTCCCGGGGCACATGTGATTGGACTCCGGAGACTGGCTGCGGGACCGTTCGACGCTGAAGAAACGTTCACTATGAGTGAGCTGGAGGCGAAAAACGGCAACTGGCAGGAAATGGATCAGCTTCTTTTGCCGGTGAGTTCAGCTGTTAAGAATTGGCCAATGGTAGAGCTAACAGATGTTACAGCGTCCTACCTGAGGCAAGGGCAACCGGTACAGGTTGCAAATGCACCCACAGATGGGTGGGTCAGAATTTTTTCGGAATCTGACGATAATGATGAAGAGTTCATCGGTGTCGGTGAGATTCTGGAAGATGGGAAAGTGGCGCCAAGAAAGTTGGTGGTCACATAAGAATAGCCCGTAATCCTGAGGTGAAGCCAAAGGATCACGGGAAGAGTCGTTCTGAGGCGAAGCCGAAGAACCTCGATACAGGGGGACATCTACAAATATGCGTGGATGATCCCGTTTACTAACGCCCATACCCACAAGGGATAGGCATTGAGCATATTGAGTTGGAGTAAATGAAGAATGGCTTTATCAAGCGTACAAAAGGCTGAAATCGTAAAGGAATTTGGCACATCGGAAGGTGATACGGGCTCTCCAGAAGTTCAGGTTGCACTGCTGACAGCAAATATAGAACAGCTGCAGTCACACTTTAAGGAACATGCCCATGATCACCACTCAAGAGTAGGGCTGCTACGGATGGTTAGTCAAAGACGAAAGTTGTTGAACTATCTTCGTAATAAGAGTGCGGACCGTTATACAGCGATCATTAAGAAGCTTGGTCTGCGAAGATAGTTTTGTTGTAAGCCCTCTTTATAGCCATTAGGGGCATTACGGCGATTAATTGGAGAATATTGTGAGTTATGTAATTAAAAAGTTTAATTTTGGTGGTCAGGAAGTTGTCCTGGAAACCGGGAAGGTTGCCAGACAGGCAAATGCATCGGTCATGGTGACCATGAATGAAACCACTGTGCTGGTCGCAGTTGTAGCAAGGGATAGCGCTAAACCGGGTCAGGATTTCTTTCCGCTGACGGTTAACTATGAAGAAAAAACCTATGCTGCGGGTAAGATCCCCGGTGGCTTTTTCAGACGTGAAGGGCGACCAACCGAGAAGGAAACGCTGACCTGTCGACTGATTGACCGGCCTATCAGGCCGCTCTTTCCAAAGAGTTTTTTGAACGAAGTACAGGTAACCTGTCAGGTTGTATCTGCCCACAAGGATGTCGACCCGGATATTCCGGCGATGATAGGTGTATCTGCGGCATTAACGCTGTCAGGTATTCCCTTCGCTGGTCCCATCGGTGCGGCACGGGTTGGTTTTACCCCTGACGGCTACTTGTTGAACCCGGGTTTTGAAGCGCTTGAAACTTCTGATCTGGATATGGTTGTTGCCGGTACCGAATCTGCGGTACTCATGGTTGAGTCTGAAGCCAGTGAGCTGACAGAAGACCAGATGCTGGGTGCGGTGCTTTTTGCCCACCAGGAAATGCAGGCCGTCATCAAGGCAGTTAACGAGCTTAAAGAAGAGGCTGGTAAACCAGCCTGGGACTGGCAGCCGGCTGCAGAAAATACTGCTCTAATGGAAGGCGTCACCTCCCGATTCGCCGATGACGTTGGCGAGGCATACAAGATTACTGAGAAGATGGCTCGTCAGGACAAGCTTAGCGAACTGCGTTCAGCAGCGGTTGAAGCCCTGAAAGACGAAGACACTGATTCAGACGACATTCGAAGTGCGTTCGGCAAACTCGAGAAGAAGACGGTTCGCCGTGCAATTGTCGAGGGTCAGCCGCGTATCGATGGTCGTGATACGAACACCGTACGAGGTATTTCTGTCGAAGTGGGCGTACTGGCGAAGGCACACGGTTCTGCACTCTTTACCCGAGGTGAAACCCAGGCGTTGGTATCAGCCACGCTAGGTTCCATGCGTGATTCAGCGATTATCGATGCCCTGCAGGGTACTTATCGTGACAGTTTCATGCTGCACTACAACTTCCCGCACTACAGCGTTGGCGAAACCGGGTTTTCCGGCGGGCCGAAGCGAAGGGAAATCGGTCACGGTCGTCTGGCCCGTCGTGGCATATCAGCAGT
Source organism: Gammaproteobacteria bacterium (assembly GCA_018656865.1). Classification (GTDB taxonomy): domain Bacteria; phylum Pseudomonadota; class Gammaproteobacteria; order Pseudomonadales; family Azotimanducaceae; genus UBA9659. Next base: position 11,204 of record JABHYO010000082.1, on the reverse strand, counting down.
TCTGCCGAATTCCGAAGTCTGGCCGTACACGACGCGTGTTGTGTCAGAAATTACAGAATCGAACGGTTCATCTTCAATGGCATCGGTCTGCGGCGCGAGCCTTGCGCTGATGGATGCAGGTGTACCACTCAGTGCGCCTGTTGCCGGTGTCGCCATGGGTCTCGTGCTGGAGGGTGAGGAATTCGCCGTACTGACAGACATCCTGGGTGATGAGGATCATCTGGGTGATATGGACTTCAAAGTTGCCGGTACTGAAACCGGTGTCACCGCTCTGCAGATGGATATCAAAATCCAGGGTATCACCGAGCAAATCATGGAGACTGCACTAGGTCAGGCTCGTGAAGCTCGCCTTCACATTCTTGGTGAGATGAACAAGGTTATCGGTAAGCCTCGTGAAGAAGTATCCGATAATGCACCTGCCATGGTGACGATCAAGATCGATCCTGAAAAGGTTCGTGACGTAATTGGTAAGGGTGGTTCCACTATCCGCGCCATTACTGAAGAAACCGGCGCAACGATCGACCTTGAGGACGATGGCACGGTAACTATCTTCGGTGAGGATGCTGCGTCAAGAGATGCAGCGGTTGCCCAGGTTGATGCGATTACAGCAGAAGCAGAGGTTGGTCAGATTTACACTGGTAAGGTTGTGAAGATCGCCGATTTTGGTGCCTTCGTTAATGTCCTGCCCGGTAAAGACGGTCTCGTACACATTTCTCAAATCGCCAAAGAGCGTGTCGAGAAAGTGACTGATTACCTCTCTGTGGGACAAGAAGTTAAGGTTCTGGTGCTTGATGTCGACCGCGGTCGAATCAAGCTTTCCATGAAGGAGCTTCTGAAAGAAGAACCCGCGTCAGAAGAAGAAACCTCCAACGAGGCTGCTGATTCTGACGAGTCCGAGGAATAGCTGGCCAGCTAAAACTCTGTCACATTAACATCCCCGGCCAGACTGCTCGCAAGAGCAGCCTGGTCAGGTGTTGTTTCACTGAAAAAGAGATGTGAACTGCATCTGCAGTCACTATTTCCAAATCCCTTTATTACATCCAGATTACATTGCTGTTCGAGGCATGAAGCCCAGACATGTTCCAGGCGATTTTCGTCATAACTGATTAGGGCGAATTCTGGTTTGTAGTAGGCCGTTAAGTAGTCGATATGCCAGCGCTTTGGTTTGCGTCTTTTTCTATGACGTCCAACTCGAGCTCTGACTCCCCCAGGTCCGAATGCACTGCCCACATAGAGGTAGTAGCCGACATTAAAGACCAACAGACCACGAGCGCCGACGCGGATGTGCCTTGAGTGATCTACCGGGCAGATAAGCAGATAGGTTCCTGAATTCGATTGCAGCATTTCGTCAGTAGTGTACGGTAATATTTTTGTCGCCTGGAGAGCCATCATCGACGAGAGTATCAATCAATTACTACGACCGATTGCTGATGCAGTATCGAGTTTTATCTTCTTTGATATCCAGATTGGTGGAGCTGACTTTCCCCTGATAGTTGCCTGGCTGGTTGCAGGTGGTCTCTTTTTCACAGGATACCTGGGTTTTATCAACATCCGTGGTTTCACGGAAGGTATTCATATCGTTCTGGGGCGCAGGCAAACACGCGATGACGCGCCTGGGGAGATCTCGGCATTCCAGGCGCTGGCGACTGCGGTTTCCGGAACTGTCGGTATCGGCAATATAGCTGGTGTTGCGATTGCTATTTCTCTGGGTGGTCCAGGGGCGACATTCTGGTTGATCGTCGCAGGTTTCCTCGGCATGTCGACAAAATTTGCTGAATGTACATTGGGTGTTCACTATCGCCGCGAGAATCCAGACGGGTCGGTCTCCGGTGGTCCGATGTACTATCTGGAGAGAGGGCTCGCCGAGCACAACATGGCTCGTTTAGGTAAGGGGCTTGGGCTTTTTTATGCTGCATCCATGGTGATTGGCTGTCTCGGTATAGGCAATATGTTTCAGGCCAACCAGGCCGCCGCCATACTCACCACGGTAACCGGAGGCACAGATAGCCCGCTTATGGGCAATGCCTGGGTCATTGGGCTCGTGATGGCGATTGTTGTGGCGCTGGTCATTGTCGGGGGCATTCAGAGCATTGCCCGGGTGACTGCCCGTCTGGTGCCGTTTATGGCGGTTCTTTACACCCTGTGCGCTGTGGTGGTCATCGCAATGAATGGTGACAAGCTTCCCTGGGCGGTTTCGGCGATTGTAGAAGGGGCGTTCAGCCCTGAGGGTGTCGTGGGTGGCATGATCGGGGTCATCATCATTGGTTTCAGGCGGGCTGTTTTCTCTAATGAAGCAGGTCTGGGTTCAGCATCCATTGCCCACAGCGCGGTGAAAACTGATTATCCGGCAACCGAGGGCTATGTGGCGCTACTGGAGCCATTCATTGATACGGTTGTGATCTGTACGCTGACAGCGCTAGTCATCATCACCACAATCTATGATCCGGCCATGGCCGGTACCGGAATAAGCGGTATCGAAATGACGACTCGGGCATTTGAGCAGACCGTAAGCTGGTCGCCTATACCGCTTTCAATAGCCGCCGTTCTTTTTGCATTTTCGACCATGATTTCATGGAGCTACTATGGCCTTAAGGCATTTACCTATATAGCCGGTGAAGGTCAGCTTGGTCAGATAATCTATAAGCTGGTTTTCTGCGGCTTTATCGTCCTCGGAGCCAGTATTCAACTGCAGGCGTTAATCGATCTTTCCGACGCTTTGGTGTTTGTTGTCGCGATTCCGAACCTTCTTGGCTTGTATCTCCTTGCCCCGGTCGTCAAACAGGAAATCAGAAGGTACGATGAGTCTCGTTAGATTTCAGCCGAGAACTCAACACCGCGGTGCTAGTTTCCTGACGACTTGTTGATTAAAAACCAACGCCTCTGGAATGGCGCATTAACGTGCGTCGAAAAAGCGTTTTTCGGATGGAAACTAGCTAGTCGTGCGTTTAGTCTGTGGGTACCAGCCTCACAATCATGCTCTCTTCGGCGTTTTCCAAAAGCAGATACACAAGTCCGTCATAGCCGATTTCGACGTCACGGATTCTGGCCAGGTCCCTAAAGAGCACTTCGCGTTCAATCATTTCTTTGCCGTCAAATACCAGGCGATAGAGTGAGCTTCCCTTCAGAGTTCCGAGCAGTAAATTGCCACGCCAGCCCGGGAACTTGTCACCCTGGTAGAAGGCAAAGCTGGAAAGAGCAGGTGAAGGAGTGAAGTCGACCAGGGTTTGTTCGACCTTGCTGGTATCGAATTCAATATCCTGAAGTTTGTATCGAGCCACAGAGTGCCCGGTGTATTCAAGCCCAAGAGAATGATACGGCCAACCGTAGTTTCTACCCGGCAGAAGTTCGTTGATCTCATCGCCTCCCCTCGGTCCCATCTCTGTGTTCCAGACCTTGCCCCGGCGCGGGTTCCATTCCAGACCCTGTGGCGTTCGATGTCCGTATGTCCAAATGGACTGGCGGGTGAGGGTTGACTCGTCGTTGCCGACTGCTGGATGGATCAGAAATGGATTGTTGGCAGGTATGGAACCATCGTCATTGATGCGATGAATCTTGCCATTGGGAGAGTTCAGATCCTGGGAGCTGAGTGCCAGGGGTTCCTTCCAGCCAACACTGAAATACACATGGCCGGCATCATCAAAAGCAATTCGACCCCCCGCAGTAGTATCGATCATCCTCGTATAGAACTGCGGTTCCGCCTGCCAGAGGGTTTCCACGTCAACCCACCTGCCATCCTTGATTCGACCGCGTTCGAGGCGATTCATAGAAGCTGGGAAAAGGCGGCTTCCGTGCTCACAGTTATCCGTACATAGGTCTGTGTAATGCAGGTAAATCCAGCCGTTCTGTTCGTAATCCGGATGTACCGCTACATCCAGTAGCCAACCCAGGCCTGCAGGGATGCCGCGAACGGCAATTCCGGATTTGCCGGTTTTTGGCGTACCGTCGATCGGCTCAGACTGCACACCGGTTGATGAAATGAGAGAAAGCCCCCGGAGCCTTTCTGTCAAAAGAAAAGAGCCGTCGGGTAGCGGTTCTATACTGTAAGTGAGCGGGTCCAGACTGTTGGCAAATACCTCGATGCTGAAATCGTGAATAGTTGAGTGAATCGGTTCATCGGGTATTACGATAGGACTATAGGCACGAAAATCTTCAAACTTCTGGCCGAGACGGCGCTCACCAACGTACATGGCGAGCCCTTTGATCTGTTCCTGCGTGAGTTCATCCTCAAACTGAGGTCTGCCATCGGCAACGTGTTTATGGTTGATGCTATGGATCATCGCCGCGACGCTGTCACCACCCTCCAGGCGGTTCTCGATCAGTGCAATGGCTCTGTCGGTGCCGAGCATGTCGTCGCCGTGGCAGTCGCCGCAGTGCTCGGTGAAGAGAGGTGGGTAGAAATCAACATCGGCGTACTGCAAGAGGTACCAGAAGAACCCAGCACCAATAATCGCTGTGCCGATGAGGAACAGCCCAATTCGCTTCAGCCAGATCACAGCAAAACGTCTAGCCGTTGGCTGTCGGTGAATTTGCGATCAGATCATCGACAACGCTGGGGTCGGCGAGAGTGCTGGTATCTCCCAGATGATGGAGTTCGTTTTCCGCAATCTTTCTTAGTATTCGCCGCATAATTTTTCCGGAACGAGTCTTCGGCAGGCCGGGAGCCCATTGCAGGATGTCAGGTTTAGCGAAAGCACCAATTTCGGAACGGACCAGATTGTTCAACTCGTCTTTCAATGTGTCGGTGCCCTCGTTGCCGTGCATCAAAGTCACGAATGCATAGATACCCTGGCCTTTTATATCATGAGGATATCCGACAACTGCTGCCTCGGCGACCAGATCATGTTCGACCAGGGCGCTTTCAACTTCAGCAGTCCCCATTCGGTGACCGGAAATATTCAAAACATCGTCGACACGACCGGTGATCCAGAAGTATCCATCCTCATCCCTGCGAGCACCGTCTCCTGTGAAGTAATAGCCGGGGTAAGTCGTGAAGTAAGTGTCGATCATCCGTTGGTGATCACCGTAGACGGACCGGATCTGGCCGGGCCAGGAACCCGCGATGGCAAGGTTCCCGGAGGTGGCGCCTTCCAGTTCGTTACCGTTTTCATCGAGTATGACCGGCTTCACACCAAAAAATGGCTTAGTGGCGGAGCCTGGCTTCAGTGCCGTGGCGCCCGGGAGCGGCGTTATCATGATGCCCCCGGTTTCTGTTTGCCACCAGGTGTCGACGATAGGGCAACGCTCCTCACCAACGATGTGGTAATACCATTCCCAGGCTTCGGGATTGATGGGTTCACCGACAGTACCGAGAAGGCGAAGCGATTTTCGCGATGTGTCGGTCACGAACTCATCTCCCTGTCCCATTAGAGCCCTCAATGCGGTGGGGGCTGTATAGAAGATGTTGACCTTGTGTTTATCGACTACCCGCCAGCAACGCGAAGAATCCGGATAGTTCGGCACTCCTTCGAACATGAGTGTAATGGCGCCGTTGGCGAGGGGACCATAGACGATATAAGAATGACCCGTAACCCAGCCAACGTCAGCGGTACACCAGTAGATATCGCCCTCGTGGTAGTCGAAGACATACTTGTGGGTCATCGCTGCTTGCAGCATATAACCACCCGTCGTATGCATGACTCCCTTCGGTTTACCGGTCGAACCTGAGGTGTAAAGGATAAAAAGCGGATCTTCGCTACTCATGGGTTCGGCATTGCACGTCTTAGCGGCAGCCTGGGTGGCCTCGTGATACCAGATATCCCGGTCTTCGGACCAGTCGATATCTCCTCCGGTGCGCTTCACCACCACAACAGTGGTGACATCGGGGCATCCCTCGAGTGCCTGATCCGTGTTGGCCTTGAGAGGTATAGTGCGCCCCCCGCGAATACCTTCATCGGCGGTAATGACCATACGGCAATCGGAATCGAGAATGCGGTCTTTCAGTGCCTGGGGTGAGAAGCCACCGAAGACAACTGAATGCACGGCGCCGATTCGTGTGCAGGCGAGCATGGCGTAGGCGGCTTCGGGAATCATCGGCATGTAGATACAGACCCTGTCGCCTTTACTGACACCACGATCTTTCAATACGTTAGCAAGTCGACAGACGTGTTCATGAAGTTCGGCGTAGGTAATCTTCAAATCGTCGTCCGGATCGTCTCCCTCCCAGATAATGGCAGTGTGATCGGCTTTGAGTTCAAGATGCCGATCGACACAGTTGTAACAGGCGTTGAGCTCGCCACCTATAAACCAGGCCGTTTCGCCCTTTTGGAAATCAGACTCTGTCAGTTTGTCCCATGGTCTGAACCAGGACAGAAATTCGTCAGCTTTCTGTGTCCAAAACTCCTCTGATCGATTGATTGAAGCATCATACATGGCGAGATACTGGTCATTTCGAATGTGAGCGTGATTCTCCGCTTCTTTAGGGACTGGGTAGACTTTGTGCTCGGACATGAAGTTACCTCGAAGGGTTGCAGATGAAGGCGGTTAGGGTGCCACAATGTGACCTGGCTTGTCAGGGGTTCTAGGTCGGCGTTGGTGTGTCGATCATTGCATTCGGTGATCTTGGTTTGCGTTTTCGCTTTCTCTTGCGTCTTTTCCCAGTTGACTGCTTCATTTCAGGACGACGCTCTGGTGCAGCTTCCTGGTACTCAGTCCACCAGTCACCAAGGTTACCGGTTTCCTCACCGGCAGCCTCGCGGATAAGAAGAAAATCATAAGCCGCTCTGAATCGTTTGTGTTCCATCAGGGTGTCAGGCTTTTTGGTAGCACGATTGGGTAGCCTGAACTGCAGAAACCAGATGTCCCTGATAGTACCGCTGAAACGCCTCGGTATGGATGTAAACAGCTGTTGCTTTGACAGAATATTGTTTGCGGCTTCATGGGAAGCGGCGACATGGGAAATCCTGCCCTCTTTCTGAAGTTGATCCCTTTCATCCACGAACGGGAACCAGAGCATCGCCGCGTAGATGAATGCCGGAGTCACTGGTTTACCCTCGGCGATTCTGGAGTCGGTGGAGGTCAATGCCAATCGAACCAATTCCTCGGCGGGATGCTCTTCCATTGATCGTTTTGAATCAGGGAACATCCAGCCATAGAGTTCGTGATTGACCATCGAGTCCAGCGCAGCCGCGCCGTGTCCAGACATAAACAGCTTGAGTACTTCTTCGAACAATCTTGCCGCTGAAACATCCTGAATCAAGTGGCCTAATGACCTGATCGTGTTGTGAAGCTCATCAGAGATATGAAATTCGAGCTTTGCTTCAAAGCGGATTGCTCTCAGCATTCTGACGGGGTCTTCGCGGAACCTTGCTTCTGGATCACCGATTGTGCGGATCCTTTTTAGCTGAATGTCTTCGACACCACCGGCGAGATCAGTGATCTCATGTGCTTCCGGCTGGTAGTAGACAGCATTCATGGCGAAGTCACGCCTGAAGACATCTTCCTCGAACGTACCATAGATGTTGTCCACCAGTGTCATACCGGACTCTGAGTGGTTGTCTTCATATTGTTCATCGTGAGGAGCACGAAAGGTCGTGACTTCGACGATTTCCCGGCCAAAGCGTACGTGCACAATCTTGAATCGTTTACCGACAATTCGGGAATTGCGAAAAAGGTCCCTTATATCCTCGGGATGGGCATCAGTCGCCACATCAAAGTCCTTTGGTACTTTTCCGAGGATAAGGTCACGAATGCAGCCTCCAACCAGGTACGCCTGGTAGCCGTGTTCCGTTAGTCGGTTCACGACTTTGAGGGCATTGATGCTGATGTTTTCTTCGTGAATCAGGCTGAGCGCGTGGTTCATTGTTGGGATGCAGCTCGATCGCTGCGGTACTTCCTGGTCATTGAGGCAGATTGTTGTTCTGTTTCAAGGATTCTATCAGAACTACGGTGTGTGATTTTCAGAACCTCAAAAAGAAAATGGGAAAAGCGAACTTTTCCCATTTAGCGAGCCAGAATATTCTTCTTCTTGTATTTATTATTATTTTTATTCTTTTTGGCATCCCGCTTTGCGTGATGCCTAACCAGTTAACCTATTTGTTGTTTTGTTAGTTTTTGTAATTTTTTGTAAATTTGTTACTGGCAGAGGAACTATCCCAGAAAATGGGAATAAATCATAACTTCAATAAAAACAATGAGATAGAGATTTTCCGCAAATTTGTACTAACCTGGAATGTTACCCTTGGCCACGATCATGTGTCGAAAGGTAACACTTGCTTGTAGATTCAGTGAGCTTGTCGAATATCCGTGGTGGCCAACGGATGGATGAAGAGCGAGATGCGAGGGTTTAGCCGTTTTTACTCTTCTCGCGCGGGATACCAAGCTTCTGCCGGCGCTGCCACAGTGCTTTTCTGGAGATGCCGAGTTTCTGGGCAATTTCTGTTTCTGTCATACGATCCTGGTTCTCAAGAACGAAATTGACGAAGTAGTCCTCAAGAGAGACTTTATGATCGACGTCCTCTGCTATCGGTATAGAAGGCTTCTGCTCCGGTTCCAGCGCGAGGAGTTCTTCTCTGATCGTTTTGCCTTCACAAAGAATGACAGCACGTTGAATGGCATTTTGAAGTTCCCGGATATTGCCAGGCCAGGCATAGGCTCTAATGCACCGGACGGCGGATTCGCTGAACCTGAGTTTCGGTTTACCATGTCGTTCCGCAATGGTCGCGAGAAAGTGTTTGGCTAAAAAAATCACGTCCTGACCCCGGTCCCGAAGGGGCGGCAGTGACAGCTTGACGACATTGAGCCGGTAATACAGGTCTTCCCGAAAGGCATCGTCGTTGACCAGTGCCTGAAGGTTGCGGTGGGTGGACGCTATCAGTCGAACCGAGACCTGTCTTGTCTCGCCGGAGCCAACTCTACGCACCTCGCCTTCCTGTAGTACCCGGAGCAGTCTTGCCTGTGCACTGAGTGGCAGTTCACCGATTTCATCGAGAAAGAGCGTACTGCCGTCGGCAGCCTCAACCAGTCCAACTCTGTCGCTAGTTGCCCCGGAGAACGCCCCTTTCTCATGGCCAAACAGTTCTGATTCTATAAGAGCATCGGGAATGGCGGCGCAATTTAGAGATATCATCTGACGTTCGGCACGGCCGCTCAGAAAATGAATCTTTCTGGCAACCAGTTCTTTTCCGGTGCCGGATTCACCGTCGATCAGTACATTGGTATCAGTTGGTGCGACCTTGCCTAGCTGTTTTTTCAGTGAAGAAACAGCGTTGCAGCGACCCAACATTTCGACATCGGTGTGCAACTGCTGATTGCCGGTAAGTTCGTGTATGGTGGCTTTGAGCTCATCGAAGTCAAAAGGTCGGGCAATGTAGTCGGCAGCACCTAGTTTCATGGTTTCGACTGCAGAGCGGAGACTCGCCTGCGCGGACGTAATAATGACGGGTACCTCAGGTACCAATTTAATGATGTCAGTACCTTTGCCGCCTGGAAGTTTCAAATTGGAAACAATAGCACTGAAGGCCGACAAGTCCTGCTTGACAGCTTCCTTAACCGACCCTGCTTCGCAAACTTTGTAGTTATGATTCTCGAGGAATGTTTTTAGTGATGAGCGAATCACGGGATCGTCGTCGACAATAAGAATATTTTGAGTTCGCAATCTTTTGTCAGTCGAATCGTCCGCTTTCCTGCCTGAAGGTAACACAGTTAACTCGCTGGTTACAGGTAGAAGGCTGGTGCAGCCAATTCAGCCTGTCGCGGGATCAGGTTCGGCTGCCACTGTTCTGAAGCTCGAGCCAGCAGTTCACCCGGATTCCGACTTGGTCGCTGCGGATTCTGACCTAGCTCAACGAGGGCGGACCTCAGAGCTTCGACAGGGTTATCGACACTGATAGGCCTTGCATGCGCTTGTTTGCTGAGCTTGTTGCCGCTCCCGTCAACCACGATGGGGACATGCAGATAAGAGGGCGGTGGGCGACCCAGAGCTTCATAAAGCGCCAGCTGCCTTGGTGTCGAATCGAGCAGATCGACACCGCGAACAATCTGGTTAACACCCTGGTCGATGTCATCAACAACAACGGCCAGTTGATAGGCGAATAGACCGTCCTTTCGCCTGATAATGAAATCACCGACCTCTTCTGAGAGGTCCCAGTGCTGCCTGCCAAAGACTCTGTCTATGAATTCGACATTGCCCGGCCTCAGCTTAAAACGGATGGCATAGTCGTCGGTCGTTTGATCGAATCCCCGGTTACGACAGGTGCCTGGGTATACTGTCGGTATCTGCTTTCTTGAGCAGGTGCAGGGATAGACTCGTTGTGCTGATCCTAGTAGTTCGATGACTTCGTTGTAGGCATCATCTCGGTTTCCCTGGTAGAAGATAGGGCCATCCCAGTTCAGCCCCAGGTGTTTTAGCTGTTCGATGATTTCTTCGGGCGCAGTCTTCGATTCTCTTGGTGGATCCAGGTCCTCAATACGGAGCAGCCACTTCCCACCAACGTGCCTGGCATCCAGATAGCTGGCGACAGCGGCAATAAGGGAGCCGAAATGCAGTGGGCCAGTAGGTGATGGGGCAAAGCGACCAACGTAGCCCATGGGTAGTTCCTGTCCGAAAACTCAATACCGTGTTGTTAGTTTCCTTAGTTGGAAACCAGGTACCTGAATCCGACGGACTGCTAGCCGTGGATCTGACGTTCCTTTATTTCATCCAGTGTCTTGCAGTCGATGCACTGGGTTGCAGTCGGTCTGGCTTCAAGCCGTTGTACGCCAATTTCGATACCGCAGGATTCGCAATAGCCGTAGTCGTCCTGATCAATGAGTTCCAAAGTATTGTCAATCTTTCGAATCAGCTTGCGCTCTCGGTCTCGGGTCTTGAGTTCGAGGCTGAACTCTTCTTCCTGGCTGGCGCGATCAGCAGGGTCAGGATAGTTAGCTGCTTCGTCCTGCATGTGATGAACAGTTCGATCGACTTCTTCCATTAGCTGGTATTTCCATTGGAGCAGAATTTCACGGAAGTGTTCCTTCTGCTCCTCGTTCATGTATTCCTCATTCCGTTTAGCCTCGTAGGGGATAAACGTCGGCTCTGTGGATACTGTTCTAGGACGGGGTGCCTTTTGTGCAGGTGGCCTCGGTGCTTTCGTTTTGGATTCTTTGGCTACTGTAGCGGATGCCTTTTTTGTTTTGGTGGCTGCCTTGCTTTTAGGCGCGGCTTTGGCTTTGGTTGATTTTGCGTTGCTCACCTTGGTCTTTACCTTCTTACTGCTTGCTGAGGTTTT
>JABHYO010000216.1 GCA_018656865.1 Gammaproteobacteria bacterium | reverse complement strand
TCACGAGCCGCAATCTAGCAGACGAATCCAGGGCAAACAAAATCATCACCTTGTCCTGATACTTCTCCATATATTCCGCCAACCCGAACTCCTCGGTAAGACCGGTTGTTTTGGTCGTCCAGCCACCGTGCAATAACCCCAGTACACGATTATGGGTGACATCCTCTCCGAAAAGATGTTTGCCACGATGACGCCCTGAGACGCGATGCTTGTCCTGCTGGCGACCTTCGGCAGAAGTCGGCAGTTCGTAAACGTGACCTGATCCAAATTCGCTGCGAAAGTGCAGGCCTGTTAGAGCATCCAGGTGCGATCGACCGGATAGGCAGATGACGTTGCCAATACCGGAAAGATCCAGATAACGATCCGCATGATCGGAAATCGGATTTCCGTAGTAGGTTTCAATACCCTCCATACGGGCCTGACTGACTTGATCCCAGTCACTGTCTGCAATCACGACTCTGACGTCGTGCTCTGCCAGAGATTTCGCAATCATCCTGGCTACCTGCCCACTGCCAATGATGAGGTAACCCGCCGGTGCCGGATCGCGAACACCAAGCAGACCAGCCAACCGTCTGGCCGTCAGGCTTTGCAGAACGACTGTGGTAATGATCACAGAAAATGCCAGCGGTACCAGCAACGATGCACCTTCTGCACCTACCTGCTCCAGGCGCAGAGCAAAAATTGCAGCCACCGCTGCGCAAACAATTCCTCTTGGTCCAATCCAGGCGATAAGCAACCGTTCATTGATGCTGAGCTCACTACCGATGGTCGAAACGAACACAGCGAGAGGTCTTGCCACAAGGATGATGACGGCGACAACCAGAGCTGCCGGCCACCCGATGGCGACCAAACCCTCAAAATCGACTCTGGCTGCCAACAGGATAAACAGTCCGCTTATCAGAAGAACGGAGAGACTCTCTTTGAAATCAAGGATGTCATGAACTTCCACGCCCGGTCGGTTCGCCAGCACCATGCCAAAAATGGTCACGGCCAACAGGCCGGATTCATGTTCAGCCATCTCCGCACCAGCAAAGGCGACGAACACCATCAGGAGGGTAAACGGACTTCTCAGGTACTCCGGCAACCAGTCTTTGCGCAGGATTAAAGCCAGACCGAAACCGAAGATGAGCCCGATCACTGATCCAATCGCGACCACCATCAAAAACAGGGCGAAGATATCGTCGAGTGCCTCTGTTTTCTGCGAAGCTAGTACGTAGTTGAACGCAAGCACGGCGAGCAGAGCACCGATGGGGTCGATAACGATACCTTCCCACCTCAGAATGTTAGCAACCCGGCGCACTGGTCTTACGGTGCGCAGCATCGGTACGATGACTGTCGGCCCGGTGACAACGACCATTGCACCAAACAGCATTGCCAGGTCGAAATCAAAACCGAGACTCAGATGAACAGTAACACTGGTCACCAGCCATGTAATCAGCGCACCAATAGTGACGAGATTTCTTACCGTTGTGCCAATCTCCCTCAGCTCCGATATTTTCAGGGTCAACGCACCCTCAAACAGAATCACCGCCACAGACAGAGAAACGATGGGAAAGAGGAGATCTCCAAACAGCGCATCGGGGTCGAGTACGCCAGTGACCGGACCGACAACAATCCCGAACACCAACAAAGGCAAAATAGCAGGTAACTTAAGCCGCCAGGCTGACCACTGGGCCACCGCTGCAAGAAGGCCAATACCGGCAAGCAAGACCAGCGGATTCCCCGATATTACTGCCATCATTTTTCAATCAACGGGCATAACGGGCATAAAGAGTCACTGGTCATAGAACGGCTCAGCTCCCAGGTTTCGAATCATGGATTCGATTTCCCTAAGCATCTCATCCAACTCGGTCTCATTGGTGCCTCGCATGACGAGGTTGGTGCCGTAACCATCTTCCCGGTAGAAAGGGTAGCTGCCGAGATCAATCTCTGGATACCGGCCTTGAATCTCCCGTAGATCCGCTGCCACTGTACTCTCGCCCAGATAAACGCCAACGCTGCGAGATCTGACCGGATCGCCACCACCAAGTCTTTCTTTCGTCAGAGTACTGACCATGGCCTGCATAACCATGGGGACACCCGCCATGACGTAAACATTCTCCATCTGGAAACCCGGGGGACCACCTGTTGGATTATCAATTAGCGTTGCACCTTTCGGTATCCTCGCCATTCTCAGCCGCGCCTCCATAGCATCGGGCGGTGCCTTCCGTCGATTGATGATCTCAACCACGTCCGGGTGAAAATAGAGCTCCGTATTAAAAGCCCTGGCGATGCAATCGGCGGTAATGTCATCGTGAGTCGGACCAATACCACCCGTCGTAAAGACGTGGTTATAGAGAGCCCGGCATTCGTTCACCGTATTGACAATAATGTCCTCGACATCGGGAATGACCCTGGCGTGGACCATTCGCACACCAACCTCATTGAGTTCTCTGGCCAGATGGGCGAGGTTCGTGTCCTGCGTTCTCCCAGACAGGATCTCGTTACCAATAATTAGCAGGCAGCCTGTGACGGTTTTGGACATCTGATGCTCGGAGATGAATTCGATCGTTGATCATAGCTTTTTATGGGCGTCTACTAAAAGCCTGTACCCCGATTCGTTAATCAGGTCCCACAACCAGAGAACCAGGTAACGCTGATGGCTCCCCTCTCCACCAGTTCCTTATTGTCACCACTCGTTTTTCATCTGGTAGTTGACGTAAGCCTGGAGACTACATTCTTCTGTCGGGACAAATTCCTCACCGACATTATCAACCCGGTCCATCCTGTCAATCCTGAAGGATCGAAACCCTTCCCTCAGCTCACACCAGGCACCCAGCGTCCAGGTCTTACCCCAGAAGTAGAGTATGAGAGGCCTGATGATGCGGGAAGTGCGTTCACCCTCAACTGATGTGTAATCAAGATCGAGTTTCTGCTTCGCATCGAGCGCGGTTCTGACCTGACGCAGCTTGTCGCTGACTTTCTCAGACATCTGATACCCAGGTACCTCTATGCCAGTCAGCTGAAATTCTTTTTTTAGGTTCTCCGGCAGAATTGACGCGATCTTGCGAATGGCAGTTGCCGTCGTGCTCGCCAGTTCCCGATCTGACCAGGCTCGCACCATACGCGCACCCAATGCCAGCGCTTTCAGTTCTTCTGCAGTGAACATCAACGGCGGCAGGCGGTACTCATCCCGCAACAGATAGCCGACGCCGGCCTCACCGTCGATAGGAATACCGCAACCCACCAGGTCTCCAATATCCCGGTACACAGTCCGGGTGGACACCTCCAGTTTTTCAGCCAGATATCGCCCCGTCCTGACCTTGCCCTCCTGGAGCAGAAGCATGAGTTGAAATAGACGATCTGCTCGACGCATGTAGAAGTCCCAATTAAGGTACTGACACCACCCTGTCAGTAGCTCTGAACTATAATCGTATCTTTCCCCGCTTTGAGTTGATCAACGCCGGTAAACTGTATATATATACATATATTCAAACTTTGTCCATATCTCGTGTTGGGGTCAGAGTAAAGCCGGTAAGTAGACGTCCATAAAAAAGAGAAGTAATGAAAAAAGCCGCCGAAGAACTTGATCACATCCTTATCCGTGGTGCCAGAGAGCACAATCTGAAGTCAGTCGAGGTCAAGATTCCAAAGCGCAAGCTTGTGGTACTGACCGGCGTCTCGGGTTCAGGCAAGTCGTCTCTTGCGTTCGACACACTGTACGCCGAGGGTCAGAGACGCTATGTCGAATCGCTATCCGCCTATGCCAGACAATTTCTCGGACAGATGGAAAAGCCCAAGTACGACACCATACGCGGCCTCTCACCAACAATTTCCATTGAGCAGAAAACGACTTCCAGAAATCCACGATCTACCGTCGGCACAATCACGGAGATTGCTGATTACCTGCGGGTACTCTACGCCCGTGTCGGAATCCAACACTGTCATGATTGCGGCCGCAAGGTCCAGGGTCAGACAGCCCAGCGAATTGTCCAGGAACTGATGGGCAACAAAGACGCTACGCGTGTATATCTGCTGGTGCCACTGCTGGTCAATCGCAAGGGCGAACACCGGGAAATGATTGAGGATGCCCGTTTGCAGGGATTTGTCCGGCTCCGGGTTGACGGCGAATTTATTCGCAGCGATGAAATCGACGCGCTCGACAAACGAAAGAAACACACGGTGGAAGCCGTGGTTGATCGCATCGTTATCCGCCCGGATGTTGAAGAGAGACTCAACGAATCTGTCGAGTCGGCGCTGCGCTATGGTGAGGGTATGCTCATTGCCGCTTTTGATAGCAAGAAAGATCAACTCTTCTCGGAATCACTGTCCTGCAATCACTGTGGCATATCCTTTCCTGCACTGACGCCACAATCGTTTTCTTTCAACAGTCCACAGGGGATGTGTCACGACTGCAACGGCCTTGGCACCCAGGTTGCTTTTGATTCTGATCTGCTGATTCCTGACCGGTCTCTCACCCTGCGCGAAGGCGCACTCAAACCGGTGGGCAGGATTGACGATGATCGAAAATCCATGGGTGCGGTATTTCACCGCCAGGTCTTCAACAAATTGAAAATTCCTCTGGACAAACCATGGCGCAAGCTCAGCAAGACCCATCGGAAAAAGATCCTGCACGGCACCGGTGAAGAAAAATACAAGATTAACTGGGGCAGCCACGGTACCAGCTACTCTCGCTATGAGGGTCTGATCAACCGACTCATGCGACGGTTTCGCAACACACGATCCGAGGGTATGAAACGCTGGTATTCTCAGTTCCTGGCCAATACGCCCTGCACCAGTTGTCACGGCGTGCGACTAAAACCCGAAAGTGCCGCTGTCAAAGTCGGTGAAGTCACCCTGGTAGAGCTTTCCGCCTGGACAATTGATCAGACATACGACTTCTTCTCGAACCTCAAACTTCCCGGTGCTGCGGGGGAAATCGCAACGGAAGTGTTAAAGGAGATATGCAACCGCCTTGGCTTCCTCAACTCCGTCGGTCTGTCCTATCTATCACTGAACCGCCTGGGCCCGTCTCTTTCCGGTGGTGAATCCCAGAGAATCCGGCTGGCCAGCCAGGTGGGTTCCGAACTCGCGGGCGTCATCTATATTCTCGATGAACCCAGCATAGGTCTGCACCAGCGCGACAACGAAAAGCTGCTGAACACACTTTGCCGCATGCGCGATATCGGCAACACCGTCATCGTCGTCGAACACGACGAGGATACGATTCGAACCGCAGACCATGTCATTGATTTCGGTCCTGCCGCGGGCGTTCACGGCGGCGAGATTGTGCACAGTGGTACACCGAAGAGTCTTGAAAAAAACAGGCGATCCATAACCGGTAACTACCTGTCCGCAAGATCCTGTATTGAAATCCCAACCGAGCGGCGAGAGCCGATTGGTCACATCACTGTTGAAGGTGCAGCGGCAAATAACCTGAAAAGTATCAACGTCGACTTTCCCCTGGGAGTGATGACCGCAGTGACGGGCGTATCCGGTGCCGGCAAATCGACGCTGGTCAATGATATCCTGCATCCGGCACTTGCCCGACAGTTCCACCAGTCAAACCAGCGTGTTGGCAGTCACGACAGAATCACCGGCCTTGATCAACTCGACAAGGTCGTCGCCATCGACCAAAAACCAATCGGCAGAACACCTCGCAGTAATCCGGTTACCTACATCAAGGTTTTCGATGAGATTCGAAGCTTTTTTTCCCAACTTCCGGGATCACGAATGCGCGGATACAAACCCGGTCGCTTCTCCTTCAACGTCAAGGGCGGGCGTTGTGACGACTGCCAGGGCGATGGAGTCAGAAAAATCGAAATGCATTTTCTATCGGATGTCTATGTAAAGTGCGAGCATTGTGATGGCAGACGATTCAATGATGCGACCCTCGAGGTCAGGTATAAGGGAAAATCCATAGCCGATATTTTGGATCTGACTGTTGCCGAAGCGGTGGAACATTTCTCCGAACACCCGAGAATTGTCTCCAAACTCCGGCTGCTGGCAGATGTTGGCCTCGACTACCTGCATCTGGGGCAACCGTCATCAACCCTCTCTGGTGGCGAAGCGCAAAGAATCAAGCTGGCGAGAGAACTGTCCAAGATAGCAACCGGGAAAACCTTCTACATTCTCGACGAACCCACTACCGGTCTTCACTTTGATGACGTCAAGAAGCTGCTTGCGGTGCTCGACCGGCTGGTTGAAGCCGGTAATTCCGTGACTGTGATCGAGCACAACCTGGATGTCATCAAAACAGCAGACTGGATTATCGATCTCGGCCCTGACGGTGGACCCACCGGCGGTCAGATACTTGCGACCGGCACGCCCGAGGAAATCTCCAGGAAAGAAAAATGCTCGGAAACCGGTCGTTATCTGAAGCAGATACTGCCAAAGCAGCGGTCCCGGCGAAAAACCGTCAAGGCCGCTTGAAATAAGGGTTTCAAGCCCGCAAATTGGCGGGTAACGCGTTGTAAAATTATATTGACGCGGTCAATGCCATAACCTAGAGTACGCCGATTCGCAAAACCCCGCCAAGAAGAGGTGCGAATTTTCTATTTAAAATTCACCATTGGGGGCAATAGCCACATGAAACTAATTAATAAAACCGCGCTGAGCCTGGTTGTCGGGATGACATGCCAGGGACTATACGCGGCAGACAATGTTCTGGAAGAAATTGTCGTAACCGCTCGTAAAAAAGCAGAGTCGCTCCAGGATGTCCCTGTGAGCATTACTTCTGTTGGGGGCGAACAGTTAGAAAATTTCCAGATGGATCAGCCCGGAGAAATTGCAGAGCGCATACCGAACTTTAATGTGCAAACTGGCGGCTCGGGTTCCGGTGGAACCATGAACCTGCGCGGAGTAGGCTCGTCTTCAATTAGTGCGGCATTTGACTCGGCCGTTTCATTCGATATTGACGGAGTATCCGTGAGCCGAATGCGGATGGCGCAGTCCGCCTTCCTCGACCTCGCTCAGGTTGATGTCCTAAAAGGACCCCAGTCACTCTATTTCGGCAAGAGCGCATCTGCCGGTGTCCTCGCTTTTCAATCAGCCAACCCGGGTGACGAGCTCGAAGCCAAACTGGGTGCTGGCTATGACTTTGGTCTGGAAGGTTACTATGTGGACGGATTTGTCTCCGGGCCACTCAGTGACACCGTCGGCGCACGTCTTGCGATCCGATACTCTGAATCGGATGAAATTTGGGAAAACTCAGCACCAGGAGAGGATAGCGACTTCGGAGAAGAAGATTTTGGGGCCCGTCTGACCCTGACCTGGGAGCCTTCTGACAACGTCAGCGTAAACTTCAAGACGACTATCACAAGTCATGAAGCCGATTCTGCAATCGGAAATGTTGACCAGTACTGTGCCGTGGCTGGTGATCCTCAAGCCAGTAATTTCGCTGCACAGAACAGACCATCCGGCTACGACTGTGATCATGATGACGGAGTGATACAAATTGGTGGCCACAATGCACTTGTCGGCGAGAATTTCGTAGGCCATGCAAACCTTAAGCCCTTTGAAGAGTTGGATACCACGCTAACCAGACTGCAAATCGACTGGGATATCAACGATATGATGACGTTGACTTCTGTTACCAGCTACTTCGATCTGGAAGAAGAAGGTGCGGCCAGCTACGGTTATGACGTTAATGGTATCGGCAGTAATCATACAATTAATGAAACTGAAGCATTCGCACAAGAACTGCGTCTTGCTGGTGACATCAATGACAGCGTCAGCTTTCTGATAGGTCTTTTCTATCAGGACAGAGAGCTGGTGTTTGATACTGCCCAAGAGGCCGTAGGCGGCGCGAACTTTGCTCCCCTTTTTGGGCTTGCGTCAATCGATCCAACGACCGGGTTTTCAGACGACTGGCACAAGGTTCATACGACTGATTCAGAAACCCGTTCGATCTTCGGCAGCGTCACCTTTCAGGCCACAGATCGTCTAGAGATCACAGCCGGTGCTCGTTTCTCAGAAGACGAACGCAGTCAGGTAGTTGATGTAGCTACCGTACACTATATGTTCACCGTTCTGGGATTGGGTTTCGTACCCAATGGCTTCAACTCTGGAAAGATCGATTTTGATGACGACAACACTTCACCTGAAGTGAGTTTCGTCTTCGCGTTGAATGATGACATCAATCTGTACGGTGCCTACAAGTCAGGCTATAAAGCCGGTGGTGTAGACAACAGCGCCCTCCCCAGTGCCTCTCTTGCAAATGCAGCGGCCACCGGAGATTTCAGTTCGCTGATCTACCAGACGGAAGAAGGCGAAGGATTCGAATTTGGGATGAAGGGCCAGTTTCTCGGAAACAGCCTAAGACTCGACGCCACTGTATTCCGATACGTTTACGATGATCTGCAAGTGCAGTCATTTAACTCCGCTGCCATTCAGTTCAGCACGACCAATGCAGGTGAAATGATCTCCCAGGGTCTGGAAGTGGATTTCACCTGGCTGCCCGATGTCGATGGGCTGACTGTCTACGGCGCTCTCTCGGTTCTCGATGCAGAGTTTAGTGACAGCTTCATACCAGAAGCACCTGTCGGAATAACCGACCCGGCTATCATTGCTCAGTATGATATGGACGGTCGCGCTACGTCAGGCGCTGCCGACTATGCATTCAATGTCGGCTTCGACTACACGGCAGATCTCGGTAACAATCTGGAATGGGGCTTTGGCGTCAATACCTCATTTTCAGACGAGTACTATACTCAGAATGAGGACCCAGTTGGATTCATTCAGGATTCATTCTGGCTGCTCAATGCACGCGCATATATCGCCTCAATCGATGGCAAATGGAAGATTTCAGCCATGGGTCGAAACCTGAACGATGAGCTGTATGTCATCACCAGTGGTGGTCGCCCGTTTGCGGATGTTTCCAACAACACCCTGCTCCCTGGGGGTATTGGTACAAGCGACGCAGTTCTGAACTACTCAAGGGGACGTCAGTTATTCTTGCAGTTCGAAGTTCGCATTTAGATCATTCGACGTAAGTCAAAAAAGGCGGCCTCAGGGCCGCCTTTTTTTGTCCCGCGAATTCGTCTTACTTCAATTCTGAATCCAGTCGCTTTCTGAAGCAGATGCTGCCACCGCAGCAGGTCCGACGAAAATCCTTCAAAGCCGAATAAAAATTAAGGATGCGACTGATTGCCAACTGGAAATCGGGTGGTAATGCCTTATTGACCTGTTTCCCCCCGTATTCTAGAGTGACACGTAACCCATTGTGAGACAGTGGGGCGAATTAATTGTAATAAAAAAAACAAAAGGGGGAGAAGCTCATGAAGCTACTCAAGAAAACTGCACTGGGTCTTGCTGTTGCAATTACCAGCACCGGACTCTACGCATCTGAATCCGTTCTAGAAGAAGTCATCGTCACCGCGCGTCAACAGGCTGAAGGCCTGCAGGACGTACCGGTCACCATCACCGCCATGACCGAGGAAGATCTCGACCGCTACAACATCACCAGCCTGGTAGATGCCGCAAAGATGGTGCCAAACATGTTCATTCAGCAGGCTGGCTCTGGTAACGGCACCGTCATGAATCTTCGCGGAATCGGTTCAAGCAGCATCTCTGCTGCGTTCGACCATTCAATTGCCATCAATGTCGATGGTGTCGTCGTCAACCGTGGCCGATTCATTCTTAATTCCTATATGGACATGAAGCAGCTGGAAGTCCTTAAGGGACCACAGTCTCTTTACTTTGGTAAGTCTGCGACAGCCGGCGTTGTATCAATCATGACCAACGATCCGGGCGATGAGTTCGAATTTCAGGTCGGCGCAGGTGTCGAAACTGAGCACGAGGGCACCTTCTGGGAAATGGTCGTTTCAGGACCTCTCTCTGATACCTTCGGCGCGCGCCTCGCCATCGGTGGAATTGATAACGATGAACTCGTAGACAACTATGCGGTTGGAAACAATCCAGCCGCCGCCGTAAATGGTGCCAAGGATGCTTTCGGAGACGAATCTTTCAACGCCCGTCTTACCCTCGTTTGGGAACCCACTGATGACTTCTCGGCGAAACTGAAATACAGCTACAGTGACTACGAAAATGACGGCGGCTGGATGTGGTCGGACACTCTCTGCCCCGAGGGCTCGGCGCAATACACCGCTGTACCTTCTGCATCCGCAGCCTTCAGAGTGTTCCCTAACGTCGACGACTGCAAGATCAACGGAAATACTTCTCGGATTTTCCTAAATGAAGGCCTCCGAGGCGGACTACCCTGGGGATATGATGACGGAGTTCCGGGGCTGGAGCAGGAAACCGACTTCGTCTCACTGACCATGAACTGGGATATCAATGAAAACTATTCCCTTCAGTCGGTGACAGGCTATGTTGACTTCAACCACATCGAACTGGATGACTACAGCCATGGTGCCGGCGTTTTTGGTGGCCTGCACAACAACGTCTATGAGAGTCTGTCACAGGAATTTCGACTGTCGAGCCAGTTTGACGGCAGCCTGAACTTTCAGATCGGGCTTTACTGGCAGGATATCGATCAGGATTTCGATGCCCACCAATATGCCTTTAACCTGGGCGTAATGCCGAACATCTTCGGTGCGGCCTACGCACTGGTTGGCGGTGACCCCACTGCCACCATAATCGGCCCGGATCCCACCACGGGGAATATGTATGACTACAACAAGCGTCACGTCCTGGAATCGGATGTTGTGTCTGCTTACCTCGCTCTCTACTGGGATGTGACTGACAGTACAGAAGTCACTGTGGGCGCTCGCTGGACCGATGAAGAGAAGGAAGGCTACATTCAAATTCCCTATGTTCACGCCGGAGCCCTGCTGTTCGGGTTTGGTGGACCGCCGCTTATTGACGGTCTTGAATTCGAAGATGACAACATCTCGCCCGAGATCGCCATCAACCATCATTTGAACGATGACATCAGTGTTTATGTTTCCTACAAGGAAGGCTTCAAGTCTGGTGGCATCGACAACAGCGCCCTGCCGACCGCAGCACTGAACCCTGCTGTAAACGGCGGAGACTTTGGCTTCCTCATCTATGATTCAGAGGTGTCTGACGGCTTTGAAATCGGCATGAAGGGTAACTTCCTGGGTGGTGCCATGCGGCTGAACGCAACCGTATTCACTTACGAATATACGGACCTGCAGGTTCAGTTGTTCGACTCCAATACCATTCAGTTTCAGACGTTTAACGCATCTGCACTGGAGACCAAGGGTCTTGAATTCGACATGATGTGGCATACCGATATTGAAGGTCTGATAGTACGTTCTGCCTGGGCATGGACCAATGTTGAGTACACCGAAGACTTCATCAATGCGACAGGTGAGAACCTGAAAGGCCAGGATGGGGCAGGAAGTGCGGATATCGCTGGCAATGTCGGTTTCACCTATGACATGCCACTCGGCGACAACTGGCGTCTCAGCGTCTCTGCAGATGCACGCTTCACCGATGAATACCCATGGACAGCTACCGCAGACCCTTATATACAGGACAGCTTCTGGCTCCTTGATGCCGCAATCTCTGTTTACTCAGAGGATCAGCATCATGAGTTTAGCCTGATCGGCAAAAACCTGGCAGACGAGATTTATTCCGTCGGTGGCGGTAACACACCGGGTCGTTGTCCGAATATTGACTTCAGCGGTGCCTTCCCGACCTGTAACTCTTCTGGAGCCAACAGCCTGGATCAGGTGGCCTATACACCACTTGGCCGAACGGTATCCTTGAGATACAAATACACCCTCTAACTAGTAACAACATGGAAAAAGGCTCTTCGAAGGCTGTGTGATAAACACAGCCTTTGAACCCTGAAGACTAAACCCCAGCTTCGGCTGGGGTTTTCTTTTTCTGGCTACATAGATGTCAGTGCACAGATCGCTTATTTCGCAGAGAACTGGTCAGTTGCGGTCTTAGGTCGCAATCTGACGGATGAGCGGTTTGTAACCTTTATCCCAATCAGCACGTTGTCAGTTCAGCTTTCCCTGAATGCGCTTAATTTCTGCATTCTGCATCAGCTTTTTGATCTTGGGGTGACTTGACAGAGTTTGCAGATCAAAGCTTTGTACCGCCTGCATGACTTCTGGATCTCTTAGAACAGCCTGCATGTCGGGATGATTTTGAAGTTGAAGAATGGTGCTCATGATGCCGGGATCGTTGGCCATGTTAGCCTGCATGGACTGGAGTGCAGAGGCACCCGCATCACCGACCTGCTTGTTCTGCTGGGGTGTTGAAGCACTGCCGCTGGAGATAGAGTTCACCTGACTCTGACTCAGGCTGACCACACCCAGCGATTGAGTCTGAACCTGATATTGCCCGTTATTCAGTGAAATCACCTTACCCTGTATGGTGCTGCCATCACTCAACATGATCGTATCTGCGACAGCGGGCGCCACTATCATCAACGCTGATGCCAGTAGAATTTCTCGGGATTTCATGGATGCTTCCGCTAGAACCTGCCACCAATTTCGCATATCGTGCCTGCATTCGTCGAGAGTTTTTCATGGACGTCCACGACGGGCTTAACCCGCCTACTCAATCAGGTCCCACTCCCATTGAACCAAGTAGCGCTGAAGGCTCTTTAATGGACTTCTACGACGGGCTTAACCCGCCTACTCAATCAGGTCCCACTCCCTCAGAGCCAAGTATCGCTGAAGGCTCTTTAATGGACTTCTACGACGGGCTTAACCCGCTTACCCAATCAGGTCCCACTCCCTCTGCGCCAAGTATCGCTGAAGGCTCTTTGTGAACGACTACGATCCGGAAAAAGTCCCCATTCGCCCTGCCGCCACGGTCATGCTGGTTGATGATCGGCCCGATCTGCAGGTCTATATGCTGGAACGACACGCCAACACGGTATTCGCCGGTGGTATGTGGGTCTTCCCGGGCGGCGCCGTCGATCATCAGGACGACGCCACCTACTATCGAAATATAGCCACTCACCGCACCGACACCGAGGCAAGCGATCTCCTGAGGATAGAAACCGGTGGGCTAAATTTCTACATGGCAGCAATACGAGAAACCTTTGAAGAAGCTGGAATTCTCCTGGCCCTGCATTCAGAAGACGAATCACCACTTCTGATCGGTCAAGAAGGCGAAGGTCGATACAACCAGTACAGGGACCGTTTAAACGCCGGTGAGATGGAACTCAAGACGATTCTCGAGCAGGAACATCTTCTGGCTGATGTCGGTCAGATGCACTACATCGCACGATGGATAACACCCCAGGGACCACCACGTCGATTTGATGCGCGATTTTTCATCGCTCGCATTCCAAGCAATCAGATACCGCAGCACGACGATGGGGAACTGGTAAATTCAGTCTGGCTTACCCCCCAGGAAATCCTCGCGAGGATCGAACGTGAGGAAATGGTCCTCATGACTGTAACCGAGCGCATGATCCGCAGCCTGGCCCTGTTCGATTCTGCTGAACAGGTAATAGATACCGCCGCCAGAAATCTCCCCGATGAACGTGCGCGGGTTGACAGGGAAACCGGCATGATTGTCATGCCAGGGGAGCCGGGATACAACGACGGACGAATGGATCTTGAGAACGGCTGGGTACGACTGCGGCCTTCTTGATGGACGTCTACTGACTAGCTTTACCCACCAACCAGATGAAGGTCCCACTTCCATCGAGCCAAGTATCGCTAAAGGCTCTTCATGGACGTCACTGACAGGCTTTACCCGCTGACCGGATGAAAGTCCCACATCCATCGAGCCAAGTATCGCTGAAGGCTCTTCATGGCCGTCACTGAATGGCTCTACCCACTGACCTGCTGAAGATCCCAGATTCATCCCCCGGGCTTTAGAAGCCTGCAAAACAAGCCGATATAGCTTCTACGATCCATCATTTTCACAGAATTTGCATCTGAGCCCGATCGACTAAAAGCCTTTATTCACGCAGATCTACCGGATTCAGCCTTGTTCATATCATTCAAGACCTGACACTTTTGCATTGATAGTGAAGAAATAATGAATATAATGAGATTTATTCCACTTTTTGAATATCTCAAATTACCATGATCCTGCGCCGAACAGACATCGCATTTCTGAGCCTTCTTTTGGCTCTGGCAGTCGTCGGCTGGCTGAAATCGAACCAGCCCGTGCAGGAACTCGCTAAGCAACCGGTTACCTTTGAAACAGATACTCAGCCTGTAGTGGAACCAGGCCGCGCATCAACCATCCTGCCGATAGCAAAGGTAACCTCACCCTCTCTGCCTGATTTTGCTGCTATCCACGATGTGCGGACCAAGAAGCGTGAATTTTTTGATTTCATGCTCCCGATGATCCGACACAGTAACGACGCCATTCGCCAGCAGCGTCATGAGCTTCTGGCTATCCGGGACAATCTAAGAGCCGGTGTCGAAATCGATGCCGAGGCCCATCGCCTGATTGGGGGAATCAGCAGGCACTACCGGGTTCGTCCCGGTAGTGCACTGTTGAATCAGGTGGATGAACTGCTTATCCGTGTCGATGTGGTACCCGAATCCCTGGTCCTTGCACAATCAGCCAATGAATCGGGCTGGGGCACTTCCCGATTCGCGCGGGAAGCCAACAACCTCTTTGGCGTCTGGTGCTTCAGGCAGGGTTGCGGTATCAAGCCGCTTTCCCGCGACGACGGCCTGACCCACGAGGTTGCACGTTACGACAGTGTTCAGCACAGTGTTGATGCGTACATCCGCACCATCAACACTAATCCCGCTTATGAAGAACTCCGACAAATTAGGGCTGGCTCCCGTGCCGGTGCGGTCAACGCAAGCGGAATGGCTCTCGCCGAGGGGCTACTCCGGTATTCCTCACGGGGTATCGACTATGTCCGGGAGATTCAGCAGATGATCCGTGTGAACAGGCTGCACGAATACAATCTGCCGGTTTAAACCATTTCTCCCTCCCGGGAGTCATAACAAAACCACCTGACCGGTCACCTTTTATGAAGTATTTGGTTTTGGCACTGCTTGCAGTCAGTACAACTGCTTTCGCGGACATCTGCATAGAGTCAAAAATAATCGAACTGCAGTTCAACGCCGATGCCTACTCGGAAGTTGAACTCAAGGCATTGGCCGGAGAACTCGAAGTCAGTGCCTCCGAAAACCAAGAGATAAACTTCTGGGGCAAAGTCTGCACCGACGAGAAAAAACACCTGGACATGATTGACCTGGATGTCCTGGAAACCGATGGCAAACTGACGCTAGCCGCCATCATCCCCTACCATCAGGAAGACTTCGATCCCTACTATGCCATCATGGATATCGAGCTCTCAATTCCGAAATCCATGCCCCTCAGGTTGAGGGACTCCAGCGGCAATATGCAGGTAAAGGGCGTCTCTGTCATTTCGATCGACGACTCTTCCGGTGATATTCGCGTCATCGATGGTAAAAAAGACCTGAGCCTGCGGGATTCATCCGGTGAAATCTATGTGAGGAATATGGATGGCAACGTCCGCGTTTCAGACAGCTCAGGTGACATTGACTTAAACAACATTAAGGGCGATGTCGAAATTCCGGGTGACAGTTCCGGCGGAATCGAAATCTCCGGTGTTGAAGGTTCGGTTAACATCGACCGTGACGGCTCCGGTGACATCGAGATCGATCATGTGGGCAAGGATGTGCTGATCGGCAGCGATGGGTCCGGCGACATCTCGATTGAGGACGTAAAAGGTACAGTAAAGATTGAGGCTGATGGGTCCGGCAGGGTCACCGTCGAAGAGGTGGCTGGCGATTTCGAACTCGTTAACAAGGGTAATGGCGATATTCGCACCGTCAACATTGCCGGTTCTGTCAAAACACCGCGGTGAACCGCGTCTGATATTGCGTTTCCCAGACATTTACCGGCACCACGTCGCGACTTCTGCCACATTCCTTTTATCTGGCAAAAAGTGAAACTATCTCAGTTCGTGATAGAGCATCCGCCACAGCGTCGCCACCACAAGGGCGTGGTCTATCTCACCATTCTGCATTCGCAATGGCAGCTCCTTTAGAGGCAATAACACGACCTCGGTGTGTTCCGTTGAGGTATTGGCGATATCGGCAATGGCTCGACAGTCTCGGGCCAGAAATGTATGCAGACGGTTCGGGAAAATTGCAGGATTCGGATTGAGGACACCTAGTGATTCAACTGGGCCCGCCTCGTAGCCGGATTCTTCCAGACACTCCCTGACAGCTGCGGCCTGAGGGTCTTCACCGGGATCGATCATTCCACCGGGTATCTCCAGTGTGATCTTCTCACTGCCATGACGGAACTGGCGAATGAAGACTACGTCACCATCCTCGGTTATCGGGACAATGTTGACCCAGTCAGCCGTGTCAATGAAATAGAACCGGTGTTCGTCGTCGGTTCTTGGACACACAGAGGTCGATTCGCTGACGGAAAAAATCCTGCAATCTGCCAGTTGCCGGGTAAATTTACGAATCCACGGCTTAATCTCACTCATGGGTTGCTCTCAATGGTCGTCTACTCATTGCTGCCACCTCTCCAACCTTAAACAGGTCCCTTTACCATTGAACCAAGTAACGCTGAGGGCTCTCAATGGTCGTCTACTAATGCAATTACCCCGTTATCACTAACAGGTCCCAACTAAACTGATCCGGGTAGCGTTGTGTGCCGGCACCCAGTATAACGAATTTGACGCAGACCAAATCTGGCATTACCTTGCTCTTTTCTCTGGTGGTTAGAGAGCATGAAGCAGATCAAAACCTTTTGTCGTATTTGTGAACCGTCCTGTGGTCTTGTGGCCCATGTGAAAGACAATAAGATCACACGGTTATCCCCTGACAAAGAACACCCGGTAACGAAAGGATTCGCCTGCCACAAGGGACTCGCCACACTGGAGATTCATCAGGATGAAGACCGGCTGAATTATCCACTCAAACGAAACGACGCTGGTATTACTGAACGCATCGACTGGAGGGACGCCGTTGCAGAGATCGCGAGCAGAATAGCGGATCTCAAGGCTAAGTATGGCGACGAATCACTGGCTTCCTTTACCGGCAATCCGTTGGCATTCAATTCCCTGGCTGGACCGGCGATCGGGTCCTTTATGCTCAACAACAAGATTAGAAAGAATTTTTCTTCAGGCACTCAGGATTGCACCAACAAATTCGCCGCATCGGAAGCTGTTTTTGGCTCAAACACCATCCATCCTATTCCGGACATCGACAACACAGACTTTCTACTCATCTTCGGTGCCAACCCGAGGATCTCACATATGAGTTTTCTCTCTATCCCTGATCCCATGGACGCGCTTAGGAGTGCCGCCAAACGGGGAGCCGATATCCGCTTCGTCGATCCCCGAAAAAACGAATCAATATCCGGAGTAGGTACGCATTTAGCGGTCAAACCTGATACCGATGTCTATCTGATGGCCGCTCTACTAAATCACCTTTTTGCCAACGATCTGGTCAATCACGACAGTCTGTCTGAACATGCTGACAATATCGATGAGCTGCGCGAATTCATCTCAGCGTACTCACCTGAAAAAGTGGCAGCAATCGTCGGCATCAGTGCTGAGGAAATCAAATCACTGGCAGAAGCCATTGCCGGAGCAAAGTCTGCTGCTTTTCACATGTCCACGGGAGTGAACATGGGGCGCCAGGGCACGCTTGCCTATTGGCTACTGTTCATGCTGAGTCTGGTCACCGGAAACCTGGACAAGCCCGGTGGCAACATCTACTCAAGGGGATTTTATCCAGGAGCCAAAGCGGGGCGTGTCAGGGGAGATATTCGATACGAGGAAACACCCTTTGGTGATGTCAGACGCATTCGCGGTTCCCTGCCGGCCAACTTGCTTGCCGACATGATCCTGACCGATGACAACCCGATCAGGGGGCTCATCATCATCTCCGGTAATCCGCTACTTTCCATTGGGTCCAGCGCAAGACTACAGAAAGCGTTCGAGCAGCTCGAATTCATCTTGGTCATCGACATCTATCCCAGCGCAACCTCCGAGTACGCTGATTACGTCCTACCGGCAACGGACATGTTCGAGCGTGCGGATGTCAATATCTGTGGACTCGGCCTGCAGAAAGAGCCTTTCGTGCAGTATACGGATTTCATCGTTCCCCCTGCGGCAGAAAGAAAACCAGAGTGGTGGATTCTGCAGCAACTGGAAGCAGCACAGGGGTTCGACACGGCGACGAGTGAACTCGACGATTATCAGGCGGCCATTGATAAGCTCGGTCTGTTTGACCGCATTGATCACATGATGCGGCAAAGCGACCTGGATCTTGAAACGGTCAGGAAAAACTCCACCGTCGTATTACCTCCCGTTAAGTCAGGCAATTTTTTTGACGAAATCATTCAAACCGATACCGGACGCGTAAATTGTTGCCCGGAATCTTTCACTGAGGCAAGGGCACTGTGTGCAGATATTTTCGATGAACTGGAAAGTGAAAACGCGGACCAACTCAAGGTTATTTCCCGACGCACCAACTATATGATCAATAGCTGGTTCCACAACATCCCATCATTAAAGCGACCCAGCCATCAGACCAATCCGCTTTATATTCATCCCGAGGACGCGAGGCGTCACAATCTCGGAGATGGGTCACAGGTCAGAATTTCTAATCGCTATGGTGAAGTCACAACAACAGTCGCACTCGACGAATCGCTAAGACCAGGTACCGTCGCCATCACTCATGGCTGGGGATATCGCGGTTCAGCGATGAAAACGGCGGCGAAATACCCCGGATGCAATGCCAACAATCTGCTGCCATCAGGCATCGGATCTTTTGAGAAAGTCAGCAATCAATCGTTTATGACGGGGATTCCGGTAGAAGTTGAGGCTTGCTAGGAAGTTTCCGTCCGAAACAAACTGGTGAGTGCCCGAGAAATCGATACCGCGGTGCTAGCTAAATATCGCCTTAAAGATATAGAAAAAGACAATCGCGAGACCAGCGCCCGCAGGCAGTGTCACCAGCCACGAGACGAAGATAGTACCGACCACCCGCAGATTGAGGGCGGCGATTCCTCTCGCAAGCCCGACACCAAGCACTCCGCCTACCAGCGTATGCGTTGTGCTGACCGGTAAGCTGTATCCTGAAGCAAGTACGACCGTTGTTGCTGCAGCCAATTCTGCTGCAAATCCACTGCTGGGTGTCAATTCGGTAATATGCGTACCGATGGTCCGCATGACCCGATAACCGTATAGCGCAAGGCCCGCAACAATTCCGCTGCCGCCCAGAAACAGTATCCAACTGGGCATCGCAGCCGTCTGCACGACCTCGCCCCCCGAGGATATAATGCTGTTTACTGCCGCCAGCGGGCCAATCGCATTTGCCACATCGTTGGAACCGTGAGCAAACGCCATAGAACAGGCTGTAAATATCATCAATACACCAAAAAGCCGCTCGATATTGACAAGATCGTGACCCGCTGAATCCGCAACACGCTTGATACGACTGACACCGAATGCCCCCAGTACACAAACGATGGATGCCATACCCAGCGAATAGAAAATGGCCTGTTGAAACGACAGTTCCAGACCAACGTGTTTCAGTCCCTTGACCATCGTCACCATGCCAATCACGAAACCCACCATGAATATATAGACGGGTACAGCTCTACGGGCAGACGCGAACGGGTCCGCTGTATCGAATACAAACTTACGGACACTCATATAGATAAAAAACGAAAGAGAACCCGCCAGAACAGGCGAGACAATCCAGCTTGAAACGATATTGGCGACTTTGCCCCAGTTAACTGCATCGACGGAAATACCGACACTGGCAAACCCGACGATGGCACCAACAATGCTGTGCGTGGTTGAAACCGGCCATCCGAAGGCGGTCGCGATCAGCAACCAGATACCCGCGGCAAGGAGTGAAGCCATCATGCCGTAGACCAGTAGCTCCGGCTCACTCGAAAGTGCCTCCGGGTCGATGATCCCCTTGCGGATGGTGGACGTAACTTCCCCACCCGCGAGATACGCACCCGCAAACTCAAATACGATAGCAATGAGAATCGCCTGCTTCAGCGTTATTGCCTTTGCACCTACCGAAGTGCCCATAGCATTGGCGACATCATTAGCGCCAACGCCCCAGGCCATGAAAAACCCGAACAGAACCGTCAGGAGCAGCAGTGTGCTGCCATAGTCCTCGATTACACCCATTGAATATTCTCAGCTCGCTATGAGATACATCATTCGATTGCCCACGGTCTGGGCTTCGTCGGCGAGTTCGCTAACCAGTTCAATCACCTTGTAGACGAACATCGCTTCTATCGGATCCAAAGATTCCTCTATCTCGTAAAGCTTGTGACGCAGCTCACGTAATCTGAGGTCGGAATCATGCTCAGCGTAGTCAAGCTGATCCAGGATTTTCTCAATGAATTCAATTTCCTGACCGCTGAATCCGGTGACGATCAAGTCGTTGAGTTCATCCATGACTTCCCTGGCAAACCGCACGGCGTTGGTATTAGCTACCACACATCGTCTGAGATGCTCATGTACCGCAGGTGGAAAGCCCATCTGCCTGCCAAGGATCAGACCGGCTATATCCTTAGAGAGATTGGCAAGCTTGTCCTGAATCTGAACGATCTCAAGCAGATGATCCCTGGAAACCGGCATGAACAGGCTGCGAGGAAGGTTCAGCCTAATATTCTTCTTCATGGAATCGGCTTCCCGCTCCAGCTCAGTAATCCGCTCTGCGGACTGGACAGCCTTCTCCCAGTCTCCCTCCAGCACAGCTTCAAAATAAGGTATCAGCACATGTGCGCACTCATCACAGGTCGACATATGCTGCTGAATAGGTGCGATGGGTGAGCGTCCAAACAACTTGGAAAAGATGGGTGTGCCGGACATCGTGATTACCCCGAATAAGACGGCGCAATTATAGTGAAGGCTGACCGTTTGTGCTATAAATTGCCGCCTTATGTCGCACCATTTAGAAAAGCAAGAAAGGCAGGTCCTGGACACAATCGCTGTTGTGCTGTCCGGCGTGTGTATGCTGCACTGTCTGGCACTGCCGCTGGTTCTGACCATCTTCCCAATTCTTAATATCGCCCTGTTGGATGAGCCGACTTTTCACCTGATCATGATCGTCTTTATCCTGCCGATCAGCCTTGTTGCGTTGACGATAGGTTGCAGGCAACACAAGGATCCCCTGACCATGATTCTTGGAGGTGTGGGGCTTGTCGTTCTCTCTTTCACGGCATTCTTCGGCCACGATCTATTCGGGCTGACCGGTGAACGCATCGTCACTTCCATTGGCGGCCTGATCCTGGCTGTAGCTCATATTCAAAACTATCGCTGCTGTCGGCGAGACGATTGTAATCACGATTACTAAAGAAATGGCGACGCCATACCGACTCGAGAAATTAAACGCTCCTCTCGGCGCGATCGTTCATGATATTGATCTGAAAGACCTCGATGAAATAGACGAAGGATTTCTGCAGAGAGCTCTCAATGAACACCTGGTTCTATTCTTCAGGGATCAGCACCTGGAACCGGAGTCGCTATATCAACTGGCTGCTCGATTCGGCAAACCGGTACCCTATCCATTCGTTGACGGTATCGACAGGTTTCCCGAGATCGTCGAAATCAGGAAATTACCCGAAGAATCGGTCAACTTTGGTGGCGTCTGGCATTCGGACACCGCCTACATGCCGGAACCAGCCAAGGGTGCCTTCCTTTACGGCGACGTGATACCTGAACACGGTGGCGATACCATCTTCTCGAACATGTATTCCGCCTATGCGTCACTATCATCCGGGTTCCGTTCATTTCTCGAAACACTGATCGCGATCAACGACGCTGACAAGGATGCGATCTCGCAGACAAGACCGGGTCAGCCAAAAAAGGGACTGACTGCCAGGCACCCTGTTATCAGAACCCATCCCATTACCGGGAACAAACTACTCTTTGTTGATCGCGCCCACACGACGCACTTTTCCGGCTGGGCGGTTGAAGAGAGCGAGCCGATTCTGGAGTACCTGTTTAATGTCGCAGAAGACCCGAAATTTTGCTGCCGTTTTCAATGGCAGCAAGGGAGTGTCGCCTTCTGGGACAACCGGGCCTGTCAGCACTATCCGGTCAATGACTATGACGGGCATTTAAGACAGATGCTGAGAGTTAGTCTTGCCGGAGAAACGCCGGTGTGACGGCCTAAACGACCGTCAGTTTACCAGCGCCATCAACTCTCGCTCTACGCCCGCAGAACTCCCGCGTTGTCATCTCCTGCATCACATCGGCATCTGACAGGTTAGCCCAGGTTCGCTTGCCATCAGCGGTAAGACATGCCGCATGGGCAACCACGGGGCCTTCAGCACCATACATGACTGTGTAGGATTCGATGGTGACCTCACCTTCGTGATCTATCAGCCATTCCCGACTCGGTTGCCGGTCGACCTCGGTTTGGAGATTCGCATGCTGAAAGTCTTTTTCGGGGGCCTGCGTCGAATAAATGCCAAAAGCATGCTTGGTCAAAAAGCCACCGTTGGCAGTGATCAATCCCCTGTCGCCGGGCGATTCCCGAAGGAGCTCGACCATACGGCTGATACTATGCATCACATAATTGTTGAG
>JABHYO010000094.1 GCA_018656865.1 Gammaproteobacteria bacterium | reverse complement strand
GAATTACCAGCGCCCAGCTGCTGACCCACGAGTGTTGCCCCGGCGATAGAAAACCCGAAACCGACAACAAACGAAATGCTAAGTATTTGTGCGCCAATACCGTACGCCGCATAGGGCGCCGTACCATAAAATGCGATGAGCCAGAAAAAGGCAATGAATCCAATCTGAAAAACGAACTGTTCAACTCCAGCGGGGTAGCCGATATGGACTAACTGACGCACTCTTGCGCCTGTAAGGGAACCCTTGCCGCCGACACCGACTTTCATCCTGCCGCTGAAATACATATAAAGGAAGATCAGCCCACCAACGGTAAACGAAGCACCGTTTGCAATCGCCGCCCCAGCCACGCCAAGCTCCGGGAATCCATAGAGACCATGTACCAGCAGGTAGACGAAGACAATATTAACGATGTTGGTCACCACACCAATCCAGAGAGGCGTTTTAGTGTCGCCCGCTGCGCGAAGCGCGGCACCCAGAATCATATTGACGGAGAACGCTATATTGAAAAAGCTCAGGTAGAAAATGAATTCACCGGCAAGATTCGTTGGGACATCAGAGAGCCCAAAGATGCTGGCAATTTCGACGGGGAATACAATACAAGGGAGCATCAGGGCAATGGCAACGCCGTTGCTTAACCAGAGGGAGACGCTAGTGACTCGTGCTGCCTCTTCGTGGTTCTCAGCTCCCCAGGCTCTTGCGACCAGCGCTGTCGTACCGGCAGAGATAGCCATCAGAACAGCCTGCAATCCCCAGAATATTCGGTTACCCGTTGTTACCGCAGCCACCGCATCGGCACCCAGTGTACCGACAACCTTTATGCTGACAATACCGATTATGGAGAACAGTAAGTTTGTCAGGATCGCTGGCCATGCCAGTTCCCAGATACCGAGTTTGGGTTTCCTGGCTTCATCAGCCAGGCTGTCGACAGAGTCGGACATCGGATCCTTACAACGAATCAGTTTACAAAAGGGGCGTGGACGGGGCCGGTACGATACACTCACCCACTTCTGCAAACAAGTAACCACGGCGTAATGGGACATCAGGCGGTCATTATCGGCGGAGGACACAACGGCCTAGTTTGCGCCTGTTACCTTGCAAAAGCCGGACTCGAAGTCACCATTTTGGAGAGACGCGCCATCTTCGGCGGTGCCGCAGTCACTGAGGAATTCCATCCAGGTTTTCGAAACTCTGTCGCCAGCTACACGGTGAGCCTGCTTCACCCTCGCATCATTGACGACCTTCACCTGCATCAACATGGTCTCGAGATCATCGAAAGGCAGGTTTCAAATTTCCTGCCGTTACGCGACGACAATAGCCTGGTTAGCTATCCCGATTCAGCAAGGATGCAGAGAGAGGTGGCCAGGTTTTCGGAAGATGATGCCGCGCACCTGCCTGACTTTTATAATCGGCTCGACTCTGTCGTCGATCTCATCAGAGACCTGATGCTTGAGATCCCCCCTCTTGCTCACCAGGGCGGGCTAGCAGACTTGTGGCAGATGTTCAGGCTATCGCGCCGGTTCGCCGGAATGTCGCTGGAAGACAAGCGCCTGCTCCTCACACTTTTTTCGGCCAGCGCCGGAGAAATGCTGGACGACAATTTCAGTTCTGATCCCCTCAAAGCGCTGATCGGATTCGACGCCATCGTCGGTAACTATGCATCACCGTATCAGAACGGGTCGGCCTACGTGCTGTTGCACCATGTTATTGGTGAGGTAAACGGCAAGAAGGGACAGTGGGGCCATGCCCGAGGCGGTATGGGTTCAATTTCGAATGCCATGGCCGAAGAAGCGTTCAGTCTCGGGGTTAAACTCGAGACAGATACGACAGTAGAAAGGGTTCTGGTCGAAAACGGTATCGCCAGAGGAGTCGTGACCTCGACTGGTGAGAAAATCGCCGCTGACCTCGTCATTGCCAATGTGAATCCCAGGCTACTTTACCTTTCGATGTTGGATGAAACTGATTTATCGACCGCAACGATTCAACATTTTCAAACCTACAAATGCCAGAGCGGTTCCTTCCGAATGAACGTTGCACTATCAGAGCTACCTAATTTTACGGCAGACACGCCGGGCAAAGTTCTGACGGGCGGTATCATCATGGCTCCAAGCCTCACCTACATGGACCGCGCCTTTACCGACGCCAGGCAGCGAGGTTTTTCAAAGGAACCTATTGTCGAGATGATGATCCCCTCCCT
>JABHYO010000037.1 GCA_018656865.1 Gammaproteobacteria bacterium | reverse complement strand
TGTATACCACCACCCAGACCATCAGCCAGCAGAACCGTCAGCCAGACAGGTGCGTTCGCTGACTCCAGTAACCAGCGGGGGAAATCAACGACCAGTGTGCCGAACAGAATATCGAAAAAGTCTATGAATACTGCACCGAAGTTAATGGCAACCGTGAACATAAGGTACATCATCGCAAGGAATATCGGGATTCCGAGCCATCTGTTAAGCACCCACCGATCCAGCCTTTCTGTAGCGGTCTGTTCGATCGGCACCATCTGTACGGCCTGACTGACGATCTCTTCAGCCCGGGAATAGCGCCTGATGATTTTTTCGCTAACGAAATCGCCGTTACCTATCGCTTCGATTGCCGATCCTGTTTCAACGGAAAAAATCTCACGAAGCAAATCCGGCACACCTTCCTGCCTGGATGCAATAATGGGTACAACGGTAACGTCGAGTTGATTTGACAGACCGTCAACATCCACATAAACGCCCTGCTGCTCAGCGACATCTATCATGTTTACCGCAACAACAGTCGGATGACCAAGTTCCAGCAGTTGCTGGGTCAGGATCAGGTTTCTTTGCAGATTGCTGGCATCAACAATATTGATGATTACATCGAATTCGTGGTCAGTCAGAAAATTCCTGGCTATTTTTTCATCGAGGCCAATGTAGTCCTGCTCCAATGAGTAGATCCCCGGCAGATCGACGATTTCGCATTCAGTTTCATTGTGGTTGAAGGTGCCGGACTTCTTCTCGACTGTAACACCGGGCCAGTTCCCAACCTTCTGATGGGCGCCGGTCAATGCATTGAATAAGGTGGTTTTGCCGCTATTGGGATTTCCAATAAGGGCAATTCGAAATGGAGTCACTCGTCCACCACCTCGACCTCGACCATACTGGCCTCCTGCCGACGAATACTGAGCAGTGTATGCCCAATCCGAACTTGCAACGGGTCACCCAACGGTGCGATATGGAGCACATCCACCTGTGCCCCCGGATAAAGACCCAGGGCGTACAACCGACTTTGAAAATCACGGTGTTCTTCGGCTGCGCTAATAATTCGGCACCGGCCTTCCGGTAGCACCTCGGCGAGGTTCATAGTTGTGGCAATCTAAATAAAGATGCGAATTATTATCATTTAGAACCGTAAAGTAAACCATTGGCCCACAAATACTTTTTCCAATTGATCACGGTCAAAAAATGATCATTTTGAGGTACCGCAGCCGAATAGCTGCCTACAATTCTGAACAAAGATGGCCACCATCAACAACGACAACGGAACCGGTCATATAGTGGGAAGCATCCGAAGCCAGTAATAATAGTGGTCCGTTCAGATCGTCGAACTCACCATACCGCCGCATGGGTATCCCCTTAACAAAAGTGTCTGAGCGCTCGCTTTCAAGTAACAACCGACTCACGTCTGTGAGGATATATCCTGGAGCCAGGGCATTTACGCGAATACCAAACCTCGCGGCCTCAAGCGCAAGAATTTCGGTTGCCTTGACCAGAGCGGCCTTGGAAACGGCATAGGGAAACTGACCTTTGATTGTTCTGTAAGCCGTGATTGACGCAATGTTGATGATATTACCCTGAGCACGCCCACCATCAACGACCGCTTGAGTGTACATTTTCGACAGACGCCAGACTGACTTCAGATTCGTGTCAAAAACAGCGTCCCAGTCTTCTTCCTCAATCATCGTATAGGTCTTGGCACCCGCTTCCACACCTGCGTTGTTGATGAGGACATCGACAGGTCCGAATGCCTCTTCCGCCTGATCCAGAAAGACCTGGCATGATTGCTCGTCCCTCACATCGAGGCTCAGACCTACAGCCCTGGCCCCGGTGTTATTAATCTCATTAACACGGTCAGCAATTTTCTCGGTTCTTCTTGCACCCAACACGACGCTGGCACCAGCACCGGCAAGAACGCCGGCAAAGTGGTGCCCGAAACCCGAGGAAGCTCCGGTAATCGCGATGTTCTTTCCTTCCAGACTGAAGAGATCCACAGTAATTCTCATTAAACAACTCTGATGAAGGCGCTAATGTGATCAAATGCAGACGCTTAT
>JABHYO010000074.1 GCA_018656865.1 Gammaproteobacteria bacterium | reverse complement strand
CTCTGACTGGTTTACAACCCTTCAGGCATCAGGGAATCTGCTCCAGAAAGTCAGACTCTCGGGCCGCCCTGAGCTAACGGTTTGTCAAACCGGAGACGGCCTGACCATCGGCGAGACAAAGGTTCATCTGCATGACACTTCCCTGCCGGACATTCGGGCTCTGGTGGCTCTTATATTTGAAAGTCACGAACAGCATCGAATGGTAGCCGTTCACTGCGTTACGGAAGTCGAACTGGTATTCGCCCTTTCTGCTTTTCGTTCCGCCGGAAGCCAGTGGGGTGACCGAATCGAACACGCCTCGGTCGTACCGCCGAAGCTGATCGATCAAATACGGGAACTTGAACTTGGTATCGTGACTCAACCCAATTTCATTTTCGAGCGCGGCGATGCCTACTTGAAGGATATCCCGGAGGCTGAACACGATTTTCTTTATCGTTGCAGGTCGCTGATCGATGCTGGTATCCCGGTCGCCTTCGGTACTGATATGCCATTTGGTCACCCCGACCCCTGGCTCGCCATGCGTTCAGCTGCTCTCCGAACAACCAGCAGTGGTCATGTGCTGGGAATACATGAACGTGTTTCGCCAGAGGAGGCCCTGAACATGTTTCTGGGGGAGCTTGACGCCCCCTTCTCTCCGAGAGTCCTGACCCCGGGTCAGACCGCAGACTGCTGTCTGTTGGATGCACCCTGGCATGAGATTCGAAACGATTTCGACAGTGGGCATGTTCGCATGACTCTGAAAAACGGCGATGTCATTTACAAGAGTGCCTGAAAAACCTCTTCGCTGTGTTCACCCAGATGCGGTGCACGATGGTAAATTGCCCAGGGGCTCGCGGGCAGTTTATAGGGTGCCCCCGGATAGGTAATGGTTCGCCCGAGATCCTCATGCTCGACTTCCACCTGAAAACCCCGTGCTATGAAATGCTCGTCCTCAAAGGCTTCCTCCGGCGAATAAATCACACCGACCGAAAGACCCGCGCGCTGACATCCGGTGAAAAAATCATGTGAAGAAACATTGCTGGCAATCAGTTGCAGTGCTTCGCGACCAGCCATGAATATTGCGGTAATCGTGTCATCGGTACCGAGCAGGGAAAGATCGAAGGCGCCTTCCCAATTCGCACCCATCTCGAGAAAAATGGCTTCCGGAAGCTGCTCCGCAAGACCCATTTCCGTCAGCCAGGCATGTAGCTTCTCAAATTCTGCAGGGAATCTCGGCGGCACGCCGGTGTTAACGTAACGACCGTCGGCACACTGCATCTGAGTTTCCCCTGTGGGTTCAACGGCCGCGTGCCGGCCTGTCTGACGTTGTACTGTCTCTTCTGCCACCAGCCAGGCATAGCTACCCGCCTCAGTCGTCACGTTCAGGGCAGCGGTGATACTGACATCAATAAATTGCCCCTGCCCTGAGAGATGACGATGCATTAACGCCGTCAGGATCGACATAACCGCATAGTGACAACCTGTTTGATAACCCTGGTTGCCCCAGCCACGGACCGGAGGCAGGGAGTGATCGTCGTAGCCACAACTCCAGGGTGGACCACCCGCCGCCATCAGCGTCAGGTCGGTACAGGGCAGATCGGACAGAGGCTCGCTTCTACCGTAGGGGGTCACTGCCACATGAATCAGTTCGGGCTGAATCTGTTTCAGATCTTCATAATCAATACCCAATGACGAAAGCCGTTCGATCGGTTCCGATTC
The DNA here is from genome assembly GCA_018656865.1 of Gammaproteobacteria bacterium. Lineage (GTDB taxonomy): Bacteria > Pseudomonadota > Gammaproteobacteria > Pseudomonadales > Azotimanducaceae > UBA9659. Next base: position 2,554 of record JABHYO010000074.1, on the reverse strand, counting down.
AATTAGCACATCGGCGGTGGCAATCAGTGCACGCAATTTCTCCCGGCCCGCTGCCTTCTCTAAATCAAGCACCACACCCCGCTTGCTGGTGTTGTAGTGCATAAAATAGAGGCTGTGATGGTCTCCGGGTTCATCATCTACGAATGGAGGGTAGTGGCGAGAAGGATCGCCTTCGGGTGGCTCAACAAGAATGACATCGGCTCCCATGTCGGCCAGCAGCTTACCGGCAAAGGCCACTTTTTCATTAGCAAACTCAATGACCCTGATCCCGGTTAGCGCGGTCATATCACACCCTCCTCACGGAGTTGATCCACTTCTGATGATGTCATCCCGAGCAGTTCCGTCAGGATTTTCTCTGTGTGTTCACCGAGGCAGGGGGCGCCGTGGTGAAGATGCCAGTCCGTTTCCGAGAAATGTACCGGCTTACCGTCAACTCGCACCTCACCCATCTCCGTATGATCCACGGTTGGCCATAGCCCGAAGTTACCAGTAGTCGAATCTCGCTCAATTCTTTCGGCCGGTTTTTGCACAGCAGCTACCGGCACTCCAACTTCCCTTAGACGAGTTTCAAGCTCGAACTTACTCTGCTCGCGGGTCCAGATTTCAACCCGGGTGTCCAAATCATCCTGACATTTACAGCGAACTTCAGCATCATCGAAATCTGCACACCAGGCTTCACCGATAATATCCGACAAGGCTTGCCACTCATCGTCATTCCGGCAGGCAATCGCGATCCAGTTATCTTCGCCGCTCGCCGGATAGATGCCATGGGGCGCCATGGGGATGTATTGACTCCGATTGGAATTGATCCCCTCCTCACGTCTCATAGGCCTGCCGTTCACCGACCAATCCAGTAAAGCCGGGCCGTTCAGACTGAGACCGGCTTCAGTGCAGGCGAGATCAACCCACTGACCTTCACCGGTTTTCTGCCGATGAATAAGCGCCAGCATGATGGCCATGGCCATATAGTAGGCACCAGTATGATCCATATAGGAGTATCCCCAACCCGCGGGTGGCATTCCAGGTAGAGCCGATGAGAAGGTCAACCCCGACAAAGCCTGCACAATCGGCCCCCAGGTTTTGTACCGGGAATAGGGCCCGACATGTCCGAACCCACAGTTTGAGACATAGACAATATCGGGTTTGATTGTCTTCAATTCCTCGTATCCGAATCCCCATTTTTCGAGCACACCAGCTGCGAAGTTTTCCGTCACCGCATCCGACTGCCGAATCAGCTCCCTCAGAATTTCCTTTGCCCTATCAGTGCGCAGATTCAGTGTGATACCGAGCTTATTGGTATTGTGATTGTTGAACGCACCCCCCAGGTCGATGCCTCGCCTATCATCCTTAAATGGCACATTGCCTCGCAGAATGTCCCAACGACCTTCAAGCACAGGATCTTCGATGCGAATAACCTCCGCACCAAAAGCCGCAAGCCACCGGGTCGCACCGGCTCCCGCCAGCTGCCCGGTGAAGTCACAGATCCGCAGACCATCCAATGCACCTTTCATTCAAACTTCCTCAACAATTTCATCTATCAAACCCCATTCCAGCGCCTCATCGGCAGATAGTTTTCTACCGCTGATGGCCAGCTCATTCATACGTTGACGTCCGATTCGTCGGGGAATACTAACGCAGCCACCGGCTCCGGGGATCAATCCCATACTCACTTCCGGTAACTGAAACCAGGTACCCGGTTTCGCTCGAACCCGATGTGCGAAAGCCGGTAGCTCAATGCCCGCACCTATACAGGCGCCATGGAGCTCAAATGTATATCGCTGCGCCTCACTGGCAAGAAATCGCGCAGGCATTCGAAGCTGCCTTATTCGATGGGCTTCCGAGAGGTCCTTCATGGTGCCGAATTCAGACAAATCGCCTCCCGCACTAAAACAGGGACCTTCACCAGAAACATAGACCTGTTCAATAGTGTCGTCCAAACCAACGAGTTGAAATGCGTCAGTCAGACCATCACGCATCGCGGCAGACAGCGCATTTCGGTTTTCCGGGCTGGCCAGCCTGATCCTTAACACGCTGCCTCCACGCTCCAGAAGGACGGGACTGTCCACTTCCCTGGATGCATGGTGTTCTTTTCTTGTCAGCCAGTCCTGAAACTCGTTACCACCCTGTAATGTACCGTAACCCAGTGATTCCAGGACCAGGGCATCGCTAGTCGCCATTTCTCCTGTTGCTCGTGTGATTTGAACCAGCACGGCCGACGCTTTGGGTCGCAGATCAATGATCCTGCCCAGTTCTTCGACCCGGCCCGGGGAATCAACCAGCAGATCGAATTCATCTTCAACAGCGTCTTGCTGACTGCCTTTTACACCGATTATCGGTACCGGCTGCTGCCGGACCCATCGGCGGAAAGCACCGGCATCCAGATCATCCGCACCAGAAACCAGGGCAAGAAAATTTGCACCATTCAAAGTGCGGCGATCCTGTCCCACAAGGGAAGCGGCATCAACGAGATTTGTCATCGGACAACTTTAGGGTCAACATCACCCACGGATCAAGGCCTGAAAAGGAGCAGGATCATGCCAGAACCGCTGGAAGG
>JABHYO010000075.1 GCA_018656865.1 Gammaproteobacteria bacterium | reverse complement strand
GGCCGAGGCTGTGTGATAACTCAACTCTAGATCGGTCCTGGCGCCTTTTCATGAGTAACTCACTCGTTTTTGATTACATAGCCCCGATAATCTTTGGCTATTCCGAGGCGAGAGAAGCCATTAGATAGCCTCAATCAACGTTTTCACACCCAACAGGTTAATGACTCTCTTGATATTGTATGCCAGCACCTGAAGGCTCATCTCCGTACTAACATGTTCAGTTTTCTTCATTAAAAAGTGAGTCGCGCCCATCCAGTGTTTCAATGTCCCGAAGGGATGCTCAACTACACAACGGCGGGTCCGCATGATATCTGGACGACTCGCTACTCTTTGATCCAGCAACTTAACCGCATCATCGTATTCGCCTCTAGTGACACGGCGGTAATTGCTCGTTGTACACCGGTTGCGCTGATCGCAGTTCGGACAGTTGGATGACCAATATTTGCTGACGGTTTGGCCTTTCTCCTCCGTCGTAAATCGCCAAATCAACCGTTCACCCGCTGGACACTCAAACTCATCGTCGTCAGCGTGGAAGGTGAAGTCCTCTTTCGTATACATCCCTTTCTTTCGGTTACCAGAGGTCAGTGGCCGAGGTAGGTAGGTGGTGATATTGGCGTCATCACACGCTTTGATCTCTTCACCCTTGAAGTAGCCTCGATCAGCAACAACTTCCAATTGCTCGACCCCTAATGTGGCTTTGGCAGATTCCGCCATCTTCAATAGTTGATGGCGATCAATACCCTTGTTGGTGACCTCGTGAGCCAGGATCAGATGATGCTTCGCATCAACGGCTGTCTGGACGTTATAGCCAACAATACCGGTGCCTCTAGACTTCATAGAACGAGCGTCGGGGTCTGTCAAAGAAAGTTGTTTGCCCGGCGCTTCAAGCATCCGGACTTCGAGCTTTTTTAGGCGGTCCATTTCCTCCTGCATAGCTTCGAGTTTGTCTTTGATCGGTTGAGTTTCATGTTGCGGGGTCTGATCATCAGTTTCAGACAGTAAGGTGAGATAACGATCAATACTTGAATCAACTTCTTCGATGCGTCGTTTCATCTTTGCTCGCGTAAAGTTCTTATCGCGATTGTTCACCGCTTTAAACTTACTACCATCAATGACGACAAGGGCGTCTGTTAGAAGATCTAGCTTGCGGCACAGCATGACAAATTCACGGCACACTAAACGGATCGCCTCGCCGTTATCCTTTCGAAAATCAGCGATAGTCTTGAAGTCTGGCGCCAGCCTCTGCGTTAACCACATAAGCTCAACATTCCGGCCAGCTTCCCGCTCCAACTTACGGGAAGAATGAATCTGATTCAGATAGCCATAGATGTAGATTTTGAGCATCGTGCGCGGGTTATAACCGGGCCGACCAGTCTCGGCAGGTATCGCTTTAAACCCAAGGCCGGATATGTCCAGGCGATCAACGAACACATCTACTACGCGAACAGAACTGTCTTCCGACACAAAATCATCGACACGTTCAGGAAAAAGCGTGGTCTGATGACGGTTATCACCTTCGATAAACTTGCTCATGTCACCACCCAGTAGGGAAAGTAACATTTTACGAATTACAGAGAGTTTTCACACAGCCTCGGCCGATAGCAGACAAAAGATGGTGCGAAATCACTTCTAGTTAATGTCCGCTTCCAGGCTGACGTCGAGAGCTAACGACTTGTGATTGAGTACGATGTAATGTGAATTGGTGAGTGATTTCTATTCAAGGCTTTGTACAGTAAGCTCCCGCAAGCAGATTGTTTAGTGATGACAATGAGATTTGGATACATAAAGGTATTGAGCCATGGCATATGAATACGGAACACTCAAAGTATCAATTGATGAAGGAGTGGCCTTTGCCACTATCCACTCGCCCCCGATCAATATCATGGATCCTGAGATGTTTAACGATCTCGACCAGTTTACCGCAGAGGTGGAAGTCGATGACGATGTCAAAGCAGTCGTCATGCAAAGTGCGGATCCTGATTTCTTTATTGCCCACTATGACTTGAATACTCTTCTACAGGTAGATATCAGTCAGGAGCCTAAACTACAGTCAGAGCTTCATCCATTTCATGTAATGTGCGAGAGAATGCGCACAATGCCCAAAGCCACCATCGCGAAAATTGCCGGTCGTGTAGGCGGCGGCGGATCTGAATTCGCCTCTTCATTCGATATGCGCTATGGCGTGATTGGTAAAACCCAGGTTTGCCAAATGGAAGTAGGTCTTGGCATATTACCCGGTGGCTCAGGCACCCAGCGCATACCCCGGTTAGTGGGAAGAGGTAGAGCATTGGAGATTATACTTGGCAGCGCCAGTATAGATGCTGAGACCCTAAGCAATTGGGGTTACCTGAATCGTATTTTTGAAGCTGATGAAATCGACGGATTTGTTGATAATTTAGCCAGGCGAATTGCCTCTTTTCCAACAACTGCAATTGCTTTAGCCAAGCAATCAGTGATCAACTCGGAACTACCACTTCAAGAGGGGCTCTTACAGGAATCATTGCTCTTCGATCAAACGATGGTCACAGATGAAGCGCAAGCCCGCATGAAAATGGCACTGGAGCTTGGCGCTCAAACCCGGGAAAAAGAGATGGAGATTGATCAATTATGTTTGGATCTGGGGCAGGTTCTGCGGAATGAGGAATGAAGTATGAAGAATTTTCTGAAGCCCAAAAAACATAACCCGCACAATCCCTTCATCAAGGGGAATGAAGTGAGTTACATGATGGTAGGTTATTTCCCCAAAGACGAACTCAGGAAAATTTTACCGCAAGCGATGTCCATCCCCTCTGACGAGGTTATGACGGAAAGATACCCAACGGTGAAGAAGATAGAGGGGATGCACCCATACATGATGCAGTTAGCCGCGTGTCATAACGTCCAGCCGTTGAGCGCCAATTATCAACTGCCTGCCTATCAGGAGCTTCAGTTCTTTTTCCCAGTCACTTACACCCATAAGAAAGAGGAACAACACTGCACCTATTCGCCAGTGCTCTACCTGGATTACTTCTTTGGCGTCATCGGTGGATTAACCCTTGGCTTGCGTAAAGAATACCACCGTAAAATGATCGTCGAAGAAACAGATACGTCAAAGTCGTATCTTATCAAAGGGGTCATTGATGCGAGCTTCCGGCAAACTTCGACGGACAGCAGCGAGGAACTCGATCCTTTTTTTGCGGGGGTGTTCAACAATCCGTTGGCAACTGTTTCATATTTCAATCGGACTTATTTTTACAAGCAAGAGGTGTATCCGAGCAAAGTTCTCGACGCTTCAACCACCTACGAGTGGCGCTACAAGGGCTCCGTGATCAAGAACAATGAAAACACCTTTGCTAATTATTCTGAGTACAGCTTTACAGTGTCGCAGGCAATGCGTTACGAAAACTACTTCCATCCATCGCCTTCAGAAATCGAAACTACGGACTCTAACCCTCCCTTAAAGTAGTCCCATACCGATTTAGAGTTCTCCCGCGTAAACCGCAAACGAGGAGAACGAAATTTCGAGAATCTGCCTTCTCTGTCTCAGGCTGTTCGATCTTTTGCCAGCATCAGATAGAAGGCAGGTACAACAAATAGAGTAAAGGCAGTACCGATCCCCAAACCGGTTGCGATCACCAGTCCAATCTGGAACCGGCTCTCAGCGCCGGGGCCTGACGCGATGAGTAACGGCACCATGGCAACGATCATTGCGAGTGTTGTCATCAGGATAGGACGTAAACGGACTGTAGCAGCCTCAAGTACCGCGTCATATTTGGAGAACTGCTCGTTGTCCTGTAACCGATTGGCGAAATCAACAATCAGAATGCCATTCTTGGCGATCAGCCCAATCAGGGTAATCATTCCAACCTGGGTATATAGATTCAGGCTGGCGAAACCTAGTGTGACAAAAATCAGCGCACCCGCAATCGACATTGGTACAGAAATCAGAATGATCAGCGGGTCGCGCCAACTCTCAAACTGTGCGGCAAGTACCAGATAAATGACCAGCAATGAGAGGAAAAAGGTGAGCACAAGTGCGCTTCCCTGTTGCTTGAACTGACGGGATTCACCGATGTAATCGTAGGCGAACTCTCTGGGCATCAGAACAGCAGCCTGGTCTTCCATGAACGCTATCGCCTCACCGAGGGTCACACCTGGTGCCATGATGCCACTGATAGTCACTGAATTAAGTTGTTGAAACTGCGTGCGCTTGGTGGGCTCGATGGTTGTCGCATAGCTCACGAGACCAGACAGCGGTACCAGGTCTCCTGAGGCGGCACGAACATAATAGTCATCCAACTGTTCGTGAAAGTGCCTGAAATCACGCTCCACCTGCGGTATTACCTCGTAGCTTCTTCCTTCAAGGGAAAAGCGATTGACGTAGTTGTCACCCAGCATGATGGCCAGCGTCGTGCCGATTTCGTTCATTTCAACACCCAGGTCTCCGGCTCGGTCCCGGTCAATGGTGATCTGCGTACGGGGCAGGAGCATATCCATGGACTTGTCGAGGAACATGAATTTGCCGCTTGCCTTGGCACTGCTGATCATGTCACTGGCGACAGCATCGAGTTGCTTAAAATCTTGGTCAGAAGTGATAACAAACTGTAAGGGCGCACCGCCTGCCGCTCCCGGCAGTGGTGGAAATGAAAATACTGCGATCTGTAATCCAGCGACATCACCAAACAGTGCCTGCAATTCTGACTGTAGCTGCCTTTGACCTTTTACTCGATCAGCGACGGGTTGAAAACGGACGCCGCCAAAGGAAAGAGCTGGTGTGCCACCACCGCCAATGAGAAAGAAGTGTCGAATGTGTTCTGGAATATTGTTGACGATATCCTCGACCTGAAGCATGTAGGCCTTCACATATTCCAGCGTCGCTGTTTCTGGCGCTTTAATCTGCACGTTCACGACTTCCCTGTCTTCCGTCGGTGCAAGTTCGTTGGTGCTTGAGATGAACATGAAGTAGATGGAAGCCATGATGGCGACAGCGAACATCACTGTGACGGGAAGGGCGCTCAGTGTTCTGGCCAGTATCTTCCGATAACCGGCGGCGATGTTTTCGAAGATTCCCTCTACAAACATTTCAAACCGTTCAGGCTCGTCGCTGGTATTGAGCACCTTTGATGACAGCATCGGTGAAAATACAATCGCGATGATCCCGGAGATCAATACCGCGCCAGCCAGAGAAAAAGCGAACTCTGTGAACAGGATGCCAACGAGTCCACCCATGAACGCAATCGGAAGGTAAACCGCGAGCAGGGTAGTGGTCATAGATATGATCGGCAGGGCCAGTTCCCGCGCGCCATCCCGGGCCGCATCCAGCGGGGTCTTGCCTTGCTGAATGTGGCGATGCACGTTTTCAACGACGATGATGGCATCGTCAACAACGAGCCCGATGGCCAGCAGTAGTGCCAGCAGTGTCAGCAGGTTCAGAGAAAATCCGAACATCAGCATGATGAAGCCTGCGCCTACCAATGCCAGCGGTACCGATAGTGCGGGCACTATGGCGGCATGCCAGCTTCCAAGTGATAGCAGAATGATGATCAGCACGATAATCAATGCTTCCATCAGCGTGCGCAAAACCTCATCGATGGAGTCTTCAATGTACTGGCTGCCATCGTGCACCTTGTACAGACGAAGTGACTCCGGCAGTTGTCGCTCAATGTCATCCACAAGACTTCGCACGGAATCAGAGACGATCAATGGGTTCGCGCCGGGAGCAGCTTCGATGCCGACCATGATGGCGGGGGTGCCGTTGTACCAGCTGGTCTGATCGAAGTTCTTCGCGTCGAGCGAAACCTCTGCAACATCCCTCATTCGAACCAGCGCATCGGCGTCGGAACGAATGATCAGGTCTCTGAATGCTTCAACTTCAGTGATAGCTGTCGTTGCGCTCAGGTCTATGCTGAGGTAGTCGCCTTTAGTTTTTCCTACGCCTGCCTGGAAGTTGTTTCGCTGCAGTGCATCACGAATATCTATCGCCGTAACCCCGAGCGCCACCATGCGCTGTGGGTGAAGCCAGACTCGCATCGCGTAGGTCTGATTGCCACTGATCTGCGCCTTGGCAACGCCAGGGACTGCCTGGATCTTGGGGATCGGGCCACGCATGAGATAGTCAGTAATCTGACTTGGATTCATCTCTTCGCTGGAAAAAGCCAGGTACAACAGAGAGAAGGCGTCACCGGTTCGCAGATCTATTACGGGGTCCAGCGCTTCCCTTGGCAGGGTGCTGCGTTGGCTTGAAACCTTGGCCTGGATATCAGCAATGGCAACATTAGGATCATGATTCAGCATCATGTGTGCCTGAATAGTCGAGATGCCTTGGTTGGAGTTGGCGATCAGGTAGTCGATACCCTCGGCTTCAGAGACGGCACGCTGCAGCGGTGTTGTGATAAATCCCTGTACGAGATCAGCATCAGCACCCGGATATACCGTTGTGACCGATATCACTGCGGTGTCAGCTCTTGGATACTCGCGCAGTTCCAGCAGTGACATCGAGCGTAAGCCCACAAGTAGAATCATCAGGGTGATGACTGTTGCCAGTACCGGCCGATTGACGAACGGGTCGGTGATCATCCCTCGGTGGCCCCGCCTGAGAGTTCTATGGAATTGTCGATGCGGATGAGTTGTCCGTTGCGCAGTTTCAGCTGACCCGTTCGAACAACCTGCTGTCCCGGTTCAGTACCTTCGAGAATTTCGACGCTGTTGCCCTGCACCCGACCAGTAGTCACCTGCTTACGTCGAACTGTCAGTGCGTCACCGTCATTTTCAATGATGAATATACTGTCACCATAGGGCAGGAAATTGACTGATGTGCGAGGCAGTGTGATCACGTCACTTGAACCGCCCAGCAATACTGAGGTGCGTGTAAACATACCGGGTCGAAGACGACCTTCCGGGTTCTCAAGGGTTGCCTGCAGAGCGATGTTACGTGTTCGGGACTCTACTTTAGGGCTGATGGCGCTGACTGTGCCCTGGAAATCCACATCCGGGTACGCTGCCAGGTCAAGTTCCACGATCTGTTTCAATTGAAGGACGCTGAGAAATCGTTCTGGCACTGAGAAGTTAACGAAAATCGGATCAAGCTGCTGCAACGTCACAATGGGTGTTCCCGGCGAGAGATATTCGCCGAGGCTGATTTCGCGAATTCCCAGCTGGCCGGAAAAAGGTGCGCGAATGGTCTTTCGATCAATCAGCGCCTGCTGCTCTTCCGCCTGGGCGGCAAGGCTGTCCAGCACACTTTTGGCGCGGTCAAGTTGGGCCTGAGACAGGACGGTTTTTACTTCCAGGCCCTTGGCTCGATCATAATCCTGCTGAGCAAGAACCAGTTGCGCCTCCAGTGAGCGGAGCTCTGCCTGTTCGGCTGTTGCGTCGAGCTGCAGGAGTATGGAGCCAGCTTCGATATGCATGCCGGATTCGAAACTGATCTCGGCGATAACGCCAGGCACTTCCGGGCTGACTTCTACACCCTGAATGGCTTGCAGGCTGCCGACTGCATTGACTCTCTTTGGCCAGCTTTCGGTCTGTGCCAGCGCGGAGGAAACCGTCACAGCCTTTGGCTTAGCAGCGGCCATTCGTGCTGCCATCTGGTTGCCCTGATAAGCCTTCCATCCGAATATGCTGCCAAATACCACTGCCAGCAGCAGGGCAACAACAACGAATTGCTTGAACATGGTCATTCTTCCCGGATGTTAAGAACAGCAGTGTAGCTGTTTGAACCGAGTGTTTCAGGTGTCGTTGCCCGGTTGGATATCAGTCCATTGATTTCCTCAATTCGGGCTCACCATCCGGTCAGGTGCTGATCTTTAAAGTTGGTTGTGACATGTCTGTGACATTTGGTGACAATTCTCCACAACATTGTCATAACTCTGTGACATCTCGCGTGCACAATCATTGCCATCTTTAGCTGAGTATCCAGGTATCAATCTGAAGATGCAGCGTAGAGGCACTAGACAGGTCTACACAATACCTTCTCAAAAGTGCGCCTATAACCATTTTATTAGGAGTACGAATCATGAAAGCAATAAGCAAAACACTTTCGCTACCAGTGACACAGGCTCGGGGGAAAAATTTGAAGATGCTCTCCGCTCTTGCATCGTGCGTTTTTACACTCTGCCTGACGAGCCAATCGGCGATGGCTGGTTGTCAGGTCGAGTTATCGAAAGACACTTCATTCCATGAGAACCTGGATGCACAGGCGCGATCTTCAGAGGTAAAAAGCTACACAGCTTCTTATAACGAAAACGACCTGCATAAAGGTCTTACTGAATGGGCACCTGGCCACGGTGCTTGGAACGATGCGATCTCCGGCATTCGATTCCTGGGAGACTGCGAAGGCTCCTTCGTGGATCTGTATTGGGACACGCAATACAACGGCTCGACGCTCAAATTCAATAAGAGCATGGGCGAAAGTCTTGTTAACCACGGCTGGAATGACCAGGTGTCGAGCTACAAGGTTGTGATTACAACAGAATCAAATTACGGTCCGTCGTATTACATCATAGCTTCTCACAGCGAGAAGTTTATGGACGTTCAGGAGGTCAGCTATGCAAACGGTGGCAATATCCAGCAATGGGCTGGTCCTGGCGGGGACAACCAAAGGTGGAAAGTGAACCAGATTGGGTCGAATTACGAGATAAGGGCCTCCCATAGCAGCAAATGCCTGGATGTGTCAGCTTTCAGCCAAGAAAACTATGGCAATATCCACCAATGGGAATGTTGGGGTGGGGAAAACCAAAAGTGGGAACTCATACCCGTCGGTGAAGCCTTCCAGCTCAAGGCTGCCCACAGCGGCAAGTGTCTGGACGTCCGCAGTGCCAGTCCGGAAAACGGGGCAAACGTTATTCAATATGATTGCCATGACGGACCTAACCAAAAATGGCACATTATGACGCAAGACTACCAACCATTTGTCTTACCGTAGAACGCCTGGATTAGACAGGTAACAAGGCGCCCGGTCTCTGCTGCAACAGATCGGGCGCACTTCGGGGGACAGTGTACTTAATTTATTAGGTACACTGTCCTCAACCATCCGAGCTTCAGGCATCAAAACCTTTTGACATAATCATCAACGCGGGAATCCAGTTCTGCCTGGGTAAACCACTGTCCCCTGACCATGACACCGATTCTTTGACGAGTATGACTGATGTTCTCCAGTGGGTTCCTCTCAAGCAAAATCAAATCAGCACGATTGCCAATGGACACGGTACCAAAATTGCCATCACGGCCCATTCGATCGACTACTAAACCAGCGTTTCTGGTACCCATAGAGAGCGCTTCATAGTTACTGAAACCAGCCTCTACTAAGAGCTCCAATTCACGGTGGATATTGCTGGGCAATGAACCTTCCACCAACTGCGCGCTGTCGGTGCCTATAGTTATCATGACCCCGGCCTCATGCATTGCGCTGAGCAGGGCGTTGAAAAATGGCAGCTCTGTTGCTCTATAGTCGCCCTGATGGATCCAACTTGTAACTGGGCGTCCCTGCGTTCGCCAGGTCTCGAGGACTTCCGGGCGCACTATTCGATATGAGGGTCTCAACAGGACTTCTGGCGTATTCCGGATCAGTTGCAAAGACACTTCGTCGGTGGAGAGATTGGACACGAGGGCAATATCACTGCGCGCCATCATTGCTGCCGATTGGGAAATAGAATTGTAGTTGAGTGTCGGATTAATACCCTTCTCAAAATCAGCCACAACCTCAGCGCTAGGTTTATTCCAGTGAAAAGAGTTGAATTCATCCACATGGACAACTTCATCGACTCCGGTATCAAGCAACACTTCTAGATCCATCTGATCCAATAGATGCGCGTGTACGTAGAGGTTTTGCCTTTTGGCTTCAGCCAGTGCCTCCAGGAAGGTATTCTCTGTCAAACCGTCATACAATTTTATGCCGTCAACCTGCAAATTGCGTTGATTTCTGACTTCGGTAATTGCCTGGTCCACCGTCTCAGCAAGGAAGCCATGGGTGAACTGTGGGAATAGACCAGGAATCAAGTCAGCTGTACTAACTGGTTTCAGGTTGAGCAACGCAACACCTGCGATCAACAGTAATGGTGCGCCGATTAATAGATTGCGCTTTGATTGTGCAGGTTTCCAGGCAGCGAGCATCACCAGGCCAATTAGCAAAGGTAGTACTAATAACACGACATCGAGCGTTTGGCTGATTAGATCAAAACCCATGTAGTTGTCGTGGTTCCCAATGATCACTCGCCCGGTGGAGTAAATAGTAGGGCCATCCAGTTCACCGTTCCGCACCTGCTCACGCCAGGTAAGCATGTCATGTGCTTCACCTAATGAGCGAACCGTTGTGGTTCCTTGCGCGAGGTAAAGCACCAGATGATGTGGATCAGGGTCCCACGCGAAAAGGTGAACATGCATGTCTGCTAACCCGGGTATTAGGTAAGCTCCATTGCCCTCTAAAATCAGGGCTTCATCGGGCACCTGTGCTTCCTCAACTGGGTTGATCGCAAGAATGAGATTGTCCTTGATAAGCACCGTCTGGTTTTCCAAGACGACTTCCCTATCCATAGGCAGAACGTTCACGTTTACAATAGCGGTAGTTTCGCTGGCAATAACATTGTGAGCTATTACAGTACAGGCTGTAGTGAAAATGAGGGCGGCAATCAGTCTGTGCACGTTATGCATATTAGCCTCGGATATCACCTGGTGGATTGGAACCTACTTTCGAAACGAAGGCCATCGTCTTTTTCAACATCTGATTTCTTGATGAGGATGCCGGGAGTCGTAAGACAACAACACGCGGGATGCCGAGCAGATGCTCTACATTCAACTTGATTACCCCTCCCGGAAGAGGTCTCTCTCTACCAGTGCCAGATATCGAATCTCATCAATAGATCTCAGGTACAAATGTCTGGTCGCTGAAGGGTGGCCGTACATAGCCTCGATCATCCTGGCGCGGTGGCAACTCGATGGGTTCGGGCGACAGATCCTGATAGTCAATCTTGCTTAACAGGTGGTTGATCACATTGAGTCGGGCGCGCTTCTTATTATCGCCATTCACAACGTACCAGGGTGCCTGCTTGATGTCGGTATGGGCAAACATGTCATCCTTGGCTTTTGAATACTCCATCCACTTCGATCGGGACTGAAGGTCCATTGGGCTCAGCTTCCAGTGTTTGGTTGGATGATGAATTCTGCCTTGAAACCGACGCTCCTGTTCTTCATCGCTGACCGAGAACCAGTACTTGATCAATATGATGCCCGAGCGAACCAGCATGCGTTCAAATTCGGGACAGGACCGCAGGAATTCCTGGTATTCGTCATCAGTACAGAACCCCATGACGCGTTCTACGCCTGCCCTGTTGTACCAGCTGCGATCCAGGAGCACCATTTCTCCCGCCGCCGGCAGGTGCTGAACATATCGTTGAAAATACCACTGCGTAGTTTCGCGTTCAGTCGGTGCCGGCAAGGCTACTACGCGACACAACCTGGGGCTTAGACTTTGAGTTATTCGCTTGATGCTGCCACCCTTGCCCGCGGCATCCCGTCCCTCAAATATCACGACGATCTTAAGCCCTTCGTGCTTAATCCATTCCTGTAACTTGACCAGTTCAATCTGCATCTTGGCCAGCTCGGTTTCATAAACCTGTTTCTTGACCTTGCGTTGCCCTTCTTTTTTCACTGCTGTTTCAGCAGCATGATCACCTCTATTTTTTCCCATAGCATTGTGCCTCTAGTCAGCGGTATCGGAGTCTGTTCAAGTGAGTATTATTTTGCCACGAGTCCACCTGGCAACACTCGCTGAAGAAAGCACCGCTTTTTGCCTCAGGTCATTGAAACGGAATGTAGACGGAGTAATTTATCGCCATGGGCTATGCCTTTACTTAGGCTTGCTAATCAGCACATTTCATTGATGAGGGACTTATGGCGGATTCTGGTCAGGCAGGGCAAGATTTTAGTAGACGTGTCTCCAAGATTCAGGAGGTGCTGGATCAAATCGGTCAACTGGATGATTACAGCGACAGTCACCGAGAGCAGGCTCAGTCCATTGTCGGTCAACTAAAGGAGAAGCAGCGCAAAACTATTCTGAAATCTGCCCTGACAACCCACCTTGAAGCAGAAGCTCTGAAACCCTACCAGGCGGAGCTGATAAAAATGCAGGCTCACCTTGAAGAGCGGAAGCGAAAGGCGATTATTCTGTTCGACGGGCGCGATGCCTCAGGTAAAGGTGGCACAATTCGCCGTGTCGCGCGTTATATGAATGAAAAGCATTACCGGGTCATAGCGCTTGGAAAACCATCGGAGGTCCAGCGCACCGAACTACACATGAAACGCTACATCGAACACTTCCCCCATGCAGGCGAAATAGCGCTTTTCGATCGTAGTTGGTACAACCGGGCCATGGTTGAGCCTGTCATGGAGTTTTGTACCCGCTCCCAGTATCGACAGTTCATGAACAGAGTTAATGATTACGAGGAAAGTTTTGTCAGTGACGGCACTACACTGATCAAATTGTACTTTTCCGTGTCCAGAAAAGAACAAGCAAAGCGCTTCAAGCGACGGCTGGACGATCCGCTTCGAAGTTGGAAACTCTCAGAAGTGGATATGCAGGCCCAGGAGATGTGGGACGAGTTCACCAAAGCAAAATATCGCCTTCTAAAAAAGACCCACACGAAAAAGAATCCCTGGTACATCATTCGATCAGATGACAAACATCTGGCGCGGCTAGAAACCATCAAGCTCATCCTGAACCTGATCAAGTACCGGGGACGGAGCAGAACGCTCAATTTTGAGCTCAACCCTGATGTCGTTATCTCCGGTGATCGAGAAATTCAGATCATGGACAAGCAAATGGCACGCAAAGGTGCTTACAAAGAGTAGGACACTCAGACTCTATTTTGATGCAATCGTCAGGAGCTGGTCGAGCAGGTAATCGATGTCGGCCTCGGTTGTCCGCAGGTTCATAAAGCAGGCACGCAGTCCACGCTGATTTTTGACGGATGCCGGTCCCAGAAAAGCTGCACCGCTCTCGACCAGGTCTTTTAGAACCTGTTCGTTCTGCTTTTCGTCCAGGCCGACGAGACGAAAGCAGACACAGTTGAAGACCACCGGAGCCATTAGTTCAAACCCATCGCGCCGGGTGACCTGCTCTGCAAGATAAGCCGCCAGATCCGCCATGTGATCGATTGTCTCAGCATACTTATCAGCCCCGAAATGCTTGAGTGACCACCACACCTTCAGCGCCTTGAACCCTCGTGAAAGCTGCGGACCGTAGTTAGAATAGTCAATGAAATCAGGGTCTTCCGATTGACTCAGGTAGCTTGGAGAAGCCCCGAAGGCGTTGGCGAGCATTGCGCGATCACGCACCAGTACGCATCCCGCCTCGAAAGCACAGAAGAGAAACTTGTGGGGGTCCAGCGAGACGGAGTCTGCCAGACCGATTGCCGAAAGAGGTTCTCGGAATCGTTCGCTCAAAGCCGCCAGTGCGCCATAGGCACCATCGATGTGTAGCCACAGATTTTCTGTGCGGCAGAATTGTGAGAGTTCTTCTATCGGATCGAAGGCTCCGGTTGTCACGGTGCCGGCGTTACCAACAACGCAGAAAGGTGTACGTCCGGATTTTCGATCGGCAGCGACAGCATCGGATAGCAGGTCAAGACGAATGCGGAATGCATCGTCTGTTGGAATGCGGCGCAGGTTATTGGTACCTAGTCCTAGAACGGAGACAGCCTTATCGATACAGGCATGGGTTTCATCGGATGCATAGACAACGAGTGGTGACGTTTGGCTCTGTAGGCCTTGTTCTCGTGCGTTCGGCCCCAGGTAGTGGTCCCTCGCTGCGGTGAGAGCAATTAGATTGGCCATGGAACCGCCACTGGTAATGATACCGCTACTTTGTTCCGGCAAACCAAACAGATTGGCAAACCAGCCGGTAACTGCCTGTTCCACTGCGTTGGCCGATGGAGACAGGTGCCAGAGCGTGCAATTCTGGTTGAGGATGGCTGCCAGATGGTCGGCATAGGCAGACAATGAATTGGGTGACGGCTGGACATACGGAAGAAAGCGAGGATGGGCCGTATGGGTTGCATTGGGAACGATCACATTTTCGAATTCTTCGAATAAGGCGTCGAGCGAAGTACCTTCATGGGGTAGAGGGGAGTTGATGAGAGCTCGAAGCGTGGCGCGGTCAACATCCGGGTGGACAGCTCTCTCCGCAAGACTTGAGTTGTATCGGGTGTTGAATTCAGCCAGTAGGCGAGCAGCATGTGCATGCTGCTCGGGTGAAAAAAGAAGATCATTCATCCAAAGTCCTCCTGGTCATGCCGTAGATCCGAAGGTGCATAGTATGGATAGTCATTGATCCTGTCACGAAGTCAGTTTCCGCTGGCGTCTTCCATCGAAAGTCTTCAATCATGTCAAACTGGTTGAGGCGGAGTTTAGGCGCTACTATCCTTTGACGCCCAGTCAGAAAAAGGAAAAAAATGCCCAAGTATCAATTTCTCCTTAATGGAAAGGAGTTCGAAGTGGATGTGCCAGGGGACATGCCACTTCTCTGGACTCTACGGGATGTGATCGGCCTGACCGGCACCAAATATGGTTGCGGTATAGGTCAATGCGGTGCCTGCACGGTACATGTGGATGGCAGTCCCGTCAGAAGCTGTCTGGTGACAGCGGCAAGCGTAGACGGGAGCGAAGTCACGACTATCGAAGGTTTGGCGGAAGAGGATCGACTACACATTCTTCAACAGGTCTGGGTCGATCAGGATGTTGCGCAGTGTGGTTATTGCCAGACCGGTCAAATCATGTCAGCCGCAGCGTTATTGAAAGAGAAACCTAACCCGACTGATGATGATATCGACGAAGCGATGTCAGGCAACTACTGCAGATGTGGCACCTATGTTCGCATTCGCGAGGCTATTCACACAGCGGCGGGGTTCTACGATGCATCTTAAGCGACGAACCCTTATCAAAATGAGTGGCCTTGCCGGTGGTGGATTTGTACTGGCTTCTGTCATGCCGGGCAGTCTACTTGCGGAGGAGGCACCGAGCCTTGTCGGTTCAGTTGAACTGAACGCCTATGTCCAGATTGACGAGGATGGAACGATCACGATCTACTCCGGTTCGCCGGAGATGGGCCAGGGCATCAAGACTTCGCTACCGATGATCGTTGCTGAGGAAATGGGCGCGAACTGGGATGACGTCATTGTGAAGCAGACGCCAGAAGTCGATACGGAACGATACGGCAGACAATCCACCGGAGGCTCCTACACTCTCTACCTCAACTGGAACCTGATGCGAAAAATGGGCGCAACAGCCAGGGAGATGTTCCTCGCTGCTGGTGCCATTGAGATGGAACTGCCGAGGGATGAACTCAAGGTGGAGAACAGCAGGGTTTTCCATATCCACAGTGACCAGTTCCGTTCTTTTGCGGAACTTGCGGCACTGGCATATCGGCAGCCTGTACCAGATCCCGAATCACTGGTTTACAAAGGGCGCGAGGAGTACACCATCCTGGGCAAGTCGGTGAGCCAGGTGGACAGTCTCGATATCGTCACCGGCGCCGGTGACTTTGGTATCGATACCCGTGTCCCGGACATGTTGTATGGCACCTATGAAAAGTGTCCGGCGGTCGGTGGCACCATCGTCAGTGCCAATCTTGATGACCTGAAAAAGGAACCCGGTGTTGTCGATGCCTGGATCATCAATGGTAATGGCAATGTCAGGGAACTGATGGATGGCGTAGGTATTGTCGGGACCAGTACCTGGGCAGTATTCAAGGCTCGGGAAAAACTCAAGGTTGTCTGGGATGAGTCCGCTGCCTCGAAAGACAGCTG
The DNA here is from genome assembly GCA_018656865.1 of Gammaproteobacteria bacterium. GTDB lineage: Bacteria > Pseudomonadota > Gammaproteobacteria > Pseudomonadales > Azotimanducaceae > UBA9659. Next base: position 14,513 of record JABHYO010000075.1, on the reverse strand, counting down.
GACCGGATTCAAAAAATTCGCTGAAGACGTCGACTCCGATGTCGGGCCTGAGGTCAACATCGAGCGTGGTGACTTCAAGGCCGTATTTGAAGACAGGGACAATCGTGTTGTCGAACGTTTTTACGAATTCCCTTATGTAACCCATATGTGCCTTGAGCCGATGAACTGCACGGCGCACTACCGGGCGGGTGAGAAAGACGGGAGGGATCATCTTGAGGTCTGGCTGCCGACACAGAATGGCCCGCGATTCCAGAGTGTGGCGAAGAATCTCTATGGTCTTGAGAAGGACCAGGTGACCATTCATGTCAAACGCATGGGCGGTAGTTTCGGTCGTCGGACCAGTAACGAATATGTCTGTGAGGCTATTGAACTCTCGAAACGGGCAGGCAAACCGGTGAAGTTGACCTGGTCCCGTGAAGACAACATGAGACACGATTTTTTCAGGGTTGGCGGCTTCCAGAAGGTAAGGGCGGCAGTGAATCCAGAAGGTCGCGTTGTCGGCTGGGATGAGCATGCCATCGGTATTCATCAAAACGGTGAACGGGTAGTCGGTTCAGGGTTCAGGGATTCGGCCTTCCCTTTAGCGAATTTCCCGGTCGTTCGTGGTTCGCATACCACCACGGAAATGAAAACCCTGGCAGGACCCTGGCGGGCACCCTGGTCGAATACCCATGCCTTCATCACCCAGAGCTTCATACATGAGTTGGCGGTTGAAACCGGACGTGACCATGTCGAGTTGTTACTGGAAATGCTGGGGTCACCGCGCAAACTGCCGGGCGACATTCGCAGCATGCACACCGGGAGAGCCGCCGATGTAATCAAAATGGTGGCGAGCAAAGGCGGCTGGGGACGCAAGATGCCGAAAGGCAGAGGCCTGGGCCTCTCTTTTTATTTTTGCCACGCAGCGCATGTTGCAGAGATAGCAGAGGTGAGTGTCGATGCGGAGAGAAAGCTGACTCTGCATCGGGTGACAGCGGCGGTGGATGTCGGGCCAATCATCAATATGAGCGGGGCGCTAGGGCAGGTTCAGGGCGCCATCATTGATGGTTACAGCACGATGGTTGGCCAGAAGATCACGATGGAGCAAGGTCGTATCGAGCAGACCAACCTGGATCAGTATCCAGTGCTACGGATCGGCGCAGCACCGGAAGTCGATGTGCACTTTATTCAGAGCGACAACGAACCAACCGGGCTGGGTGAGCCGGCACTGCCACCGCTTGCCGCAGCAGTCGCCAACGCCATCTATGCAGCAACCGGTGAGCGCGTGCGAAAAATGCCGCTGATTGATGAAGGCTTTACAGTTTGAACATTGGAGTACAATGCCGACATGAGTGAATTAGCATTATTCAGCGACGAAGTCAGAACGTTTCTCGATGAAAGCCTGACGCCTGAGCTTCAAAAAGCAGGAAAGCTGGAGGCTGGTATCTATGCAGAAAAACCGGTTGCTGAGGAGTGGCTGAAGATTCTCGATGGGCGGGGCTGGGCCGTTCCCGGTTGGCCGGAAGAGTGGGGCGGTGCTGGCTGGTCTGCGGAACAGCATGCCATCTGGCAGCGAGAACTGACACTGGCGGCTGCACCTTCGGTGCCACCGAATGGTATCAAAATGGTGGCGCCTGCGATCATGTATTACGCCACTCAGGAACAGAAGGAGTACTACCTGCCGCGAATACGCAAAGGTGAGGACTGGTGGGCCCAGGGTTATTCTGAGCCGGGCGCAGGTTCCGATCTTTCATCGTTGAAGTGTGCTGCCGTCAGAGATGGTGATGACTATGTCATTAATGGTACCAAGATCTGGACGACACATGCCCACTACTGCAATCGCATCTTCTGCCTGGTGCGTACAGACAGTTCAGGACGCCAGCAGCAGGGTATTACTTTTTTGCTGTTTGATCTGGATTTGCCGGGCATCGAAATTCAGCCAATCATTTCCATTTCCGGAGACCACGAGTTCAACCAGGTATTTTTCACTGACGTACGTGTGCCAGTGACGGGTAGACTTGGGGAGGAAAACGATGGCTGGTCGGTGGCAAAGTATCTGCTGACACATGAGCGTGGTGGCAAGACGGCAACGGCCATGATGACTAAGCTCGAACATTTGAAGGAGTTTCTGGACGACGAGGCGAGATCGACGGGTATCGATTTGAGAAACGATGAAAGCTACCGGCGTAATCTGGCGGCGCTGAATATTGAGCTTGAAACCTATGTTGCGTTCGAGAACAGGGTGTTCGACTCGGTTGCAGCAGGTGAATCCATCGGTACCGTTTCCTCGATATTGAAAATCCGACGTACCGAACTCAGACAGAGGATTGATGAACTAGTGATGGATGCCGTCCATCACTACGGCTTACCCTACCAACCGGAGATTCGTGAATTCAGGAACAATACGTCACCGGTGGGGTCTTTCACGGCTGCTACAGCTGCCCCTCGATATTTGAACAATCGAGCGGCAACAATTTATGCCGGGTCCAATGAGATTCAAAGAAACATCCTGGCGAAACAGTCCCTTGGTTTGTAGTTTCAAAACTCGCCAGCAGAGCTGTATCGACGGCCACCTGGTCATGGGAGCATACGGAAGAGATACTCGCTGAATTCGATATCAAACGCCCCTGGCGAACGAAAGGTTCGCTGCTGTTAGAATAGCCAGTTCTTGTTCAAGAGCTAGACACCGCGGTGCTAGTTTCCTGACCGCATATTGATTCGCAGATCAAAAGTTGCACCTGGTCGCACCAGTCAACTTGAAATTTGCCATTTTCGACGGACACTAGTTACATGGAAAATGCTGATCTTGAAGTACTGTCACATCTGGCAGATTGGGTGGAAGCGGGTAAAAAATCCTGGCTTTGCACAGTTGTAAAAACCTGGGGCTCATCTCCGCGACCAGTCGGGTCGTTGCTTTGCTGCAATGTAGACGGCGAGGTTGTTGGTTCTTTGTCTGGTGGCTGCATTGAGGAAGACCTGCTTGAGCGTCTGCATGAAGGCAAGCTTGCCAAGGTAAAACCTGAACTACTGATATACGGTGCTACTGAAGAGGAAGTGGAGCGATTCCAGCTGCCTTGCGGAGGTCAGCTGCATGTAGTGATCGAACCGTTCGTCGATGACACCAATCTCGCTTCTCTGAAAGTGATCAGGGCCAGGTTAGGAGAACGGAAATGCGTTGAACGCAAAGTTGATCTGGGGAGTGGTGAATTTGAGGTGAGTGAGGTCGACCGGTTCAGACATCTTCAATTTGCCGGTGGTTTTGAGGATCTTGAAACGGATGGCAAAGAGTTGCTGCAAACGTACGGGCCAAGATTCCAGCTTTTTATAATCGGGGCGGTCAATGTCTCACAATATCTCGCTCAGATGGCCCAGATGCTTGATTACCATGTGCTCGTCTGTGATCCGCGCGAAGAAATGATCGAACAGTGGAGCGTTGAGGGTGTGCAACTTGTTAACGATATGCCCGACGATGCGGTAAAGGCGTACGCCGACGATTCGGCGACAGCGATCGTGGCGCTGACTCACGATCCCAGAATTGATGATATGGGACTAATGGAAGCCTTGAAGACAGATGCCTTCTTTGTGGGTGCAATAGGTTCCACCCGGACGTCAGCAAAACGTCGTGAGCGGCTGAGGGTTCTGGATCTTACCGATGCAGAGATTGATCGATTGCACGGTCCCGTTGGGCTATCCATAGGCAGCAAAACGCCCGCCGAAATTGCTATTGCCATTCTGGCGCAACTGACGGAGCTTCGTAGCAAGGTAGCTGTTTAAGCGACTACCTTGTTTCGACCTGATTTCTTGGCCTGATACAGTTTTTCGTCACAGGTTTTTAACCAGGATGAGCTATCCATGTCGTCCTTGTAGCTGGTAACCCCCATACTGACGGTGACCTGGCGATCAGGTAGCAGCTTCTCCTTTTCCACTTCCTGACGAAGTTCTTCTGCGAAGGTTGCACCCTGGTCTTCATTCGTATTGTGTAGGAGAACAATAAATTCTTCGCCGCCGACACGAAATGCCATGTCGCTACCGCGGATGCGTTTCTGCAGCAGATCGCTGACACCCTTAAGGACATGATCTCCCATGGGATGCCCCAGACTGTCATTGATAGCTTTGAACTGATCGATGTCGAGTGCAACGATTGTGGCAGGCAACCCGGAACGCCGGTTCTGGGAAATTGCCTGCTGCAGGGAGCTTTCCTGCAGGTTTCGATTAAACAACCCGGTTAGTTTGTCTTTGACTGCTTGTTCTTTCAATTGCGTGTGCAGCAAATTAATTTCTCGCATCGAGATAAAGGCAAACAGACTGACACCGAGTAGAACGGCAGAGAACCGAACGGCTATTTCCTGTTCCAGTACATACCACGCGGCCGGAATAGAGACCAAAACAGTCAAAACATTGAAAAACCATGCGCGACGCTCGGGTAGTACGAAATAGAACGCAAGAGCAAGAAGAATCGGCCAGTAACTTCCTGGACCAGCAAGATTTATCATAGCGTAGATAATCGCAAAAGTTGCGGTAGGTGTCACAAGGTAGGTGTTTACCCAAAGACTGTACCTGCCATGTAAACCGTTCCAGATGTTCATCAGGGCGACGACTGCGACAGAAGAGGTCACCAGTCCCATCACGAATCGATCTTGTATGAAATTGTTGATCGTAAAAGGGATCAGGATAAGCAATACGACCAGGGAGCAACCCAACGAGGTTTTGACGAGAAAATCAGGGGAATCTGCCCCTGTGTTGACTGGTGTCGGCGGCTTGTCCATCTGCTGCTCCATTACATCTGTACTGTCATTACGGTCGATAGGAAAAACCGGTTTGACCCGGTTTCAAAGCACGGTAGGCGAGATCTGCCCACCGGCAGAGAAGAGGACGGGTTTCTCGCGGGTCGATTATTTCTTCTATCTCGAAATACTCCGCTGATCTAAAAGGAGATCTTACCTTGTTCAGTCTTTCCCTGATCTTGGCCAGATCGCCCTCATAGTCGTCCGATTCAGCCAGTTCTGCCTTGTAGGCAACTTCGATACCGCCCTCAATGGGAAGGGAGCCCCAGTCACCGGATGGCCAGGCGTACCTGAAGTGATAGGCCCCTGGTTTCGTATTGGCGGCGCCGGCTACGCCGAACGCCTTCCTGATAATGACGCTGCAGAAAGGTACAGTGGCCTGGCCCAGTGCAGCGAGTGCCTGTGAGCCGAAACGAATGGTGGCATCCTCCTCGGACTGTTTGCCAATCAGAAATCCCGGGCAGTCGACGAGATGAACCAGTGGCAGATGAAAGGTGGAGGCGAGATCGCAGTGACGAATCAATTTGCGACAGGCATCTGCAGTCCAGGCACCACCGTAGATCATGGGATCCTCGGCAAAGACGGCAACGGGAACACCATTCAGTCGGGCGAGACCGGTGATAATGGATCGGCCCCACTTTCTGCCGATTTCGAAGAATGAATCTTTGTCGACAACAGTTTCGATCACAGGTCGCATTTTATAGACCTTGCGAGGGTCCTTCGGCACCACGCTCAACAGGATGTCGTCCTGACGGTCGGTGGGGTCGTTACATTCTGTTCTTGAGGGAATTTCGTGGACGTTGTCAGGAAGAAAGGAGAGAAAGCGCTTCGCCATTTCGAAGGCTTCCTGTTCCGAAGATGCCTCGTCGTCGATTGCGCCGTTTCGTGTATGAATCTTCGAGGCGCCGAGTTCTTCCTTGGTGACATCACCCTGGCTTGCCCAGTCGACCAGGGCTGGGCCTGCGATCATCATTTGGGCTGTATCCTTGACGATCAAGGAATAGTGAGACGTTGCTACTCTTGCCGCACCGATACCAGCGACGCTGCCCAGCGCGAGAGAAACCGACGGTGCCACTGCCAGATGGGCGACGATGGTTTCCCAGCCCTTAACAGCCGGGATATAGGTTCGACCTGCCGTTTCGATGGTCTTGACGGAGCCGCCACCGCCCATGCCATCCACCAGACGGATGTGAGGGAGCTGTAACTCTGTTGCCAGTCCTTCCGCCTGAAGGCGTTTACCTGCAATTGAAGCATCTGCTGAACCGCCCCGAACGGTAAAGTCATCGCCGGAAACAATGACGGATCGGCCATTCACCTCCGCCGTTCCGAAAATGAAATTAGATGGGGTGAATGCCTTCAGATTACCTTCGTCGTCGTATTCGGCGACACCGGCTAACTTGCCAATCTCGTGAAAACTTGATTTATCGACACTTAATTTATCGACACTTGATTTGTCGACAAAGGTATCGACACGCTCGCGAATAGTCAGTTTGCCGAATTCATGCTGGCGGGCGACTTTTTCCTCACCGCCCATCTTCTCGGCCAGTTCACTCCGTAACTTCAGTTCCGAGATTTCTTTTTCCCAGCTCATCTCTAAAACTCCTGTGGCAGTGGGGCATGGGGAATCAATCTGTGTAGAACAACACCCCCGGGTCACCTATTCGCCGGTAAACTTTGGTTCTCTTTTTTCGACGAAGGCAGCTATACCCTCTTTGGCATCTTTGGTGTCACGACAGACATTCTGTGCGAAGGTTTCAAATTCCAGGGCTTCTTCTAAACTGGAGTCCATGCTTCGATACATGGCCCTTTTCGCCAGGCGAATGGAGATGGGCGGACCTTCTGCGAAGGTTCTGGCTAGCGCCATCGCCTCATCCATGAGCGATTCCGGTTCAGTCAGTTGCGACACAATTCCGAGCGCTAGCGCTTCGTCTGCCGAGATCATTCTGCCCGACCAGATCATCTCAGCAGCCTTTGCCATACCTACGATCCTCGGCAGGAAATAGGTGCCGCCCCAGTCAGGATGCAGGCCTCGTCTGGTAAAAGTCTGCCCCATCTTGATGTTGTTGGCGGCAATGCGAATATCACAGGCCAGGGCAATGTTCATTCCTGCACCGGCAGCAGGGCCATTGACAGCAGCGATGACGGGTTTGCTGGCGTTACGCATGGCAAGTACCACCTTGTCCCGTATCGGTGCCATGGTTTCCTGTAATGAACCAAGCCTGCCGGTCTTTCTGGCTTCGTTCATCGCCTTGACGTCGCCGCCGGAACAGAAGCCACGCCCCGCACCGGTAATGATGATGGCGCGAACGACATCATCATTATCGGCCAGAGTAACCGCCTCAAGCAGGCTTTCACGCATTTGAGGGGTGAGGGCATTCAGCCGTTCAGGTCGATCAAGCGTGAGGACAGCTACCTGATCGGTGACCTCGTATTGCAGATGTTCAAACTCAGTAGCCATCTGGAACCCAGTTGCCGTGGAAACCCGCAGGCACACGCACCGGCAAATGAATGCGTGCAACGGGATCTTTGTCAAAGGCGCGGGAGTCAACGATAACAATCTCGCTCTTGTTAATTTCCGGCTGATAGACGTAGCTCAGCACCCAGCCATCGTCTTCATCCTTACCGTTCGGGTCCTTGACGAAGACAGGCTCGCTGCCCAGACCGCCGCCAAGGTCATGATATTCTGAAGAGTCTTTTTCAAGGTCGTATTTCAAGAAGCCTACGGCAACGGGCATACCTCCGCCGAAGGCGGCACCATACCCGTATCGGTTCTTGAGGCCGACTCTGGTGTCGCAGATCCGCGTAAAATCAACCGTGCGATCGTCCGTTTGACTTTCGCTGACTGTGCCTTTGTCCAGGTCTATGACCCAACGATACAGCTGAGGGGGAGAATTGACGCCGGGCTTCATCGCCGTCTCCATCCGGCAGACATCGAGAATAATCTTATTGCCCTCTTCGTAGGCATTCATGGGGTGGAACACATAACAGGGATTGATGTCGAACCACCTTACGTCAGCATCAGTGCCGTTTCTTGGCATGACGCCCAGTCGGGCACCATAGCTCTCATCCCAGACCACTGGTAGTCCGGAAGATTCCATGCCTTCAAAGTCCCAGACCACGGGTAGATCCATGAAAACAACATGGTTACGCGTAATGTTGAAGTCGTGCACCATGGTCGCGCCCTTCACTGTGATCGGCTCAACCTGGAGCATTTCTCCAGTTGGCGAGGTCCGATGATAAGTGAGGTAGGGTTCGGTCATGCCGTAAGCGAAGGAAATCAGTTCGCCCGTTTCACCGCAGGTTTTCGGGTGGGCCGTCATGGCACCATTCAGCTTGCCGCCGAAGTTATATGGCCCGACAGTTTCAAGATCATCTGAGACCTCAAACGGCAAGTGAGCTTCTTCCAGAGCCAGGATCTTGCCGGCATGATGTATGACGTGGGTGTTGGCGACGGATTTGGTCAGATCACCGAGTGAGTCCATCACCTCGTCATCTGAATTCAGGTACAGCGGTGTCTTGACGTAGCGGTTACGGTACCAGTTGGCCTTGCCGTCCTGAATTTCAACGCCGTGCAGCATGCCATTACCCAGAAACCAGTGAGCGGACCATCCGTTCTGAGGGTTGGCTCCGTTCCTCAAGAGCCGTCCATTCAGTTCCCGTGGGATCTCTCCTGATACTTCCAGATCCGTGGCTGTGATTTCCTCATAGACCGGTGCAAAGTTGTCCTTCAGCCAGAAGGGTTGTTCCTGCTGTTGTTCACTCATGTCTCTCTCTCCGTCGACAGTTTATGATGTGGACTCTGGAGTATATCGAAGAGGAATATAGATGGGTAATAAGGAGCAGGGGGAGTTTTGGAATGGCCGAATGGGTTCTGCCTGGGTGTCTGTAGAGGACTACATTGATCGGATGCTGGAGCCGATTTCCAGTGAAGGTATCAGGTTGGCTGCGGCAAAGGCTGGTGAGCGAGTGCTCGATATTGGCTGCGGCTGCGGTACGACCAGCCTGCAGCTCGCGGCAGACGGTGCCGCGGTCTGGGGGGTCGACATATCAGAGAACATGATTGCCCGTGCGAATGAAAAAGACCCGGGTTCTGCCGCAGTCCGCTTCTCGGTGGCTGATGCAGCGGTTCAGAAGTATACGCCGGATCATGACTGCGCATTTTCCCGGTTCGGTATCATGTTTTTCGATGATCCGGTTGTGGCATTTCAGAATATCAGGAGCGGTCTGAAATCGGATGGCAGACTGGTGTTTCTCTGCTGGCAGGCGCCTGCAAATAATCCGTGGATTGCGATTGCGGGGCAGGCCGTTCAGCCATTCATGACAGAGGGTGCGCCTCAACCGGGTCCGACGGACCCTGGGCCCTTCGCATTCGCCGATCTTGATTACACCCGCAAGATCCTTGTAGAAGGAGGATTCACCGATATCAACATCGACCCGGTCGAACGTGAAATAGCACTCGGTAGTGATTTGGATGAGCTAATGGAGTTCCAGTCTCGCGTTGGTCCGCTGTCCGGGTTGCTGGATACACTTGATGAAAATACAGCTCAGAAGGCAAGGCAGGCCGTGATGGATGCTTTTTCTCAACATCTTTCTGATGATGGAATTGTGGCCAGCGCCGCCGCCTGGCTGGTGTCGGCTCGAAACAGCGGCTAGGGATGCTCTTTCAGAACTAGAGTTGTGCGCCGGATTCGTTTTCAGTAAGCCTGGCGGCCGCAGCCAGTCTCAGAACCTCCGGTGAAACCATCCGGTGCTGGGTTGCGGCATGAATGTCACGAAAGTGCCGCTGCAAAGAACAGTGGCCCTGAAGTGCGGTACCGCCCGCCGCGTTGTATAACTTATCGACGGCCCTGGCACACATTATCGTAGCCTGTGAGACGGCGAGTCTGAGTTGGCGCTTGTCCTCCAGTGTGACTTTATCGCCGCTGGCAACCTTCTCCCAGAGTTCAGCTACTTTGCTGTAAAGGTAACTGTGTGCGCCTTCGACAAGGGATTCAGCCTGACCGAATTCCAACTGGGTGATGGATGATTCATTGATAGTCGAAGTCTTTGCAGCCGGGACCTTGCCTTTGGCGATGGCATCGAAGTCATCGACCGCCCGTCGAGCGATACCGAGAGGTACCATCGCGACAGCAGAAGCAAAATAGCCGAAAAAAGGAAAGCGAAACAGTGGTACGTCGATCTGTCTTCGTGACATGCCGAGGACCGTCCAGCGACCGTCAGGTACGAATTGTTGTTCGACCTCGAAATCAACACTGCCTGTCCCCCTTAGGCCCGATGGATTCCAGTTGTCTTGAAGATTGACCTGATCTTTTTCAAAGAACATGACGTGTACAGCGGGCTCACCGTTTGGCAGGCGACGGAGTTCGCCGTCTTCCTCGACCACCGTGCCTCCGCATATCCAGTCGCAGTGATGAGTACCCGAACCCCAGGCCCACCGACCGGAGACGATCACGCCTCCCTCAACAGCGCGACCTTTGCCGGTAGGTGCGGCAGCGCCGGCTGATATCGGACTCCTGAACCTGCCGTTCGTATTCTCCACCCCGTACACCTGATTGCCCCAGGCTTCCGGTAGGAAGGAGCCAAGGTGTGCTGTGGTCGAGTAGATCATGCAGCACCAGCCGACACCGCTGTCAGCGTAGGAGAGTTCTTCAATAGCTTTTAGGCTATCAAGCGCATCAAGCTCAAGGCCACCATACTTCTCAGCAATGGTCATGGCCAATAGGCCGGCCCCATTCAGTTTATCGATGATGTCTGGAGGTACACGACAGTCTGCTTCAGCTTTCTCACTTATCGCCTCGATATCTGGTCGAAGTTGTCGAGCAATCTCTGCATAGGACATTTTCATGCTTCCTTTTAGTCCGTTTCATTGATTCGTGCGAGCCTCGCTTCACAATGAGAAACGATGCTGGGGTAGTTGGCAAGGTCAACACGACCCTGGTCGGTCAACTGATAAATACCGTGGTTGACCCGCTGAAACCAGCCATAGTGGTTACTGGCAAGAATACTTCTGGTCTTCTCGCCCGTGTCCAACTGCCGAAGCTCTGCTGGTGTCATTGGGCGGTCGTGATGCATCAGGCAAGTAGCGATCAGAATCGCATTTTCCCGATAAGCGGTGACGCGCTTTTGTCCTGTCGTACCGCCAATATTGTGATCGCCGGAACGACCGGCAACCTCCTCGATGACGGCACGTCGGCGTTTCGAGAGTGTCTTTTTCTGATACGGCAGTGGGTCGAACAATACGGTCACCACCGGTTCTCGCCTGTTCAGGTCGACGGTTATGAGGCCCAGTTCGAGCTGTCTGAGTACACGTTTGATGCCACGCCAGTGCGAGGCACTTTTCTTACGTGGGGCGGGGACAGCGACGTAAACTGAATCGGTGATACTCTGCCGGTCTGTTGCCTGCACGAGAACCTGCATGTTGGCACCAGCTTTAAGTTCAACGGCGATGAGGTCATCGTTTTTCTGGGCAACGAGATCACAGTCTTTCACCTCAGCGGTAACCGTGTAGCCGCTTTGTTCGAGAAAAGCTTTGATGGGCAGATAGAGATCACTCTCTTTCATGGCTTACCCCTTTTTTCTCAAGCATGTCGGTCCGGATACTCCTGCTGCTTAAGCGATGATCAGTCTAGATGTTCAGCTAGATCACCAGCTCGAATTCAGAGTCACACTAAAGATATTCGATCTCGGTTTTCTTTCTAGTCGTTTGTATTTATCTGCTCCGATAATACTCTTGGCGTAATCCAAAAACCGAATATATTATTGAATCCCCTCGGTTTTTTTAGACACTTCTCAGTTTTTTGAAATATTTCTCTTCATACGTCATCGGTGACAAGTTTTCATTGTTCTCTTCCTGTCACCTCGCTGAAGACCAGCCCAAGAATCTGGTTCGCGGCGGAGAAGGGCGTCAGTTCACCTGCTTCAACTCGGGTTTCCAGGTCGGGGTACGACTGCTTTACCTCGTCACTGGACATTATGCGTTGCTCCAATTCTATGGTGATCAGCTTTTTCAGCCAGGCTACATTTTGATCCCGGCGCCGCCGATCGAGCATGCCATTCTCTTTAGCCATTTGTTCGAAATCGCAGACCATGGTCCAAACATCATCGAGTCCTTTCCGTTCGAGTGCGGAGCAGGTGAGGATTTTCGGTTTCCAGGCTTCATTTGTCCGAAAAATATTGAAGGCAGTTTGATAAAACTGTTTTGTCTGCATGGCGAGCCCCATGCTCTCGCCGTCAGCCTTGTTGATAACAACACCATCGACCAATTCAGTGATGCCGCGCTTGATACCCTGCAGATCGTCTCCGCTGTTGGGCACCATCAGCAGCATGAAGAAATCGACCATGCCATAAACTTCGACTTCACTCTGGCCGACACCAACCGTCTCTATGAGTATGACGTCGTAACCCGCGGCTTCACAGAGCAGGATAGACTCCCGTGTTCGCTGGGCGATACCACCCATGACTCCGGCAGAAGGCGAGGGCCTGATAAAGGCATTTTCTGCGCGGGATAGTTCCGGCATCCGGGTCTTGTCGCCAAGGATACTGCCGCCGGCAATCGGAGAGCTGGGATCGACGGCAAGGACGGCAACCTTTTTCCCCTGACTGATCAGGTTCAATCCGAACGACTCGATAAAGGTGGATTTGCCAACACCGGGTACGCCGGATATGCCAATACGCAGGCTGTCGCCAGTATGCGGTAGAACGGTCTCGATTAAGGAAACTGCCGCCTCACGATCCTGGGCGCGCTTGCTTTCTATCAGCGTGATAGATTTTGCCAGCGCGCGCCTTGATCCGCTTGTTAGCGCTTTTAGATCGGGCGTGGCCGCCATCAGGCGCTGGCTTCGATGACTCCGAGCACCTGGTCAGCTGCCTGTGGTATGGGCGTTCCCGGGCCGAAGACACCTTTGACGCCTACCTGCTCCAGGAATCCGTAATCCTGTTTCGGGATAACACCACCGATGATGACAGCAATATCGCTCGCATCTGCTTTCTGCAGTTCATTTAAGAGATGCGGAATCATGGTTTTGTGCCCGGCGGCCAGCGATGAAACGCCGATGACGTGCACGTCATTTTCGACTGCCTGTCTAACCACTTCTTCGGGTGTAGAAAACATGGGTGACAGATCAATATCGAATCCTGCATCGGCAAATGCCGTGGCGATGACTTTGGCGCCTCGATCATGGCCATCCTGACCCATTTTGCAGACCAGCATTCTTGGGCGGCGTCCATGATCGGTCTCGAACTTCTCTACACGTTGAGTGATGTTCTGCCAGGTTTCGTCTTCCTTGTAGTAGCTGCCATAGACGCCCTGCGTTGTTTTGGTTTCAGCTTCATATCGACCGAAGACCGATTCCATGGCGGAGGATATTTCGCCTACGGTGGCGCGGGCCCTGGTCGCTTCAATCGACAGAGTCAGTAGATTGCCAGTACCCGATTCGGCTGCATCGCGGATAGCGTTCAATGCGGTCTGGACCGCAGCGTCGTCTCTTTCAGCTTTGATGCTGGCGAGGCGCTCTAGCTGCGCTTTTCTCACAGCGGTATTGTCGATCTCCAGGATGTCGACCTCGTCCTGTTCCTCTTGCTGGTATTTGTTGACGCCGACGATGACGTTTTCGCCACGGTCAATCAGCGCCTGCTTACGAGCGGCAGCCTCTTCGATCCTCAGTTTCGGCAGGCCGGTGCCGATAGCTTTTGCCATGCCGCCGTGTTCTTCGATTTCCTCGATCAGAGTCCAGGCCTTGTCGGCGATTTCCTGGGTCAGAGATTCCATCATGTAGGAACCACCCCATGGGTCGATCACATCGGTAATACCGGTTTCTTCCTGAATCACCAGTTGTGTGTTGCGGGCGATACGGGCAGCAAATTCGCTAGGTAAAGCGATGGCTTCATCGAGGGCATTGGTATGCAGAGATTGTGTACCGCCGAATACCGCTGCCATAGCCTCGATCGCTGTACGGACAACATTGTTGTAAGGATCCTGTTCCGTCAGTGACCAGCCGGATGTCTGAGAATGTGTTCTCAGCATTTTTGAACGTGAATTTTTGGGGCCGAATTCTTCGACTATCTTCGCCCATAGCAGTCTCGCTGCTCTCAGCTTGGCAATTTCCATGTAGAAATTCATACCGATGCACCAGAAGAAGGAAAGCCTTGGTGCGAAGTCGTCAATTTTTAGTCCGGCAGCGAGTGCTGTGCGGATATATTCCTTACCGTCCGCCAGGGTGTAGGCGAGTTCAAGCGCAGAGTCGGCGCCTGCTTCCTGAATGTGATAGCCAGATATTGAAATGGTATTGAAACGAGGCATCTGCTCGGTGCAATGCGCGATAATGTCGCCGATGATGCGCATCGAGGGTTCTGGCGGATAAATGTAGGTGTTTCGAACCAGGAACTCTTTCAGGATATCGTTCTGAATGGTACCGGAGAGCTGTGGTTGTTCCACGCCCTGTTCTTCTGCCGCAACAATGTAACCCGCCAGGATTGGCAGGACAGCGCCGTTCATGGTCATGGAAACGGAAATCTTGTCGAGGGGGATTTCGTTGAAAAGGATCTTCATATCTTCGACGGAATCAATAGCAACACCTGCCTTGCCTACGTCGTGGGTGACTCGTTCGTGGTCTGAGTCATAACCTCTATGGGTAGCGAGATCAAAGGCGACGGAAATACCCTGACCCCCCTCAGCCAGCAGTTGCCGGTAGAATGCATTGGACTCTTCGGCCGTGGAGAAACCAGCGTACTGCCGAATCGTCCAGGGTCGGC
>JABHYO010000043.1 GCA_018656865.1 Gammaproteobacteria bacterium | reverse complement strand
CCGGTAGCTCCCGCCAGGAGAGATCGCCTTTAACATCTTTTTGTTTTGAGCCGGTATATTCAGTAGCAAGTTCAATCAAGCTTTCTGTGGCATCTTCACGTCGGTTGTAAATGACGTCTTCGATGCATTCGCGCAGTGCCACCGGTATCTCTTCATAAATCGCCAGTTGTCCCGCATTGACGATGCCCATGGTAAGACCGGCTTTAACAGCGTGATAGAGAAAGACGGCGTGTATCGCCTCGCGTACAGGATTGTTCCCCCGAAAGGAAAAGGAGACGTTTGAGATCCCACCGGATATATGGGCGTGAGGCAGCTCCTTCTTGATAAAGGTGCAGGCGTCAATGAAGTCCTTGCCGTAAAGATTATGCTCTTCAATACCTGTCGCAATAGCAAAGGCATTGGGGTCGAAGATAATATCTTCAGCAGGAAAACCGACTTCATTCACCAGAATGTCATAAGAACGACGACAAATGTTCTGTCGGCGCTCCAGGTTATCTGCCTGACCGTTTTCGTCGAATGCCATCACGATGACGGCGGCACCGTAGTCCAGGCAGGCTCTTGCCTGCTCGACGAAGGAGGCCTTGCCTTCCTTAAGGCTAATCGAATTGACAATTGATTTGCCCTGGATGCACTTGAGACCTGCTTCGATAACCTCCCATCTGGAGCTGTCGACCATGATCGGGACTCGGCAAATATCCGGTTCAGCAGCGATTAGATTCAGAAAGCGAACCATCGCTGCTTTCGAGTCGAGCATGCCTTCATCCATATTGATATCAATGATCTGAGCGCCATTTTCGACCTGCTGCCTGGCGACATCGAGTGCCTCTTCGTAGCTTTCTTCCCTGATCAGTCGTGCGAATTTGGCTGAACCGGTGACGTTGGTGCGCTCACCGACATTGATGAAGAGGGAGTCTTCGGTAATGGTGAATGGCTCCAGACCGGATAGCAGGCTGCGCCTGGGTTGCACCGTGCGAGCGTGCGGCGTCGATGCGGCAGCAAGCTCACTGAACGCTCGGATATGATTCGGCGTCGTGCCACAGCATCCCCCGATGAGATTAACGAGCCCACTTTCGGCATAGTCCCGCATAGCGGAAACCATGTGCTCGATTGTTTCGTCGTATTCGCCGAATTCGTTCGGTAGTCCCCGGTTTGGGTAGGCAGAGATAAAGCAGTCGGAGGTCCGGGAGATCTGTTCTATATAAGGGCGCAGTTCATCTGCACCAAGTGCACAGTTGAATCCAACGCTTAGCGGGTTGGCATGTTTAGTCGATGCCCAGAATGCGTCGGCGGTTTGACCTGACAGAAGCCTGCCACTGGCATCAGTGATAGTGCCTGAAATCATGATAGGCAGTGCCGTGCCAGATGCTCTGAACGCTTTTTTTGCAGCATAGATTGCTGCTTTACAGTTAAGGACATCGAAGATGGTTTCTATCAGGATGATGTCGGCACCGCCATCCACCAGGCCCTGGATACATGTGCCGTAGTCTTCTACAAGATCGTCGAAGGTTATATTCCGAAAGCCCGGGTCATTAACATCCGGTGAAAGGCTGGCGGACCGGGTTGTCGGTCCGATGGCTCCGGCCACAAAGCGCGGTTTCTCTGGATTCTCCCGTGTGATTTGGTCTGCAGCATCCCGGGCGATCCGCGCTGATTCAAAATTGAGCTCGTAACAGAGAGCCTCGGTGCCATAGTCAGCCTGCGATACTGCTGTGGCAGTGAAGGTGTTGGTGCCGATGATGTCCGAACCGGCGTGCAGGTATTCCAGGTGGATGTCCCTGATGGCTTTTGGTTGAGTCAGGGAGAGCAGATCGCTGTTTCCAAGCAATTGCCCCTCATGATCACTAAAGCGGTCGCTACGATAGTCATCTTCCGAGAGCCCAAGGTCCTGGATCTGAGTACCCATGGCGCCGTCCAGAACGAGAATACGCTTTTTCAGTTCCCTCGTAAGAATGTCGGTCGTGTTGTCTTGCATGATTTCATACGATCAAAAAAAATGAATTTTATCAAGGGATTAAGTACAGGATGTTGAGGATATTGAGTAATTGATATGAACCGTCCTCAAGAACAGATCCCACAAGAAACCCATGGTTTTTGCGAACCAGGGTTTCCTATAAAATGCAGTCCTTTCCGATATTCCACAAATCTCATGGTCGAAATTACAGAATCCGCACAAGAATACCTGATTGAACTGTTGTCTAAGCAGGACGATAAGAATGTCGGCATCCGCATCTTTATCGCCGACCCGGGAACACCGATGGCAGAAACCTGTATCGCCTATTGTCGGCCCGGTGAGGAAGTGGCGGATGATGAGCGGGTTGAATACGAAGGTTTTGTAGCCTGGATCGACGATCGCAGCCAGCCCTTTCTCGTTGATGCACTGGTTGATTATGCTGAAGACCGGATGGGCGGCCAATTGACGATCAAGGCACCAAATTCAAAGGCGCCGCAGGTCTCGGAAGACAGCCCCATTGAGGACAAAATTAATTATGTCCTGCACAGTCAGATTAACCCGGGGCTTGCCTCACATGGTGGAATGATCAGCCTGGTTGAGGTTGTTAACAAAGATATTGCAGTACTGCAGTTTGGCGGTGGTTGTCAGGGATGCGGTATGGTCGATACAACACTCAAGGATGGCGTCGAAAAAACACTGCTTGAGCAGCTTCCCCAACTCAAGGGTGTCAAGGATGTGACTGACCACACATTTACTGAAAACGCTTACTTCCCTTAGACTCAGAATGAGTGCGCAGACTCAGCGCTCTTCGTAACGGTCTCATACCGGCAGGTGAATCTCACGTGGCGGTCCTTTGTATCCTCTACCTGTGTAATCGCGCATTGCACGAAACGCTCCGTTCCACCTTCATGATTGAAAGTGATCATGGTCGGGCGATCGTCGGAAAGGTGCGCCCGTAGCAATCGTGCTTCGTCCAGGTTAAATTCAAGGGTAACTGGGGAGCCAGGAGAGAGTTTTTCGGGTTCAATTGTCAGGTCCGAGGTGAAGTACTGAACCTCGCCGTTCACAACGATGCGTTTTCGATCAAATTTCAAGATCAGGAACTCCATTCCACTGCAGTATGAACAGCTCAGATAGCCCTATCTGAGTCATTCCAGTAGCGTTTTTAATTCAATTGAAAACAGTCGTAAATAATGCTTTTTACGCCCGTTTTTGGCGTTTTCTGCCACTTTCTTTTTCATATTTTGTCAGGCAAATCAGGCGGAGACCTCCGTATCCCTTTAGAAATGGGGGGTTTACAGAAGCGTTGCGAAATACGCTAACGCGCGGACACTCTGTCTTGAGGGAGTGGCGGAAAAATCCACTCTCATTTGGGGCGAGAAAAAGCCCTTATAACCAGTGATTACAAGGATATGTATTATGAGCAATGAAAAAAGCATCGTGTATTTGAGTGGAATGTTTGCCGGAGGCTGGATCTGGGAAAGGGTAGTACCGCTGATCGCTGCGGACACTATTCGGGTTATCGAACAACCCCTTTGCGAGATCAGTAACCGGCTGGACGATTTGTCCGACCATGTTGTTGATCAGGTTATGGGGATTCCTGGTCCGGTAACTCTGGTCAGTAATTCTCTTGGGAGCTATCTCGCGTTAAAGACCGCAAATTTGCTGCCAGAAAAGGTCGAACGGGTTGTCGTCTCGGGTGCCGCAGGATTTGCTGACGTTGATCTTGGTGTCAGGATTACTCCGAGAAAGGCTCGCGAGGCGGCAAAATCCCTGGTCGAGATGATTTTTTTCGATAAATCGAAGATCGAGTGGGACTATGCGGCCCGCGTCGAAGATTGTTTTGTCGAAAATCTGCGTCCAAT
>JABHYO010000110.1 GCA_018656865.1 Gammaproteobacteria bacterium | reverse complement strand
TGCTCTCCAGCGAAACGGGCCTGCCGGTCATCGTCGCCGAAGACCCCCTGACCTGTGTTGCAAGAGGTGGTGGTCGCGCGCTGGAACTTATGGATGATCGAGTAGATAGCGACGTTCTGTCCATCCAGTAGCATTCATCTCTACGCTAGCCCTATCGATTTGGTGTTCAACCGAAGGAGACGCTGAAGTGTCTCCCTAAGAGAGAGGGAACCAAATCAAATCGCTTTTTCTCGAGGAAACGACTCGTGGCTACCAACTCCTGGGATTAGCTCTACTGTCGATTGTCCTGATGTTTATCGATGATGCCACCAGCTGGTTGGATGGAACCCGGTCGGCGCTGACTGTCGCGGTGACGCCGGTCGTTGTCGCAGCGGATCTACCCAATCGTAGTGCTCGGGATCTTGGCGAGGTCTTTAGTACCCGGGAAGATATGAGGCGTCGAATCTCTGAGCTTGAAAGTGAGCGGATACTGCTCAAGGTAAAGACAGAAAAGATGGCGGCTCTTACAGCGGAGAACCTTCGGCTTCGTGATCTGTTGGGTTCGGCTGCCAAACTACAGGATAATGTTCTGGTGGCAGAACTGATTGGGGTCAATCCAGACCCGGAAGAGCAGGAAGTTATTATCGACAAGGGTGTTGCCGACCATGTTTTTATCGGTCAGCCGGTACTCGATGCCCAGGGTCTGATGGGGCAGGTAGTGGAGGTCAGTGAATTTTCCAGCAGGGTATTGTTGATTAGCGATCAGACACATTCAGTCCCGGTACAGGTGCTTCGAAGTAACTTGAGATTGATTGCGCAGGGTACGGGACTAGACCAGCAGCTTGAACTGCTGCATGTCAATTCCACGGCCGACATTCAGGTGGGCGATCAATTACTTTCTTCCGGTCTTGGAAACCGATTTCCAGTAGGCTATCCAGTTGGCGTTGTCGATAGAGTCAGTTTTGAGCCAGGAAAGCCCTTTGTTGAGGTTAAGGCTCAGCCCAGCGCGCAATTGGATCGAACACGGCATGTGTTG
Source organism: Gammaproteobacteria bacterium (assembly GCA_018656865.1). Lineage (GTDB taxonomy): Bacteria > Pseudomonadota > Gammaproteobacteria > Pseudomonadales > Azotimanducaceae > UBA9659. The sequence continues at coordinate 20,795 of JABHYO010000110.1, read as the reverse complement.
CTCGTATTCACGGAGTCGCGGGTAGCATCAGGAAGAAACGATGGAAGCAGTGGTTGAAAATCGAGTGAGTGGAATCGTTGTCATAGTGCTGACGGTTCTTACAGGCATGGTGCTGTCAGTTGTGCCTGTGCCTCATTCTGTTCCTGCGGAACTGGGCTTTGTGCGGCCCGATTGGGTCGCCATGGTGTTGGTTTACTGGATTCTGGCTCTGCCGCACAGGTTAGGTCTCATTTCTGCATGGTGCATCGGTATCGTCATGGACATTCTGCTTGGCAGCTTGATTGGGCAGCATGCTTTATCTTACGTAGCAATTGCCTACATTGTGGCGAATCTGTATCAGCGACTTCGCATGTTCTCTGTCTGGCAACAGGCTGCTGTGCTTTTTGCCATTCTGGGCGTGAATCATCTCATCAATTTCTGGGTTGAAAGCATTTTCGGCTTGAACGAATGGAGCATGTGGTATCTGTTACCTGCAGTCTCTGGTGCGCTTCTTTGGCCGTGGGTTTTCCTGATGCTGCGTTTCCTCAGGCGGAAGTTTCGTGTGACATGAATGATCTGATTCTCGCCAGCGGGTCTCCACGACGCTCATCTTTGCTCCGTCAGGCGGGATTGACGTTTGTCGTTGTTAAACCCGATATCGATGAGCGCGTGTTGAAAGACGAACAGGCAGGAGACTATGTGACCAGGCTCTCCAGGGAAAAGGCGATTGCAGTGTCTGCCCAAAGCTCACCCTCATCGGTCGTGATCGCTGCAGATACCACGGTTGTTATTTCGGGAACCATTCTAGGCAAACCGGAATCTAAGTCAGATGGACTTGCCATGTTGAAAGCACTATCCGGTTCTAAACATCAGGTTCTGACCGGCGTATCGGTTATTCGCGGCAGAGAGGATGAAACATTTTGTGTTTCCAGCGATGTACAATTCAGGAGGCTAAGTGCCGCTGAGATGGAGTGGTACTGGCAGACGGGAGAACCTTCCGATAAGGCAGGTGGTTATGGCCTGCAGGGGATAGGCGCAGCATTTGTCAGCTCTATTAACGGAAGTTATACCAATGTGATCGGCTTGCCTCTGGCAGAAACCATTTTAGTACTGAGGCATTTTGGGATTCTCTGCCTGGGTGAGGCAGAAGTGAGAGAGAGAGAGATTCTAAACATCCGGGACAGCAGTTATGTCTGAGGAAATTTTTATCAGTGTGTCGTCGAATGAGACGAGAGTTGGTGTGGTCGAAAAAGGACTGTTGCAGGAAGTCTTCATCGAAAGATCAGATACGCGCAGCAGTGTCGGCAATATTTATAGAGGCAAGGTTGTTCGGATACTGCCGGGGATGCAGAGTGCCTTCGTCGAGATTGGTCAAGCGAGAGCAGCATTCATGCATGTCACCGATCTCATGGATGGCCATGGCGTATTTGATCGTGACCCGGGTTCCGAAAATCCCGCGATCACAGAACTACTTCATGATGGCCAGGAATTACTGGTCCAGGTCACCAAGGAACCGATTAGCAAGAAGGGTGCGCGAATCACAACCAACTTGTCGATGGCTTCGAGATATCTCGTATATCTTCCGGGAAGCTCTCATATAGGGATCTCCCAGCGGATAGAAGACGAGGAAGAAAGGGCGAGGCTGAGAGATATTGTCATGCCGATCTGCGAGCCTGAGGAAGGTTTCATCATTCGTACCGCCGCAGAAAATGCCAGTGCTGAGGAGATTACCCAGGATGCGGGTTACCTTAGAACTCGCTGGCAGGGTATTCGCGAAGAAGGCGATGTGGCCGCCAGCGCTACTCTCGTTTATGAAGACCTTCCACTGCCGCTCAGAGTCATGCGGGACATCATCAACAGTCAGACCACAGGAATTCAGGTTGATGACAAGGAAACCTTTGACGTTATGCAGCGGTTTCTTAGTGACTACATTCCAGACAAACTAGACTGCATGTCGATCTTTTCCTCGGAGCAAGTTCTGTTTGACCAGTACCAACTGGAAGATCAGATTGAGGCCGCACTGGATAGAAGAGTACCTCTCAAGTCAGGTGGATATCTGATTGTCGATCAAACAGAGGCAATGACCACGATCGATGTAAACACGGGTGCATTTGTCGGTAGGAAGGATCTGGAAGACACCATCTATCGTACCAATCTTGAAGCGGCAACGGCGATCCCGCGACAGCTTAGACTGCGAAATATCGGTGGTATCGTCATTATTGATTTTATCGATATGGAAAACGAGGAACACAAGCGTCAGGTTCTACGAATGCTTGAAAAGGGGCAGCAGGCGGACAGGGTTAAATGCAATATCACGCAAATCTCTGAGCTCGGTCTGGTAGAAATGACACGAAAGCGTACCCACGGCAGTCTGCTCAAGACCCTTTGCGAACCCTGTTCAGTTTGTGACGGCAGAGGATTTATCAAATCGGCAGAATCCGTCTGCCTGGAAATCTTTAAGAACCTTCAGCGGAAGGCGAAGGAGCTGTCGGGTAGAGAGTGCCTGGTTATGGCGTCACAAACCGTCGTTGATCAGCTCATTGATGAACAGGCGGAGAACGTGCGTGAACTGGCACGAATGCTTGGCACCTCGATCTCCTATCAGGTTGAGCCCGGTTATACCCAGGAGCAATATGACATCGTCATCTCGGTTGTCGAGCAGGCGCAGGCACGCTAGTGTCCTGTCTGACAGATAGCTATGCATTCAGCCAGCCTTGCAAGACGTGCCCTCCTGTGAGCTCTGAAAACAAAGCTATCTGTCAGACAGGACACTGCCGGGAGTACTTCGGGTGTTCTTGCGAATAACGAGCAGCTTTCTAAGAGCTAGCTGGTGGATTGCTGTACTGCTTATCGTTCTGATAGCCATCTATCTTCTTCTTGGCCGACTTTTTGTGTACGCGGCCGCTACCAATAAGGAACAAGTAGAGTCTCTACTGCACGATGCTGGTCTGCAGTATGTTTCTTTGGGTGATGTCAAAGGTGACTGGCGGGTTTTCGATCCGGTTTTCGAGTGTACGGACGTTGTCCTTCGAAGAGATGAAGAGGTCGCTTTCTCTATCGACCACCTCAGATTGAGGCTGAGTTCGTTCAGAAGCATTAGTGGCGGAATCCCGGTGGTTTCGGAGATGGAGGCCTCGGGGATAAGGTTTACGCTCATTGCAGACGACGATGGGGTGCGCGTCAAGGGACTGCCGAAAGGCGGGGCGGAGTTCAATCTCGATCCCGTGCTGGAATCAGTGCCATACATCAATGTTATTGAGTTAAATGATGTCGATATCACCCTGTTTGGCAGGGAACACAAAGTTCAGGTCGTGTCCAGGGAGGGTGAACCCTGGCTCGTCACGGGTCGGGGAGAGAGCAAGGAGATCTCGTTTCCTTTATACCTGGAACGTCAGCTTGCCGATGAATCCATCAAGAGGAGTCGTCTGAGTCTCACAGGCCGATACCAGGGGGATGTGAGAAAGAACAATTTTTCCGCTGACATTTACCTTCAGGCACCAGAGCTTGAATTGAGTAATTTTCTACCACAGGCGATGGTTGCAGGAAACGAGGTTTCGTCTGCAACATTGAGCACTGAGGCATGGCTGACGATGTCTCCTGGCGAGGTCGATACAACGGTAGAGGTCAGCGTTTCCGATATAGGGATATCGCGGGACAAAACAATACTGAAGCTCGTCGATGAAGGTACAGCTCAGCTCAGGTTCCAGGGCAGTTCCTTTCTGGAGGGCCAGCTTTCGGTACCCTATGTGGCTTTCAGGCAGGGTGAATTCAGTTTCAGGGTAGAAGATATTCGACTTGCTACGAGTGGCAACGGTGATGCTCGTTCTTTTGCAGGGGAGATATCGCTGGTTGATGTTTCAGCATTGGCCGATCTCATTCAGTTCGCAGGTGAAAAGTCGCTTGTGCCGGAACGACTGAGCAATGCACTGAATGCCGTCGACCCTAGAGGAAAATTGCAGAATCTGAACTTCTCTTTCGATCGCGTCAACGGCAGGCCGAAAGTAGTAGGTAGTCTTGTTGAATTTGGCATGGATGCCTATCTCGGTGTACCAGCTATTGATCGTTTAAACGGTTTGATTTCTCTGCAGCCCGAACGTGGCTACCTCGATATCGACAATGATGCATTCCAGATGTATTTCAGCAACATGTTCCCTGAGCCTTGGCCGTTTGATTCGGGAAGAGGCAGGATTTCCTATGAGGTTGCCGATGGTCAGTTCAGCGTTTCCAGCAGTCTGATTGAGTTGGTGGCAGGTGATCTGGAAGCCCGTGGGAAGTTGACGCTGAACTTACCGGGTTCGAGGGAGTACCAAACCTGGGGACTAACACTTGGAGTGACGAGAGGAGAACTGCTCGAAGCAAGCCGATACATACCTAATACGATTCCAACGGAGCTAGTTGACTGGCTTGATGCAGCCATACTCGGCGGACAGATTGTGGAAACCGGGCTGATAATCCATGGAGCGTTGTTCAGAGGTTCACCCAAAGTGAGGAAGGCTCACGATCTTTACTTAAGAGTGGAAGATACGACGATGGCCTACCATGAAGACTGGCCTGTAGTGGAGTCGGTAAAGGGTACTGTTCACGTTAATAACTACTTTGTTCGATCCAATGAAATTGCGGGTCGTGTATTAGACACAGATATCCTCTCCGCCAGAGTTGATGTGCCCATATCAACCGATGGTGCGGTTGATACAGTGCTGGTCAATGGTGATGGCACGGGACCGTTCTCGGATATTGTCAGGGCTTTGAATGAGACACCGCTCTCGGAAATCACGGGGCATGTAGCCAGACAGTGGCTGTCCACAGGAGAAATGCAGGCCAGAATAAAATTGAATGTTCCGGTAGGCAGTCGAAAAGACGAAGAGGTACACACTGAATTTGATACCAGTTTTGTCGATTCGTCACTCAAAATGCCGGAGTACGATCTGCAGATAGAGTCACTGCAAGGGTCGGCCCACTACAGCTCCGAGAAGGGACTCAGTTCAGACGGCTTCGAAGGTGTTTCGTTCAATGAGCCGGTGGAAGGGCTGATCCAAACCCATCTGCAGGGTGACGGTGGTGAAATCGAGGTCAGTGTCAACGGTTCGATATCTGCCGACGCATTATTCAGCTGGTCAGATCAGATATTGTTGAGCAGGGCTGATGGCATGCTTGACTACAGGGCGGGCATACATGTGCCATTTGGCGGTAAGCGAGATGAGACTTACGTGATTGCAACATCTGATCTTACCGGCATGACCCTGGACCTTCCGGCGCCGCTCACCAAGTCCGATGTGAATACCCATCGTGATTTCGAATATCGACAGTATTTTCAGGACAACGGTTTTCGGGTCGATATGTCTCTCGGTGATGACATCAAGGCCTCGCTCAAGATCGAGGATGGTATCGCAGTAGGAGGTCGGATCCACTTTGGCTCAGATTCGTTTGGTGCCGTAACTTTCGATCGGATACGAATGACCGGTCGCCTTGCACAACTGGACTATGAGCAGTGGATGCTGGTGACAGATCAACTGGCAGAGCTTACCGACGTGTCGTTGGAAGATGAGATCGCAGCGTATGTAGCATCGGTGGAACTCTCGGTCGATGAATTATTGCTGTTCAGTCTGCCGTTGGAAGACGCAAGCGTTCGTGTAACGCGGGGTGATCAGGCGTGGCTCGCCCATATTGATAACCAGATGTTGCTCGGGGATATCAAGGTGGCCGATGATGATCTGCAACCGATTGCTGTTGATCTGAGAAGGATCAGCTTCGACGAGGAGGAAGGCGAAGGGGATCCCCTTGCTGCCATTGATCCGTTGGAGATTGGTGATATCGATTTTGCCACCGAGCATTTGCTGATTGATGGTGAAAACTACGGGGGCTGGGCTTTCCAATATCGCGCGAAGGATGATATGGCGAGGTTCGAGAATCTGTCGGCGAATGCCGCCGGTGTTGTTGTTCTGCCTAGTTCGACTTTGGAATGGCGAAATGAAAAAGGTAAACATACTACCCGTTACGAAGGTGACATTCGTGTTGATGACCTGGCCCATGCAATGCAAAAGTTTGGCTTTGCATCCAGCATCGAGGGCAAGGGGCTGAAACTGAAAGCGAATGTGGCCTGGGAGGGTTCACCGGCGATGGTTGACGTCAACCGCGTGGTTGGCTCCGTTGAGATTCATGAAGGGGAAGGCAGGTTCGTTCAGGCAGAAACCGGCGGTGCTCTGAAGTTGCTTGGAATTTTCGATTTTGCATCATTGACCCGTCGGGCTCGTCTGGATTTCTCCGATGTCGTCAACAAGGGGTTTGAATTTAGTGACATTTCAGGTGTGACGGCATTCAACGAAGGGTCGGTTGGCGTGACCGAACCCATCGTTATTGAAGGCACCAGCGGCAGGTTTACGGTTGGTGGGTCGGTCGATCTGGAATCAGGCACGCTTGATAATGAGTTGATTGTCACTCTCCCAGTTAGCAGGACACTGCCCTGGTACGCAGCATACAGTGCGATTGCCACCGGCCCGCTCGCTGGTGCCGGTGTCATGATTGCCCAGAAGGTTTTTGAAAATCAGATTAATCAGATGAGCAGCGCAAAATATAAGATCACGGGTACCATCGACGAGCCTAATATTGAGTTTGTTGCCATATTCGATGACAAGGTTGCTGAGGCGCAGCCCGAGAAACCATGAAGCACAAGATATCCGTCGTGCAAATGGTTAGCAGTACCCAAGTGGATTTAAACCTGCTACGCGCCGAAGCTCTGATTGAAGAGGCTGTTCGCTCATCCAGGTTTGTGTTCCTGCCGGAAAATTTTGCTGCCCTGGGCCGGGATGACCCGGTTGCAATCGGAAGAGCTGAATCAATCGCCGACGGACCGGTTCGTCGATTTCTTGGTGAAATGGCCAGGCGATATCAATGCTGGATTTTTGCAGGCACCATACCTCTGTGTACCCGTCCGGATGGCGTTCCCGTGCCGAATGGCAGAGTTCGAGCTGCGTCACTGGTCTATGATCCATCCGGTTCGGAAGTTAGTCGTTACGATAAAATTCACATGTTCGATGTCGAGGTCAGCGATCACCAGGGAACCTACAAAGAATCTGATACCTTCGAGCCCGGTGAGGATATTGTCTGCGTGGAGTCGCCTCTGGGCAGGGTGGGTCTTACAGTCTGCTATGACATCAGATTCCCGGAACTCTACCGCCACCTGTTTGAACTTGAGGTTGATGCCGTGGCCGTTCCGTCTGCATTTACCGAAGTGACCGGTGAGGCCCACTTTGAATTGTTGATGCGAGCCCGGGCCGTTGAGAATACCTGCTTTATGATTGCTGCCTGTCAGGGTGGTGTTCATGACTCAGGACGTCGTACCTTTGGCCATTCGATGGTTGTGGACCCATGGGGCACTGTACTGGGTCAGCTTGAAAAGGGCGAAGGAGTCCTTGTTGTAGAGATCGACCTCTCTACCAGACAAAAAATAAGGCAGGACATGCCGTTCCATCAGCAGCGCCGGGTATAGTCAAACTTACTCCAAGGATAATTCATTATGATTCGACACATCGTTTTCTGTAAGTTCAAACCGGAGGCCAGTGAAGAAACTATCGCGGAGTTCATTCATGAATGCGACAAACTTCCTTCGATCAATCAGGAAATAAAAAACTGGGTCTCAGGCAAGAGTACCGAGCCCAGGTTTCATAGTGGTGACTTCGACTGGGCGCTGAGTTGCGACCTCACTGACTGGGACGCCATGGACCGATATATGTGGCACGAGGCTCATTTGCGGATGGGGCCCTGGGCTCAGGCAGCCATTGAGTTTCTGCAGTCTTTCGACTTCGAGCTGGAGTACGAGGCGCCGACAGAATTCCCACCGCAGGCAGTTACGCCAGAACCAGAGGCAGCGCCAGGCGGGCAGATCAGGGTGCCACCTATCCGGGGGCGAAGCGTGGAAGATGCCCGGGAACTGATTGCCGCCGCTGGGCTGGTAACTGATCAAAAGGTGGAAACCATGCTGGGAGGCGTGTGGGCTCCAGGTCGAGTGATGGGTTCCAGCCCAGAGGCAGGCGAATGCGTGCCCGAGGGTTCAACGGTAGAACTCATTGTGACCGGCGAGTGGTGGTCCAAACCGGACTTTACCGAACTGTAGTTCTCAGCTCGCCAGTGGTTCGCGTCTTCACCAGGTATATCTCTCAAAGAGTTCGAATTGGCCTTCTTTTCCGGTCCGATTAGAGCCCCCAGATTGGGCATTTGGGACAACCGGCTATGAAATCACTTCAAAATAAGTGACGATGCTGCATAATTCGCCACCACCCAGGATGACACTGGTTTCATCATGCACAAACCTGAACTCCTTTCCCCCGCTGGCTCGATCAAACACATGCGCTATGCCTTTGCCTATGGCGCGGATGCGGTGTACGCGGGCCAGCCGCGCTACAGCTTGAGAGTTAGAAATAACCAGTTTAAGGAACTCGATGTGCTGGCGGCGGCCATTGAAGAAGCCCATGGTCAGAGCAAACAGATTTATCTTGCCTCGAATTTGGCTCCACATAATGACAAGGTTCGAAGCTATATTCGGGACCTAGAGCCGATTATCGAAATGCAACCGGATGCGCTCATTATGTCCGATCCCGGGCTCATCATGCTGGTTCAGGAACATTTCCCTGATATGCCCATACATCTTTCGGTGCAGTCGAATGCCGTCAACTGGGCGACCGTCAAGTTCTGGCAAAGACAGGGTTTGGAAAGAGTGATTCTCTCGCGGGAACTCTCCATCGAGGAAATCCAGGACATCCGTGAAAAAGTGCCGGAGATGGAACTGGAGGTTTTTGTGCATGGCGCACTGTGCATTGCCTACTCTGGGCGCTGTTTATTATCGGGGTATATGACTCACCGGGATTCCAATCAGGGCGCCTGTACTAATGCCTGTCGTTGGAAGTATCAGGCGCATGAGTCAGTCGAAGACGATGCTGGAGACCTCGTTCCCAGTGGAAAGATTGCCTCCGACGAGGTAGCGCCAGTGTTGCTGCAGGAGGAGGGTCGGCCGGGTGAATATATGCCTGCCTACGAGGACGAGTTCGGCACTTATATTATGAACTCCAAGGATCTGCGGGCAGTGCAGCATGTAAAGCAATTCTGCGATATGGGAATCAGTTCACTCAAAATCGAGGGAAGAACCAAGTCTCACTATTATATTGCCCGGACAGCCCAGGTTTACCGCCGTGCCATCGAAGAGGCTGTGGGTGGCAGCGACTTTGACATGGGCATGATGGACGAGCTGGAAGCGCTCTCCAATCGTGGCTACACGGAAGGTTTTTATCGCCGACATCCACCGGCAGAGTACCAGCGTTATGAGAGCAATAATGATGCCTGGGAACGACCAAGATTCGTTGGCGAGATTCAGGATGAGTCGGATACCTGGCTTACTGTTGAGGTGAAAAACCGCTTTGAACTGGGCGATACCCTGGAGTTGATGACACCCGGCGGTAATATTCGCTTCGAGCTGGCCGCACTGGAGAATATGAAAGGGCAGGCTATCGAAACAGCACCTGGTTCCGGTCACGTCGTTCGCATTGAAAAACCCGCATCACTTGCGAGTGGATCGCACAGCCTACTGGTCCGACACTAGAGCAAGACCTCGCACCCGCTACGAGTTTGCGACCCAGCGATATCCGTCCACGCCGTGGCTGAACCCATTACAGAAGGATGCGGCAATACCGGCTTCTTGCAGACCGTGGATTCCTTCATCGGGTGAAAGACGGCCGGAACTAACACCGCCAAACAACCGGCAAACCTTGACCATGTCGCAGTCGTGGGGAGACAGTCGAAAAGCACTAACCCCTGCCTGAGCCATCTCAGGCATTTCCTGCATAAGGTTGACGTAAGGATGCGAGAGCGTCTGAATGCCATTCACCGCCAGAAAGGCGTCACCGTCAACAGTGTCAAGCTCCATACCGTCAGGGCTCTCTTCGCAGACAAACTGGCAATTATCCTTCACACGATCATGTGCCCTGGCGTGATAACAGCGCGCCGACAATGCGAGGGAAATACGTCCGAAAACCTGCACTTCAACTCCGACACCCAGCGTCTGAGCCTGCTGTGCAAGTTCTAAAACAGCCGATTTGGGTAACTCCGGGTTAAGACAGAAATGTTCTGCACCTTTACCAGCAAGCCACGCCATACTCTTCTCATTGTAGACGTTGACATACGGCCCAATTCGATGAGCCCGACCTTCAAGGTGCCAGAGTGCCGATGCATCGTTGGCCTCAATCAGGGCACCTTTCGTTTCCACCATTCGGGAAACGAGCTGTCGATCCTTATCAATCATCACTTCGGAAAGCGTCGACAATACGACTTTTTTACCCCCGTCAGTGAGCCTCTTTGTAACCTCGGCATACTGATCCTCGAAAAAGGGTGCTCTCTTCCCGCAAACCACTTCACCCAGGTAGACGGTGTCCACCTCGGCTTCATCCGCTATTCGGAAATAGAAGTCCCGTTTCTGCTCCACTGGCCAGTGAAAGAGAAGAGGGCCCAGGTTCAGCTCAGTGCTCATTCGGTATTCGCCTGATGTTCAACGCCACCTCTTGCCTCCGAACGCACCCTCTGTCTGCTTGTTACCTTCTGTCAGGTTTAATAGTTCCGTCAGTTCCGGCGGTCTTCCGGCCATCAGATCATCGACTGCCTTGCGGAAGGCACCGACTACCGACTTAACGTATGCTCTGGATCGCTGCCGCCCCTCTATTTTGAGTGCCGTCACACCTGCCTTCATCAGATCGGGAAGCAGGCTCGTCAGATTCAGGCTCACCGGCTCTTCGAAGGCATAGTACGGCTCTCTTCTATCCTCTGTCAGGTAGCGACCTTTGCAGATTGTGGGGTAACCGGCATTTTCACCACAGGCAAAGCAGTCCACTGTAAAGTCGCCGAGTCTTGTCGTCAGATTTTTCTGTGTGTCTTCCTTATACTCAACCCGGCCGGCTGGAGAACAGACACCATCCATGTTGGTTGAAACTCCGGTGACATAGTTGGTCAGAGAACACCTGCCTTCGGCCATCATCCCGATATTGCCGAATACAAAGGCCTCTATTTCACAGGGTATCTCATCGTGAATGGCCTTGATCTCCGCGACTGTCAGTATTCGGGGCAGGACGACCCGTTTGATGTCGAACTCCTGGCAATAAAAGCGGATGGCTTCTGCAGATGATGCGCCGGCCTGCACCGACAGGTGCAGTCTCTGCTCAGGCCACCTGGTTCGGACATAATCCGCCACACCCATATCCGCTACGATAATCGCATCAACGCCTGTCTGAACGCCCGTATCCACGGCTTGGCGCCAGAGGTCGAATTTACCGGCCGGTGGAAAGCTGTTGATCGCCAGCAATAATTTAGCGCCTTTTTGGCCCGCATATTCAGCACCTTCCGCCAGTTCATCAGGTGTGAAATTGAGGCCCGCAAAGTTCCTGGCATTGGTCGCGTTTTGAAAGCCGCAATAGACGGCATCTGCACCTGCGTCAACGGCTGCCCTTAATGATGCAGGTGTCCCTGCCGGGCAGACGAGTTCCGGGCGGGTCAAGTCATTCATCGTAGAGCCTGATTTTGCGTAAAGCCGTGAGGGTAAGTTCGCCTGGTTTTCCAAGGACACCAGCGATATCGTCGGCAACACTCCCTTCCAGATCGTCCATAGCATTTCGGAGGCAGACTACCGCTTCGGTGTCTCCTTCGATAATCAGGTCCCTGCTGAAAAACAGCGCATCTCCGTCCAGGTTGCCATCTATCATGTCCAGCAAAATCAAAAATGTTCCGGCAATTCTAGCGTCGTGGCTCGGGTTTTCGGATCGCCTTACCGCCTTGATCGTCAGGTTTTCAGGATCGGGTACCAGTAACAGCACGAAAGGCATGTTTACCGGATCGATCAGGAATCTTTTTGTCCGGTGCATACCGAGGCGATTGAATATACCCGGATTAGCTTCGACCACTGCCTTCAGCATTCGCTGGAGCAGGGGTTGCAACGGCGATAGCGGTATTGGAGACAGCAGTTTTTTCGGCAAATACTGAGCCTGCCGGCTGCTTAAAAATGAGTGTACGAAATTACCCGCCATGGCCGCGGACATTAGCACGTTGCCTCTGAAATGCTTTTGATACAGATCAAACAGTCCTGCCGAGGGCTTCTAATCGAACCCTGCCTACTTTGCATCGCGTGTTGGAAGGTGTTTAATCCCGTTCGCGGTGCCAGACCTCCGCATCGATCTAAAATTCAGAGAACCTTTATGACAACTATTACTAATATCATGGCCAATTCTCATGCCAGTTGCGATGAATTGCTCGCCAACGCTGAAAACCTTGCCGTCGATCAGAATTGGCAGAAGCTGACCGCTGTTTTCGAATCGTTCGTCGAGGAGACTGAGAAACATTTCAGGAATGAAGAAGAGATCCTGTTTCCGAAAACAGAGGGAATATTGCCACCGGGTGGACCGGTGGAGGTCATGAAATATGAGCACAGGCAGATGCGAGATCTGATTGGAAATCTACGTGAACAGCTAGGCAAACAAGACCAGGCGGGTTTCCTCGGTGAAATTGAAACCCTGGTGATTTTGATGCAGCAGCACAATATGAAAGAGGAACAGATTCTTTACCCGATGCTTGACCAGTTGTTGAGTGAAGATGTCGGTACTGTGATAGAGGAGATGGATCTGACTTGAAAGAAAGTGATTTCGATTACCTTGATGTCAGTGAATTACCCGCACCGGAGCCTCTTCATCAGGCACTGGTAGCTGTTGAGATGCTTTCGTCAGGGCGATTCATACACTTTCATCATCGACAGCATCCACGTCTGCTTTACGAACAGCTGGAAAAACGAGGCTTTGATTCTGATACTCGGCGCGGTCCCGGTGGCAGTTGTGAGGTCTTTATTTGGGCAAAGGATGATACCCGGGCTCATGAGCGAGCACTGAAAAGAGCTGCTTTATACGTGCCCTGGAACACAGGTAAAGACTCACCGTGAACAATGCGCTGCTCTCACTGGAGCAAACCCCGCCACTTGCTGTTCCCCTGCGTTTCATGCTCACAGCTCCTTTTCTTGCGGTGCTTGCAGGCCTGGTCGCTCTGTTTTATCCGGAGGTGCTGGTTAATCGATGGACTCCTGCTGCATTGGCGGTCACCCATCTGTTGACATTGGGTTTCATCTCTATGGTGATGGCTGGCGCTCTGCAGCAGCTTTTGCCCGTGCTGGCGGGTGTCCAACTTCGTCAGTCGAACCTGTTCAGCCAAGTGCTTTTTGTTGGCATTCTGATCGGCACGCTGCTGCTGTGCGGTGGTTTTCTGTGGCAGATCCCGTTGTTGCTGGGGATTGGAGCGGTCATTCTCGTTATCTCGTTTCTGCTCATGATCTTTTCGTTGTTGGTAGCGCTCTTGCGGTCTGAAGCTTCGGCGCATGTCACGATCGGGATGAAGCTCGCGCTGCTGGCTTTCGCGATGACACTCGGGCTCGGCGCCTGGTTGGCTGCGGGGTATTCGATTCCCGCTATCCCGCTGGATCGAGAATTGACCGGGTTACATGTGCGGTGGGGAATTTTTGGGTGGATAGGGCTGTTGGTGATTACGGTCTCCTACCAGGTCGTACCCATGTTTCAGGTGACACCTAAGTACCCGAGCCTGGTCCGTTCTAGTCTGTCACCAGCAATATTTATCATCTTGCTTCTGATGGCGATCAATCATTTCATTCTTGGATCTATCTGGTTAGAGCGCCTGCTTGAAGCAGTTCTGCCTGCCGCCTTTATCCTGTATGCGGGCATTACATTGCGCCTGCAACACCAGAGGCGAAGAAAGGTGCCTGATGTCACGCTTGACTATTGGCGCCTCGGGTTGCTGGCATTACTGCTGGCGTTTGCGGTAGCTGGCCTCAACGAAACAAACACCGGTTTGCCAGCATTGGAAGGACTCATTGGCGTCCTGTTTATTGCCGGTTTCGCACTGTCTGTCATCAACGGCATGCTTTACAAGATTGTGCCTTTCCTGGTCTGGCTGCATCTGACCAATACCGTCGATATGCGTAATCGGTGGCAGTTGAAGATCCCAAATATGAAACAGATCATTCCAGATCATCATGCGCGGCGCCAATTCAGACTGCATGCTGGCACGCTGGGTGCCGTTGTCCTCTCTCTGTGGCTAGAGCGGTTGTCGAGCCTGGCCTCATTGTTGTTCATTTGTTCGAATCTGTACCTCGCTTATAACCTGATCCAGGGTGCGCTGGTATTCAAAAGGTTTACAGAACAGGAGTTTGAAGATGATGGCTGACTCGACCGCGAACCTGTTACAGCGTATTATCTGCCGCCCGGGAATTGTCGGGCGAAGCTGTTGCATTGCGAAGTTATAGTTAGAGAGAAGTTACATCTGTTATGAAAGTACTACTTGAAGAAAATGAAATCCCAGAGCATTGGTACAACATTGTGGCAGACATGCCGAATCCGCCCCATGCAGTACTGGGACCGGACGGCAATCCTGTAACGCCAGAGGCACTTGCACCGCTCTTTCCTGCCGGAGTCATTGAACAGGAGGTTTCGGCGGAGCGCTGGATACCGATCCCGCAGGAAGTGCGTGAAATATACCGCTTGTGGCGACCATCGCCTCTACACAGGGCTACGCGGCTGGAAGCAGCGTTGGGGACGCCAGCGAAGATATATTACAAAAACGAAGGTGTCAGTCCTGCAGGGTCACATAAACCAAACAGTGCAGTAGCTCAGGCTTACTACAACAAGCAGGATGGTACCAAAAAGCTGGTGACCGAAACCGGCGCAGGTCAGTGGGGGTCTTCTCTGGCGCTCGCGGGACAAATGTTCGGCCTGGAAGTGCTGGTCTACATGGTCAAGATCAGCTATGAACAGAAACCTTTTCGTCGCTCGATGATGCAGACATGGGGGGCGAATGTGGTCGCCAGTCCCAGTACGGATACGCAGGCAGGTCGAGATGTTCTGGCTAAGGATCCCGATTCTAATGGTTCGCTGGGTGTTGCCATCTCAGAGGCGGTTGAGATTGCGGCGCAGAATGATGATACCAACTATGCTCTTGGTTCAGTGTTGAACCACGTGCTGCTGCACCAGACCGTCATCGGCCTGGAGGCCAAGAAGCAGTTCGAGAAGGTTGGTGATTACCCTGATATGATTTTTGCCCCCTGCGGTGGCGGTTCGAACTTTGGCGGTGTCGCCTTCCCGTTCTTTGCCGATATGGCTTCAGGAAAATCCCTGCGGCTGGTTGCGGTCGAGCCCGCGTCATGTCCCACTCTGACACGGGGTCACTTTGCCTACGACTTTGGCGATGTGGCCGGTTTGACGCCGCTAACCAAGATGTACACGCTGGGTCATGACTTTATGCCGCCGGGTATCCATGCCGGTGGGCTCAGATACCACGGTGATTCGGCCCTGGTGTCTCAACTCTACAATGAAAAATTAATTGAAGCTCAGGCGGTTAATCAACTCGAAACCTTCGAAGCAGGTGTTGAATTTGCACGCCAGGAGGGGATCGTACCGGCACCTGAGTCCAATCATGCTATTGCTGCCGTTATTCGGGAAGCGCTCGCATGTAAGGAGTCTGGCGAGGCGAAGACACTGTTTTTCAACCTTTCAGGCCATGGTCATTTTGATATGGCTTCCTATGACAGGTATCTCGCAGGAGAGCTGACGGACTACGACTATCCCGAAGAAGAAATTCAAGCAGCGCTGGACCGATTGCCGAAAGTCGACGAACCAGTCTGAGTAAAGTTATTTCGTAATACAAATATCGAGAACAGTATGAATCAAACCAGATTTAAAGGAATCGTGGCGCCTCTATTGTCGGCGGCTATTCTCTTCAGTAGTAACCCGACTGAGGTTCGTGCAGAGAATAATGAATGGCTGATGGAAGAAATCATAGTGACAGCCAGAAAACGTGAAGAAGGATTGCAGGAAGCGCCGCTCTCGGTTTCCGCGTTCAGTCACGATGACCTGGACTACCGCGGTATCACTAACATCTCGGAACTGGCCACCATCACACCGAACCTTGTTTTCCAGAATAATCCAAGCTTTGGCGGCGCCAGTAACACCGCGGCGATATATATCCGGGGTATCGGTCAGAAGGAATTTTTGCCGACAACGGAACCGGGTGTAGGACTATATCTGGATGGTGTTTATATCGCCCGTTCAGTCGGTGCAATCCTGGAGCTGGTGGATGTTGAGAGAGTTGAGGTACTAAGAGGACCGCAGGGAACGCTATTTGGGCGAAATACCATCGGTGGTGCCATCAGTATCACAACCAGGAAACCAACCGATGAGTTCACCGGAAACTTCGAAATAACCGGTGGAACCGACAGTTATAGAAAGCTTGAGGGCTCACTCAGTGGTGGTTTGACAGAAGCTCTGTCTGCCAGTATTCAGCTCTCATCATCAAAACAGGATGGTTATGTTGAAAGGCTTGATGGCATTGATCTTGGAGATGACGATACACTGACCGGGCGTATCGCGGTTCGCTGGCAGGCGATGGAGAATCTTGAGGTCAATTTTACTGCTGATGCAACCAGAGATCGTGAAAACGGTCCAGCGTTGAACCTTGTTGGCATAAACCTCGGTGCTCCCGTTGACCCCAATACACCGCCATTCGCTGTAATTAACAATATCTTCGCCAATTTCGATGGCAATGGTGTGCCGTATCCGGCCGCGCAATTTGATCCAGAGGGCAATCCCATACCCTGTGCCATACCTCCAGCGCCACTCAATCTTGGTATTCCCGGATGTTATGACAATCGCTATTTGGCCAGTGAGGGTGACAATCAGGGCACTGCACCGGCTTATTCAGATACGGATATCAAAGGTTTCAATCTGTCGATTGACTGGTCTATCAACGACAATCTGAGTCTGAAGTCCATCACTGCCTACCGGGACCTCGAAAGCGAGTTCGCGAGAGATGGCGATCACTCGCCGCTGACCATTTCAGAATTCGTTGATGTGATGGATCAGGATCAGTTTACGCAGGAACTGCAACTCATCGGAAATTCCGCTGATGGCCGTCTGAACTGGATTCTGGGTGCTTACTATTTCGAGGAATCCGGCAATAGTGTCAACCTGCTGGACTTTACCGTTTCGACTTTCCGAAGCGGCGGTCGTTTCGACAACGAGTCCCTTGCTGCGTATATGCAGGGTACCTGGAGTTTTACCGATGCAGTCTCACTGACCGCAGGGCTTCGTTATACCGATGAGACCAAGAAGTTTCTGCCGGATCAAATTATCTTTGTGAACAAATTTGCGGGGTCGGGACACCCGCAGCTCGATGCTCCATTTATGCAAGCCGGTAGTCGTATACTGCCGCTGCTGGAAAAGGAAATTGATATCGATGAAACATCACCGCTGGTGACCCTTTCCTGGCAGGTGAAAGACGATCTCATGAGCTACATCACCTACTCAGAGGGGTTCAAGAGTGGTGGCTTCAGCCAGCGGGTCTTCCCGCCGATTGTGGCCCCGTTCACTGCTCCGGCCGGGACGCCCGATATCGATCTGATTCCGACATTTGAACCGGAATTTGTCGAGGTCTGGGAGCTGGGTTTCAAGTACACCGGGCTTGACGGTCATCTGCGTGCCAATGGTGCGATCTTCCACACCTCCTATGACGACCTTCAGATTCAGGTCTTTACGAGTGTGGCACCGGTCACGAAAAACGCCGCGAGTGCAGAGATCGATGGTGCGGAACTGGAACTCAAGTTTCTCTCCGATACAGGCTGGTTTGCTGAATTGGCACTTGGCTATGTCAATGCCCGCTACAAGGACATTGATGAAGCGACGACTTTCGTTGCCAGTTCAAACGATTTTGAAAGGATTTCCGATTGGTCGATTAGCGGAGCGATTGCAAGGGACTTCAACCTGAATGATCTGGGAAGTCTGCAGGCCAGGTTGGACTGGTCCCATCACTCGAGTTTCTATAACGACACATTCAATACGCCCGAAATTGCGCAGAAGGGCGGCTACAATCTGGTTAATCTGAATCTCAATTGGATTGATGTCGATGATTTGTGGCATGTCACCTTGAGTGTTGAAAATATTGGGGACGAAGATCATCTCATTACCGGAATCATCGGTGATGCTTTTCAGTCCTACGAGCAGATGGAAAACCGGGGTCGCGAGTACCGGGTTCGAATTGGTAGAAGGATTTAGTCGTTCTTCTAAGGTCGGGCTCCTCCAGCGCATTCCCGGACCCGACCTCAATCTTGCCCGCACGGATCGCCTCCTGGCTTGATTCGAGCGGTTTCAGCCAGTTTTACCTGCTCACGAATTGCTTTCCCCTATAGCGCTGGAAATTGTCAGGCGTCGATCATAAGGAAGGGAAAGGAAAATAGGGCGGTAACAATAAAGACACCGACAAGCAGCCCGTAGAACCCGAGAAGCTTCATGCCATAACTCCAGTTCTTTGAGAGAACCAGGTTGTAGGTGGCGCAGAATCCAGCGGCGAAAACAAACCAGCCGGAGAAATTCGCACTGGGTACACCAAAATATGGTCCGCCATTTTTCCACTCCCACCAGTTCAGCGTGACGGCAACTGGATCAAAGAACAGATCCATGAACAGACCCACGAATCCACCACCGGCTGCAACAATCCAGAAGAAATGTTTATGGCTCTGCCAGTGGAAGGTCAGCTGCCTGCTGATGTGATAGATCATGTAAAAAGAACTGCACCAACCAAGCGCAATAAAAAGCGGTAGCGGGCCCAGGTACCACCTGAATCCGGGGTAGTGATAACTGCCAGTGGTAACGATTGCTGCAATTTCGGATATGGTGCCGAGGAACAGAGCGCCAGAGAAGAAGAGGAAAACTGTCTTAAGACGCCTATCTGTGTAGAAGTAGTAGTGAATGATGACAGCTATGGTTGCCAGCAGTGAGGTGTATTCAATAATGTGCTTAAACATCACCTGTCTGCCTCTCGGGTGAGCCATACCTTCTCGTGAAGATCAGATAGATGACATCAATGACAATGATGGCGATGATCGCTGGAATCGTATCCGTTGGATTGCCAGGTAGTGTTGTTGGGTCGGCAGTGTATGCATTCCCAGCCATGACCAGCATAACAAGCTGCACAAGACACAGTATATTGAGCAATATCAGTGCGCCATGATGGATAACAATTTTAGTCATGAAGTGTTCTCCTTTTTCTGGTGTCGACAGTGAGGTGTTCGCTCCTACGTTAACTTGTAACGCGCAATCGGCCCTGCTGTCATGACGGGCATATGTCCGATCGCAGGAGCGCCATTAACGGTTGCACTGGCTGGTTGTTCCCTATGGCCGGGGAAGTGGGTCTTGCCGTCAAGTAAAACGTCGTTCACATGGGAGAGATCATAGATATCATATTCCATGGATTCTCCTCTGGCGCCGCCGAGGCCAAGACGATCGTGGAATCCACCGTCGTAACCGGTGCCGGAGTAGGCCCAGGCTCTGAACAGGGGTTTGGCTTCGATGTCTAAGAGATCTCCGTTGTCCAGTTTGAGTGAGTAGTTCAACCGATCATAAATACGAGTACCCGGCACAAAGGAAATATCGTGGGTAACATCCACCGCTCTGACAGAAGGGCGATCATCGTCAAGTGGATAGTCAAGCTGGCCGTCAAAGTAAAGGCGTTTTCCTTCCCCGTCCTCCTGTAGTTGAAACTGGCAGGTGTAGTCATCGGTTGCGAAACAGGCCCAACAGAAAAGCAATGAACTTCGTCCTGAAATACTGGGAGGTTCAAATCCTCCGACACCTGGCCGGACGCCCCAGGAGTGATCGCGAACACCGAACCAGTTATTGACTGTATAACGCTCACCTTCGACCTCAATCCAGCCAGTCCAGGTTCCGACCTGATCATAGCGGGTTGACTCTGTGCTGATCCGCCTGCCAGAAATGGTTCTGTGGAAATCCTCTTCGTAGGCGGGGAATCTCGCGTTCCATTCAAGGTCTGCCATCATGCCGTGCTCGTTGGAGTCCAGTCGCAGACGGATGTTTCTGAAAGGCTCGATAATTTCTACTGACAGGGGACCGCTGCTTGAGTCAAGGTTGTCTGCCAGTGGACGTGACAGCCGGAGGTTGTATTGTTTTTGATTCTTTTGCACTGAAAAGAAGCCATCACACATGTCCATATTTTTGTAGAAGGCAAGACCGGTAATCAGCGCGATCTCTCCTGATGGATCAAGTGCTTCAAACCAGTAGCGATCAAAAAACCGGTGATCGGTAACACTGGCCATGCGAAAAGGTACGGGTGCCTGGTGCACCAGGCTTTCATCCAACTTCGACAACATGATTATTTCCTCAGGCTATTGTTCACGGCATTTGCTAGAAATCTTGGTCCAAAAATACGCCCTGCAAAAAGGGAGGACAGACGAGGTGTCTTTTCGAACGCTCCAAATAGTGCCTGGCAAGCGACATAGCGCCAGACGTCCTGCCAGACTGTGTAGAATTCCAGGGACTGTGGGTCTGGCCTGATACCGCCAGCGGATTCATAGTGGTCAAGAAAATCGTCCCAGGGCATTACCCCATGCAGTGTAGGTTTAAGGTAAGCAAGATCTTCAGCGGGATCCCCCGGATGTGCACGCTCCCAATCAAGTACGACAGATACCTTGCCATCCTCTACCAGCAGATTGTGAAACCCGATATCGCCATGGAGGAGTACCGGCTTCTCTGGTGGGGCGGGCGCATTGGTTCGGAGCCAGCCAAATAGATCGTGGACCATGGCGGCAGGTTCCCCTGTCGCCTGGTTGAGTCGGTGCCATACATTCTCTATTTCCTGCAGAATCTGATCGAGGGTGGCCATTGATACTGCCGGATATCGTTCAAGTGATTCGCAATCTGCTCGATGCAAACGAGCCAGAAAGATTG
>JABHYO010000030.1 GCA_018656865.1 Gammaproteobacteria bacterium | reverse complement strand
GTTGGTCAACAGTGAGCCCAGGGGCAACTGGCCCATGAGGTGGGCCAGGCCCGGCATCAACGCAACAAAAACAACCCACTGCGCTTTGGTCGTACTCTGAATCCACTCTGCGACACCACCCGTCATACCAGTTCTGCCATGAAGCCCGTACAAAAGAGCCAGGACCGCTCCAAAGGAGAGCCAGAATCCATTGCTGAGACTAGCCAGCGGATCAAACCCGAGAACGGCAACCAGCGCGACCAGTACCTGAGCACCAGGCTTTATCTGTCTGGCCGCACCGATACAGAGCAGAACGGTGGTCGTCATAATCAATGCCCGCTGCACTGGCAGCCCCCAACCGGCAATCAGCGCATAGCACCCTGTGATCCCAATGGTCGCGCCTATTAGAATTGATAAAGGAACACCTATCAGACGCAACAGATTAAATACCAGGGTGGCGATTAATCCGGTATGCAAACCGGAGACAATGAGAAGGTGTGTGGTCCCGGTGCTATTCAGGACTTCCCAGCGATTAGCGTCCAACAGGCTGGTGTCGCCAAGCGCAAGCGCCAGGAAGGTTCCGAGTTCAGATGCAGGGACTCTGCGCCTCAGGTTTTCTCGCAGATGGAAACGAACACGATCGACAAACTCGCCGTCCAACCCAATGAACTCTGGCTTCTGGTCCGTTCTGACATAACCACGGCCATGAATCCGCTTGACGAACTGCCAGCGCTCAAAGTCAAAAAGGTCAAAATTGACCGATCCTGTAGGCGGACCAAGCTTTACCGCCAATCGCCATTCCTGTCCGGGTAACAACTCAACGGCCGGTCGATACCAGCTCAGTCGATACCGGGCACCCCCGGGGGAACCTCCTGTGGGGCAATACATAAACCGGGTAAAACCATCCCTGACCACCGGAAGAGAACAGATGCGGCCCGTCATCCCGGTAGTCGCGGAAAATCCCTTGAGCCTGAGGCCTAGATCATGGTCGATAGCCCCCGCCGTCAGTGCTATACCGAGCGCGAAACCTGCCACCACTCTTGAATGTCTGAACCACAGACCGCACAGTGCCAGAGGTAAGACGGCCGCAAGTGTATGTGGTTCCAGCGCTATCGGCAGCCGGACGAGAATGCAACAGGCAAATACGAATCCCAGACCAGCACCGAACATAACGATAGCTTAAGCCTGGCCACCCCTGGTCTATGCCATCCTTAGATGAATTTTCATTGAGCAATCTGCTAACCACCTGCAGTCTATCGCCTATAATGGGGTCAGCTTTCAGGACAATAAAGACAACTTACTGGAAACATGAATCTCAAGAAGCATCTTCCAACTCGGGAACAGCTCAAAAATACCCGCTCTCTGAAATTTCTCGGCCACCTGATCCTTGAGCCGAATCTATGGCATTTCAATCGTTACTCCCTGTCACTTGCCATGCTTATTGGTGGCATCTGCTGCTTTCTACCGATCCCATTTCAAACCGTCCCCTGCGCATTGCTGTGCGTAATAATACGCTGCAATGTCCCCGTGTCGCTCCTCGTGGTCTGGATCAGCAACCCGGTCACCATGGGACCAATGATGTACTTCTCCTACAAACTCGGACTTCAGATGATGGGTCAGGAAGACCAGCTCAGCCTTGTGGACCCCAGCGTCGAGTGGTTCGGCGAACAGCTCAGCCTTATCTGGCAGCCACTCATGCTAGGAAGTCTAAGTTCCGGCCTGGCTGTCGGCCTCTCCGGGTTTCTTGTTGTTCAGCTTTACTACCGATGGCGAGTACGGCGATATATCCAAAGACGACGCAAGCGTGAAGCCAACGAAATCACTCGTATCTGAGAATTTCGGCTGGTGGTAGCCGAGATGCCCTAATGCAGGGATAAAGCGTCGCCGCAAGACCGATCACCATCGCCACCGCAACAATCGCTACAATATCAACAAATCTCGGGTCCGTCGGAATACGATCAAAGTAGGTCCCTTCGACAATACTGAATCCAAACAACGATTCAATGGCCCCCATCATCTCAGGTGCATACCAGGCCAGGGGTACGCCTAGCACAACGCCTACCACCACTCCCAAACAGGTAATCATGGCGCCCTGAGCCAGGAACAGCCTTAAAACTGCCGCTTCCGTCAAACCAAGGGTCCTTAACACGGCAATATCCCTCCGCTTGGCATCGACCAACATACTAAGACCTGCAACGATGCTGAATGAGGCCACCGCAATCACAAATGAAAGGAGAAAAAACATCATGATCTTCTCCATCCTTACCGTCTCGAAGAAATCACCGTATCGATACGTCCAGTCCTGCGCCTCTAGTCCGCGGGCTTTCAGCTCACCCGCCAGGACCGGGGCAGCAAAGATATCGAACAGAGTTATCCTCAGCCCCGGCGCTTCACCGGAAACACTAACAAGATCCTCAAGGCGCACAACTCCCAGCCGATAGTCAACTTCGGAACCGAGAACGAACGTGCCAACAAGACGCATGCTCACAAGCTTTGGTTGTAACAGTGAGCCTCCGCGGTTGATTTTGGGTAACAATAGACTGACTCGATCACCCGTAGATAAGCCAAGCCTTCTCGCTGCGGATTGACCGAGAAGAATTCCTTTTTGGGTATGCGCGAGTTCATCAAGACTACCCTCTACTATCGACCCGGGCAGCGCCGATGCACCCTGCTCCCGGCCCGGCTCAATACCATAAACCGAGACTAAATGACTGCCTCTTGCAGAAATCAGCAATGCCTGTTTTTCCTGGAACGGGGTGATCGCCGCGACCCCGTACTCCTCCCTGATCCCCTCGAGGGATGCTTCAGACGACCCCGTAACCGTCACATGTGGAACCACACCCAATATTCGAGCCTTGAGTTCCCGGTCGAACCCATTCATGACCGAGACGACCACAATTAGCGCTACGACCCCAATGACCAGGCCAAGAAACGAAATCATCGAGACGACGGAAGCATATCCCTTTGCAGAACCTGTTCGCAGATAACGCTCAGCAACAAAAAGCGGGACGCTCACCGCTCAACTTCCAATTTACCGCCGTGTAAACGATATAGCCGCTGCATCCGACTGGCGAAGCCGGTGTTGTGAGTCACCACAACAAAGGACACACCAAGTTCTGACGCCAGTGACAACATGAGATCATGGACCTGATCTGCACTTTCCTCATCCAGATTACCTGTGGGCTCATCGGCAAGAACAACTTCCGGGTTCATCACCAAAGCCCGGGCGATCGCTACCCGCTGCCTTTCGCCACCGGAAAGCGTGGCTGGATGATGGTCTCGACGGTCATTCAGATTGACCCTTTCAAGTATGGCTTCGGCCATTTCCAGAGCAGCCGGCTTTTTGGTACCGCCGATCATCAGGGGTAAAGCCACATTCTCAAGCGCACTGAACTCCGCCAGCAAATGATGAAACTGATAGACGAAGCCAACGTGCCTGTTGCGCAGCTTGGCCAATTCCATATCGGAAAGCGCCGAAAGATCCTGGCCAGCAACGACAATGGAACCGGCATCAGGCTGATCCAGGCCGGCTAATAGATGCAGCAAGGTGCTCTTACCACTACCGGAAACTCCGACGACCGCCACTGTTTCACCAGCATTGACACAGAAACTAACCTCTTGCAGGACAGCAACCTCGCGACCACCCAGCCAATAACTTTTGCTCAACCCGCTGGCAGTGAGAACAGCTTCAGACTTCATGGGCCAGTACCTCCACCGGATTCGCCCGAGCAGCCTTGGTCGCTGGATAGATCGTCGTGCCCAGGCAGATCAGCAAACTGACTCCGCAGATGGTCACAATGTCTAATCCCTGGATATCTGTCGGCAGATATCGAATAAAGTACTCGCTCATGAGGTCGAGACCGAACCAGTCACTGACAATGGCGTAGGTTGGACCCAGCGTCATCGTCAACAGAATCCCGATCGCCAACCCAAAAGCGAGCCCCGTCATGCAGACTGCCATGCCATGGCAGATGAATACCATGCGTAGATCCGTTGGTGAGGCACCCATTGTCTTCAGGATTGCAATCTCTCCCTTGTTGTCATCGACGGTCATGACCAGATTGGACACAATGTTGAATGCCGCCACTGCAACCAGAATCATTAACAAAAAGAACATGGTTACCTTCTGTGTCCTGATCGCCTCGTAGAGATTACCGTTCTGGCGCATCCAGCTGACCGCGAAAAGATCGTCAGACTCTGCAGAAAGAATCAATTCGTGCAAAACCCTCGGGGCTTCAAACAAATCCCGCAATCTCACAACCAGACCGTCAACTGAGTTTTGCCGCTTGATCTTCATAGCGTCGCCAATATCAAGTAACAAAAGGTTCTTATCTATGTCTGCGCCAACCCGAAAGAGCCCGACCACATGCAGGCGACGGGTTGTCATCGCGGGACCGGCCAGCGAAAAAACCACATTTGGCAGGATGAGGGTCATGTCATCGCCGACGACAAGCCCCAGCGTTTTTGCAAGTTCCGCACCGATGACAGTGTTAAATCCTGATTGACCCAAATCTCCAATCGACCCTTGCAACATGAACGACGGAAGGAGGGAAATCTCTGACTCAAGTTCAGGATTTATCCCCCTGAATTGAATTCCCTGCAGTTGCTGACCATTTACTGCGAGCCCTGAACCTTCGACAATCGGTGCAGCACTCAGTACATCGGCATGTTGCAGTACACGACTTCGTTCTGACTGCCAGTCAAACACTGACTGCCGAGTATACAAAGTTCCGTGAGGCAGAACGCCCAGCACTCGATCTTTTAGTTCTTTTTCGAACCCGTTGACAACGGACAGGACGATAACCAGTACCGCTACCGCTAACGTCAGTCCTGATACGGACAGAAATCCAATAAAGGACATCAGACGGTTGCCGGAGGCCGACCCGAACATCCTAAGTGCCATGCTGACTCGCCAGTCGTTAATCATTCCACAAACTGTATCAATCAAAGATGTAATTCAATCACGTTACAATAGACCGATGCGAGCAATAGAACGCCGTGCTTATCTTCGGATCAGCGATCTGGCACACATTGACTACCGAATTGTCACAGAGAAGGACATCCAGACGGGTGACCTGAATGCACTGCTGGGACTCAGCCATACATTCGATCTGCGAAAGCAGATGTATCGACTGGAACTCGAAGCGATGGAATTGCGCAGGGAAATCTCTGAAATGGACCGTAAACTGGGCACCTTTCTGCACAACCTCAACCAGCGCCTTGAACTCATTACGACGGTCGTGGCCGCTGCTGAAACCAGCGATGCGGCTTCGAATGTTATAGAACTCAGTCCGGCCGGGGTTTCTTTTGTGGCAGACAGTCTCTACCCCGAAGACACCCTTATGGCGATCAAACTCGAGCTTCGAAATACCAGCCTCAGCATCGCCAGCTTTGCAAGGGTCAGATATTGCCTACTTAGCGATAACGACAGTTATCGAATTGGATTGCAGTTCACTTCGCTCGACATGCCTACCGAAGCACTCCTCGAACGCCACATTTCAGCGCTCCAGGCGGAGGCTCGCCGCAAACGCCTCCACAAACTTTAGGACACCCATCAAGTTAAATCAGCCGAGCGGCTATTTCATCGCGTTTTCGTAAGAGCTCTTGTTGCTGACGGTGGATGAGTTTTCTTCCTCACACCTGTTCGGGTCTCCGCCACAGATTTCGCAGGCACCATCTATACCGAGATTATTGAGACCGCCACAGGACCCTGCAATAGGTGGACGACCAGAAATGACACCGATCGCCATACCGGCAACTACCAGCACCATCACAACAAACGCCAAGAAGAATTCAATCATTTTTATCCAGATATCGTTTCATTTCGCTGGAGAGCTCTTCACGAAAACCCTCAGCGTCTCTAATTATAGCTAAAACAGGCAGCTTCATCTCTTCGGCCAGTGCAAGCGTTTTTGCAGGCCCCAAAACCGAGCATGCAGTGGCAAGACCATCCGCCATCGCTGCACTCTCATGTAGTACGGTTGCAGATGCCTGGTTATGCACGACCGGCCAGCCTGTCCCTGGATCAATCGTATGTGAGTATGCCCTGCCCTCGTGTTCAAAATAGTTCCGATAGTCTCCAGAGGTTGCCATACTCAAGTCTCTTACAGGTATCGTCCGCAGAAGCCGTCGAGCACTCCTGTCAGGGGCCTCAAGCCCAATCACCCAGTCAGCATTGTTGGCATTTTGGCCACGGGTCTTTACTTCACCACCAATTTCAACCAGATAGCGATTCGCCCCGGCTGAGGTCAGCAAACGGGCGATCTCATCCACAGCATATCCTTTGGCAATCGCAGATAGATCGATGTAGAGCCCCGCGGGCCGTTGAATCCCCTCGTTCGACAGGAGCACCCGGTTGAATCCTGTGGTGCTGCGGGCAGTTTCGATCTGTTCCGCCGCAGGTATCCCGTTTGTCGGCCCCTCCGGGCCAAACCCCCAGAGATTAACGAGTGGTCCGACTGTCACGTCGAATGCACCACCGGACAAATCATAGACTTTCCGACTCATCTCAAGGACGTTCCTTAAGTCCTCGGAAATAGGAATCACTTCGTCACGCTCGTTTCGGTTCAGTTTCGATAGTTCAGATGTGGGTATGTAGGTCGAAAGCACATCGTTTAGGTCAATCAGTCGGTCATCAATCTGCTTCTTGAGCGATTCCTGATTAAATCCGGTGCTGATCACTTTAACCGAGTAGGTCGTACCCATTGTCGACCCTCTGATCTCGATTGCTGGTTCGACATCCTCGCTGCACCCAAATAGCAGCATGAAGAGTCCAAATACGATGAGCTTTAGCCACCAATTTGTTGAATTCAAAGGGAAAACCATGCTTTACTCCGCGTCAAGATGAACGCTCTACACTCACTTACCGAAATTGCCCTCGAACGAAGCCACGGCCGGCGGACGAAGCTTAGTCAACAGATTGACTATTGCAAATCATGCTGACCCCGCCTCGAGTCACGTTGGCAAACCTGCCGACGCCGCTACAACCACTGGATCGACTGTCTGAGAAGATGGGAGTCCGGATCTGGATAAAGCGGGATGATATGACAGACACCGTGGCCTGCGGTAACAAAATCCGAAAGCTCGAGTACTCTGTCGGTCAAGCACTTGAAGAGAATGCAGACGTCCTGGTTACCTGGGGCGGAGTCCAGTCAAATCACTGCCGGGCGACAGCCGCCGTTGCTGCGCGACTTGGATTGCACGCCCATCTGTTGCTTCGGGGCAGAAAGCCTGAATCCTCAGACGGCAATCTGCTGCTTGATACGATCCTGGGCGCTGACGTTAATTTTCTGGATCCGGCGACCTACCAGGCTATGGATGAGACCTATGAGCGGTTTTCGGCAGAATATGCAGACAAAGGCCTGAAAACATTCAGGATCCCGGTGGGCGCATCGGATGAGATAGGACTCTGGGGCTATATTAACTGCGCCGAAGAACTGAAACAGGATTTCAATAATGCCGGCATCGAGCCTGACGCCATCGTATCAGCGACAGGCTCAGGGGGGACGCTGGCAGGTCTTATCATCGGTAATGCTCTGCACCAATTAGAGACACAGATCTATGCGTTTAACGTTTGTGACGACGAGGCTTACTTCGTCGCCAAAATCGGAGAGGACTTTGAACGGTGGCAGGATCGTTATCAATCTACGCTCGATCGTAGTCAACTGACGATCAACGTCATCGACGGCTATGTCGGCCCGGGATATGGGCGAGCAACACCTCAGGTCTTCCAGACGATTCACGAAGTCGCGCAATTGGAAGGAATTGTGCTTGATCCGGTTTATACTGGTAAAGCATTTGATGCAATGCTGCAGCAAATTAGGACTGGCAGATTTTCCGGTATGAACGATTTGGTGTTTATTCACACCGGTGGTATCTACGGTCTGTTTCCCCAAAAAGATGAAATAATTAAAGCGATTTAGTATGCGTTACCTCACTGTTCTGGTTCTAGCCTTTTCGTTGTCCGCCTGTTCATGGTGGCCCTGGCGCGCCGAAAAAACCGGCAACTGTCTCGATGACAACAGCTGCGACAACAGCAACCCTTTCGAAGAGAAGCTGATTGGCGGAACCTGGTATTGCTATGGTGCCGATCGTAAGGAGCCATGGGATTGCTCTCAGACAGAAGACTCAACCAAGGTGGCGGTTATACCTGAGCAGAAACCTCCTTCACCAGAACCAGAACCAGAACCAGAACCAGAACCAGAACCAGAACCAGAACCAGAACCAGAAGACAATATCGCGGAAACGAAGCGCGCAGAAATACGGCTCGATGAGGAAATCATTTCCAACCACGAGCAAGGCGTATCAGCGAACGCCGCCGATACTACGCCGCTGACCACTAATGCAGACATATTCAACTTCGCAGACACCGGTTTTGCTGTGCAGCTAATTGCCCTGCAGACCATCGAAGAAATTGTCGTCTTTGCAGCCGATCACAAAATCACAACGCCCAACTACGTTCGCATTCGAAGCCAGGGCAACGACTGGTACGTACTCATTCTTGGTATCTACGATGACGAGGGCGAAGCAGACCGGGTTGCCGCTGAATGGGCCGCTGATCATCAGCCACTTTCGAAACCGTGGGTGAGGCCACTCGGACCGCTCAAGCGCGCGGCTCTGGCGGCTGAGACCACAGGCAGTTGACCGATGGCGGGCTCCGATGCACTGAGGGCTATCCCTTCAGTAGATAAGATCCTCTCCTGCAGCGAACTCCAACCGGCACTGGAAGAATACGGCCGTGCCCGCTGCACAGAAGAGATAAGAAAAGTTCTTGCCGCACTTCGGGATGCCGTCACCAACAGTACCGAATGCGACATCCCGGATTCAGCTTCTATCGCTAATCAGGTCATCGCCGAACTCAGCGCCCGGAATGAGGACACACTGGTCCCAGTGTTAAATTTGACGGGTACTGTCCTGCATACCAATCTCGGCAGAGCATACCTGCCCGAGAAGGCACTTGAGGCCGTCACCCGTATTGCCAGGGGGGCTAGCAACCTGGAGTTTCAGCTCGACTCCGGCATACGTGGTGACCGCGATGAACATATCGCCTCGCTTCTCACTGAGCTGACGGGTGCGGAATCAGTGACCGTAGTCAATAACAACGCGGCCGCAGTTTTACTCTGTCTCAACACCCTGGCAGAAGGTAGAGAGGTCTGTATTTCGCGCGGTGAGCTGGTCGAAATCGGTGGCTCCTTTCGAATACCGGAAGTCATGGCCAAGTCCGGCTGCAACCTAGCTGAGATCGGTGCAACCAACCGAACTCACAGGGACGACTACGTCAAAGCCATCAACGAGCAAACCGGCCTCCTTCTCAAG
Source organism: Gammaproteobacteria bacterium (assembly GCA_018656865.1). Lineage (GTDB taxonomy): Bacteria > Pseudomonadota > Gammaproteobacteria > Pseudomonadales > Azotimanducaceae > UBA9659. Next base: position 32,002 of record JABHYO010000030.1, on the reverse strand, counting down.
GTCCATACCAGCAACTATGAGATTCGCGGCTTCACCAATGAAGTGAGTTACGACGACGTGGCAGCTTTGTCCCGCGAATACTCGGTTCCATTTATGGCCGATCTCGGTAGCGGCACGCTGGTTAATCTCGAAGACTATGGACTCGCCCACGAGCCAACCGTACAGGAGGTTCTATCAGCCGGTGCAGACGTGGTGACGTTTAGTGGCGATAAGCTGCTCGGCGGTCCACAGGCAGGTATTATCGCCGGCCGTAAAGAGCTAATTGATCGGATTAAGCAGAATCCTCTAAAAAGGGCTCTTCGAGTCGACAAGATGACCATGGCAGCCCTGACAGAGGTGCTAAAGCTCTATCTCAATCCGGAGAAACTGATTGAAGAATTGCCTACACTGGCTTTCCTGTCACGGAGCCGTGAAGACATCGCCAGTACAGCGGAGGCAATGCTCCCGGTATTTGAAAGCGCACTTCAAGGTATCGCCAATGTCGCTGTCATCGATAGCCAGAGCCAGATTGGTAGCGGTGCCCTGCCTCTGGATCAACTGCCAAGCTGCGCCATCGAAATCACACCCATTGACGGCAGCGATTCTGCTCTCAGGAAATTAGTCAGCGCGTTCCGTAATTTGCCGACACCCATGATCGGCAGGATGCAGGACGGCAGACTGCTTTTTGACCTCCGTACCGTGACAAACGTAGATGCCGTTGCAACACAACTCAAGAACCTGGGCGGGCAATGATTGTTGCCACGGCAGGCCATGTCGATCACGGCAAGACCTCTTTGGTACAGGCGTTGTCTGGTGTTGACACAGACAGCCTGAAAGAAGAGAAGCAAAGAGGTCTGACCATTGATCTCGGATTCGCTTACATTGATGCGGAAACCGGCCAACGGCTTGGTTTCGTCGATGTGCCCGGCCACATTCGATTCATCAGCAATATGCTGGCAGGTGTATCAACAATTGATTTCGCTCTTCTCGTGATTGCTGCCGATGATGGCATCATGCCGCAGACTGTCGAGCACATGGATGTCCTGAAATTGTTGGGCATCACCCGCGGCGCTATCGCTTTGACCAAGATTGATCGTGTTGACAGCGCTCGCATTACCGAAGTCACCGATGAAATTGAACAGTTTATCGCGGGGTCGTTCCTTGATAACGCAGACATCTTGCCTGTTTCAGCAATTACCGGTGAAGGTGTCGACACAGTGAAGCTTGCACTCGACATTGCCGCCGATGATACCGAACAGAAGTCCGCCAAGGGTCTGTTTCGACTTGCGATAGACAGGCGCTTCACTGTCCACGGTGCCGGTATTGTTGTTACCGGAAGTGTCTTCAGCGGAAAGGTCGAGATCGGAGATAGCCTGACACTTATGCCGCAGGGCATCCCTGTGCGCGTCAGAGGACTGCACACACAAAATCAAATTTCTGAAACCGCCACCATCGGGGACCGTTGCGCGGTTAACCTGGCATCCGCCAAGCTCGAAATTGAGGACATACACCGCGGCAACTGGCTGACAAACAACTCCGGAGAACCCTCAGACAGGATAGATGCCCGGCTTACTCTCCTAGAATCTGAAACCAAGGCCTTGCCACACTGGACCCCAGTGCACTTTCACACTGCCGCTAATCACGTCACCGCCCGCGTCGCCATGCTTGAGGGTAGCAGGATCGCTCCGGGAGACTCGGGCCTTGTCCAGCTTGTGCTCGATGACAACATCAACATCTGCGTCGGTGACAGGTTTGTTATTCGTGATCAGGCAGCGCTGCGCACAATAGGTGGCGGAGTCATCATCGACCCCTTTTCGCCGAAACGGGGACGAGCCAAAACTGAACGGCTGAATCTACTCAAATGTATCGACCCTGCATCACCGGCAGCAACGCTGGAAGCTATGCTTGCCCAATCACCATCAGGCGTAGATACCTTCAAATTTGGGACTGCATTTAATCTTCAAGCCGAGCAGCTTCAACACATAAGCGAAGGTTTAGAGACTGTCGTCGCAGGAGCCGGCAGAATTATCGGCTCAGCTCATTTTGAGAAAGCACTCGATTCACTACTGCAGCACCTCGATACCTGGCACGCCGAAAACCCGGGGAAACCGGGCCTGCCCGTGAGCCAGGTTACGCGACTAGTACGTTTACCGGCGGAGTTACTCGAGCAGGCAATTGCAGAACTCGTCGCTCGCGAAGAACTCCAACAGGATGGCAATCTTGTGAAGCGCCCTGGTCAGGGCGTGCAATTGAGTAAAAAAGAGCTCGCGACTTTTGAAAAAATCCTGCCATTGATTCAGGCGGACCCAATAAAACCTCCTGTACTGCATGACCTGGCCAAATCAATGAACCTGGATCCCAAGTCGCTGGAAAAAATCCTGAACCAGGTCGTGAAAACCGGACAACTCATCAAGCCTGTCAAGAACCGATACTTTGTACCGGAAGCGATCGAAACGCTGAAATTGTGTTTGCATGAAGCCGCAAACGATGCAGGTCAGTTCACAGTACAACAGTATCGAGATGCCGCGGGCACGGGTCGAAATCTTGCTATTGAGCTGCTGGAGTACTTTGATCGGCTTGGTATTACTCGCCGCCAGGGTGATGTAAGACAGATCATGGAGTAGATTTGGCAATCATGCGGAGGCTGCTTAATTTCGCACAACATGGTTGGCCTTTGCGAAATTAGAGTCGCGGCAATACTAGTCCACCTGATGGGGCTTCCCCAATGCGGCTGCGATCGTGGCACCCAGCAGCTGAGATATCAGCAGGCAACTACCAACCACGCAGAGTCGGTCAAACCAGGGCCCCACATCGAAATAGACCACGCCAACAAAACCGATGGCGCCGCCAGCGATGAGCCCGATCAGCATTCCAAGGACTGGTTTCGACATTCTTCCTCCGTTGACAAACGAGCTTAGAACAAACATCTTCTTCAGACAATTTCACATTGTGGCAAAGCCGCTTACAATAAGGTCGTGTTCAGGAGAGAGAATATGAGAACCCTTGTTACTTTATTTTTTGCACTGTCAATGCCCATGGTCTGGGCAGCACCGGAAGTGGGCGATGTCGCACCTGACTTTGACCTGCAGTCTTCAGATGGCGAACGGTATCAACTGAGTCAGTTCAAAGGTGAACGTGGTGTCGTCATCGCGTTTTTCCCCAGGGTCTTCACCGGCGGCTGAACGATCCAATGCAAGTCGCTGCGTGACAGTGGCAAAGTCTTAAAACGACACGATGTCGCTTACTTCATGGCAAGCGTTGACGCGCTGGACGAGGTGACAGCATTCGCGAAGGAACACGATGCGAATTTCCCCATTCTATCGGACGCTACCAAAGAAACTTCGGATGCCTACGGCGTGCTTTCCCCAATCGGCTTCGCGAAAAGGTGGACATTCTACATCGACAAATCTGGCGCCATCGTTAGCATCGACAAAAATGTAAACCCCAGATCCGCCGGTTCTGACCTCGATGCCACGCTAAGCAGGCTCAACCTCTAGCCCAGGACATCCATGATGTTCCTGGTCTCAGCAGGTCTTGCCTTATGCTCCACCCGAGCATGTCAAAACCTCGCCCGTAATGTAGTCGGACTGAGGAATACAAAAAAGATAGATAGCGCCCGCGGCATCCTCGGGACGACCCGTGCGTCCTAGCGGGGCCGCTGCACGCACAGCTCGAATCTGATTTTCATGCAGCCCCACTTTAAGTGCCTGACCATCAACATCGATGGTTGGGGGGGCATCCGCGTAAGCCTGCGTCAACCTTGTATCGATATGACCAAAGGCGACACAGTTGACGGTGACGTTGTAGCGGCCCCACTCCTTGGCAAGAGTTTTCGTCAACCCCAGGACACCGGCTTTACCTGAACTATAGGCAATCTGCGTAGCGATTCCTGTTGTCCCCGATACCGAAGAGACATTCACTACTTTACGACAGACAGGAGCCCCAAGTTCTTCAAGTTCCTTCTTTGCCTGTGGCCTGAGCCAATTAGAGAATGACCTCAGTATCCTGAAAGGCGCAGTTATGTGGACATCCAACATTGCCTGAAACTGCTCATCAGAGTGATTGTGCATTGCTCCATTCCAGATATACCCAGCATTGTTGACAACAATGTCGATAGTGCCAAAGGCATCAAGCGCTGATTGGATCAATGCGTCCGGGAAACCAGGATCAGTCACACTTCCAGGTACCGCGATAACATCAGATTTGGCACCGATTTCGAGTGCAGCTTCTTCAGCAACATCGGAATCAAGGTCGTTGATGACCACTTTCGCTCCCTCAGCGACCAAAAGCTTTGCCGTGGCGAGCCCAACGCCCCGGCCAGCACCGGTAACGATTGCTACTTTGTCCTGCAGGTGTTTCATCTTTCTAGTACCTCACCGTAAATCCTGGATGTCCCAAAATTAGTCTTCATCTGACGGATGTCCTCATCTAGAAGTCGCGGGCAACGATGAAGTTGGCGATCCATCTGAGTGGATCAGCCTTGTTGCCGAAGATGTCCAGAACGGTATTCGCGGCTTCCAACTCTGTTTGCATGCGTTGTTTCGACACCTCGATTCCCATCAGACTGACAAAGGTGGACTTGTTCTTGTTCGCATCTGACCCTTTTGGTTTACCCAGCTTCTCAGTGGAGGCCTCAACATCGAGAATGTCGTCACGGATCTGAAAAGCGAGGCCGATGTGATGACCGAAGTCAGCAAGCTGCTTTTCAGCCCCTTCATCGCCGGAAGCCCGCGCAATCATTGTCAGGCTCGCGTTGATCAAACCACCGCTCTTATTTCGGTGCATGGTTTCGAGTTCGGCGAGTGCTAACGGCCTGCTCTCCCCCTCAAGATCCGTCGACTGCCCCTGAACCATGCCCGTTGCTCCGGAGAGTCTTGCCAGTTGCTGAACCCACTGCACAACGAGTGCGGGCTCAACCGTTGCTGATGCCAGGAACTCGAAACTGTGGGTTAGGAGCGCGTCTCCGACCAGGATAGCCGTCGCCTCATCGAATGCTTTGTGCACAGTCGGCTGACCCCGCCGTAAATCGTCGTCGTCCATCGCCGGGAGATCATCGTGAACCAGCGAATACGTGTGGACAAGCTCGATCGCAGCTGCCGGGTAGTCCGCAGTCGAGATGGGCACATCCAGCAATTCGGCAGTCGCATAAGACAATAGCGGCCTGATTCTCTTGCCATCGGTTTTCACCGCATAGCGCACAGCTTCTGCCAGCAGACTCTCACCCTGAACACGCTGGTCCACAAAGGCACTCATCACGCTTTCAACACGAGCTTTCAGTTCCCCGGCACGCTCGCTGAATGCCTTATCCATCATCAACCACAGCCAATCGCAATGTGGCGTCTATGCTACCATCCCGTTATGACCAAAACCCGTGTTACCGTTTCCGCCGCTGCCAATATCGCTCTGATTAAATATTGGGGCAAACTGGAAAAAGGCCTGAACCAGCCCGCGACAGCCTCACTGTCAATCGGTCTGGAAGACCTGCGCACCACGACGATAATCGAGAGGATTGAGGGTCAATCCGATGTTATCGATTTCAATGCGCCCGAGACTGCAAGACAACGGATACTGGATTTTCTCGACCTCCTTCGAAAACAATATGAGGTCCAGGGTCACTTCCACATTACGACCGAAAACAACTTCCCTACAGGAACGGGCCTGGCATCCAGCGCTTCCGGGTTTGCTGCTCTGGCCATAGGCTTCAGCGAAATCCTGAACCTGAACCTCTCACGCCAGGTGCTCTCTCAGCTCGCAAGGATTGGTTCCGGTTCAGCAGCACGCTCAGTTTTCGGCGGGTTTGTCGAAATTATTCCTGCAGACGATGCTTTTGCCTCTCGTATCATGCCGGCAGAGGACTGGCCGCTTGCCGTCATTGTCGCGATCGCCAGTGATGGCACGAAGACCGTAGGTTCCAGCGAGGCGATGAAGCACACAGCGGCGACCTCCCCTTATTACCGTGAGTGGCTGAGAAGCCACGTTCAAGATATGGATGATGCAAGGCTTGCCATTGTTGATCGTGATTTCGAAAAACTGGCAGACGTCGCTGAACACAACTGCCTGAAAATGCACGGAGCCATCATCACAACCCGGCCACCAATCCTCTACTGGTTACCCGCGACGTTAGCCGTCATGCATGAAGTCAGGCAACTCAGAGAATCCGGCACTCCCGCCTTTTTCACGATTGATGCCGGCGCTCAGGTCAAAGTCATCTGTCCGGCAGAGCACGCTAAGTCCATCAATGCCCGCATCAGCGAACTGCCTGGAATTTTGCGCACGATTGAAACCCGGGTCGGGGGTGAACCGGAGATCACCGCTTCATGACAAGTACGCCCGGTAAACTTTTTCTCATTGGCGAATATTCAGTACTACATGGTGGCCCCGCCGTGCTGACGCCCGTACCACAGAGAGCCGTGACCACCATCAGCGACGACCGCAAACACCAGCTCACCATGAAATTCCCGGACACCCATCATATGCCTATGGAAAAAGGCATAGAGCAACAGCCGCTTTTGAATGCAGTCGTCAATGAACTCGATTGCCGGGCACAACTGGAAGGCTGTTCACTGACGCTCGATACCCACGATTTTTTTTGCGGTGATATAAAGCTCGGCCTTGGTTCTTCGGCGGCACTCACCGCTTCGCTGGTGAAGTTGCTGAGCCCCGACTTGCCTCTTGAACATCAGCTCGAGAAAGCCATCTCCAGCCACCGCAGATTCCAGAATGGCAAAGGTAGCGGCGCCGATATTGCGCTTTCCATCATGGACACGGCTATCCGGTTTCAAAAGGATGTGACCGTAGAGCCCTTCGCTTTGCCGAAAAACCTCCACATGCTAGCCATCTGGACCGGGGTCTCGGCATCCACCACCGAGTATGTCGCCAGACTCGAAACCTGGCGGAAGGAAGCACCGAAGCGATTCAGCTACCATATCAACCGACTGCGTACTGTGGCGGAGTCCTTTGCGAGCGATTTGCCCACCGAACAATTACTTAAAGTGCTTCATCGTTTTGGCCGCTATCTCAATGAATTCTCAGAAGATTCCAACCTAAATTTCTACAATGAACCTCATATTGCACTGCGAAAAGAGGTAGAATCGGCGCATTGCGTATACAAGCCTTCAGGTGCGGGCGGTGGCGATTTCGGAATCGCCTTCAGTGCCAACAAAGACGAATTAACCATCCTGGCCGAACGCATGAAATACAGCGAGCGTATCGCATTCATCATTGAATGAAAGACGTCCGGTTGACCTGTTAAAAGATTGAAGTCCAGGAGTAGTAATGGATAAGGCAAGATTCCCCGGTTTTTACAAACTTTCCATCGGGGAAAGATTAAAAAAAGTTCACGAAAATGGATGGATATCTGAAACGGACCTGAGCAGCCTTAGAGACGGCCATCACGTGCTACCCCTCAGCCGTGCGGACAAAATGATCGAAAACGTCGTTGGGGTTATGGGCCTGCCCATGGGGTTGGGTCTAAATTTCAGGGTAAATCAGAAGGACTATCTCGTTCCACTTGTTGTCGAGGAACCGTCCATCGTCGCCGCCCTAAGTGCAGCGGCCAAAGTTTTTCGGCAGTCCGGCGGTATTCACGCAGTTGCTGAAGAATCTCTGCTGATAGGCCAGATTCAGGTCGTCAATCCACCGGATTCGGAACAGGCTAAAAGCCAGATCCTTTTCCATAAGGCTGAACTACTCGACAAGCTCAATGAACTGCACCCGAATATGGTTGAGCGAGGCGGTGGTGCCCGCGATATTGAAGTCCGCATCTTCGAGCAGACGGAAAACAACCCGCTCATGCTTATCGTCCATATCCTGGTCGATACCTGCGATGCCATGGGCGCTAACATCATCAACACCATGTGTGAGGAAATTGCCGCTGATATTGAGGCGCTGACAGAAGGCCGTGTCTTCCTCCGGATCCTCTCCAACCTGACCGACCGCGCTGTTGTTCGCGCTTCGGTAACCATTTCAACGGAACAACTCGAAGGCAAAGGCTACCCTGGCGAAGAAGTCCGCGACGGAATCATTCTTGCCTCGCAGTTCGCAGAGATCGACCCCTACCGGGCTGCAACCCACAACAAGGGTGTCATGAACGGTATCGATCCTTTGGCTATCGCCACTGGCAACGACTGGCGGGCAATCGAAGCGGCAGCCCACGCCTACGCCGCTCGCAACGGCCGATATACAGCGCTGACCAGATGGTATGCCGACGAAGACGGGAATCTGGTTGGCACCATTGAGATCCCGCTTAAAGTTGGTATTACCGGTGGTTCCCTGCAGGCCAATGACACGACCATGATCAGTTACCGAATGCTGAACGTCGCCAGTGCCAGAGAGCTCGCCGAACTGATGGCTGCTGTCGGTCTTGCCCAGAACTTTTCAGCCATCAAGGCATTATCCACCGAGGGTATTCAGAAAGGTCATATGTCCCTGCATGCCCGAAGTGTTGCCGTGACAGCCGGTGCTCCAAAGGAACACTTCGAAACAGTTGTCAGCCACCTGATCGACCAGGGTGACGTTACAGTTTCAGCAGCAAAAGAAATCATTGCCGAGCTGACCGGTGTGAATCACAAGAATGAGATCAAGCGGAAGATTTCAACCACCGCGATGGCAAATGGAAAGGTTATTCTACTCGGCGAACATGCCGTGGTTTATGGCAAACCCGCCATCGCTGTCCCGATCAAGAACGCAGTGGTTGCCGAGGTTTCGGACGCAGATCATAGTCCTGAGATTCATGTACCCGCCTGGGATATAGACGATAAGCTCGAGGAATCCAACACGGTCTGGTGGCAAACCATTCAGGATGTCTTTACGCAGCTCGACATCGCCGACCGCAAATTTTCCGTCCATGTTAAACCGAATATACCCGCCGCGATGGGTCTCGGTGGGTCAGCGGCCATCGCTGTTGCTATCGTTCGAGCCGTATCGAAACACTTCAACCTCGATCTAAATAATGAAGAGGTGAACCACTTTGCCTTTATATGCGAGAAAGCAGCCCATGGCACTCCGTCCGGCATCGACAATACCATCGCCACCTTCGGCCAACCACTTGTCTATCAGGCAGGTGAACAACCGCGCATGGATATGCTCGAGTTCCCCAAGGAGTTGAACCTCGTTATTGGTATCTCCGATTCTCCCAGCCTGACCGTCGACATGGTTGCCGGTGTCAGAGAGCGCTGGCGCAAGAATCGAAAATTATACGAATCACTTTTTGAGAACTTCCGACAGGTTACTGAGTCCGGAATTGACGCCATCACGACGAGTGACTACGTAGCTCTGGGACATATGATGACAATCAATCATGGCTTGCTCAGCGCGATACAGGTGTCCTCACCAGAACTCGACAGAATGGTACAGATAGCACGGGACCATGGCGCCCTCGGCGCCAAACTGACAGGAGCCGGAGGTGGAGGTTCCATCGTCGCTGTTGCCGACGACAACACAGACGCCATCGTTCACGGCCTTTCCCGAAACGGTTTCAAGGCTTTACAGGTCTCGGTGTGAACACAACCGCGGAGGTTGTCTCCTCCGACCTGGAGGAACTGATACTCGTCAATTCTAACGATGAGCCTATCGGCACCATGCCCAAAGTGAACTGCCACCTGAACGACGGCACCCTGCACAGGGCATTTTCTATCTTTATCTTCAATACTTCAGGGGAGGTTTTGCTACAGAAACGCAGCGAACAAAAAATGCTGTGGCCGATGTACTGGTCCAATACCTGCTGCAGTCATCCGAGGGCCGGAGAATCATCAGAAGAAGCCGCTCATAGAAGGCTAAAACAGGAACTTGGGATCGAAGCCGACCTTTCCTACCTCTACAAGTTCGAGTACCGGGCACCCTACGAAGACATCGGCTCCGAACACGAACTCTGCTGGGTCTGGTTGGGTGTCACCGATGCAAAGAGTATTGTCGCCAACCCCCATGAAATTTCTGACTGGCGATTTTTCAGCAAAGAAGAACTGGATCACGAGCTCGACATCAATCCTGACGAATACACACCATGGATGAAAATGGAATGGCAGTGCATTTTCAGCGACTACGCAGACCTGGTGCCGAAAAACGACGCCAGAAGTTCTCTGTCTGATTGAATAGCGGCCCAGGCCGGATCAGCAGAAGCAGGTCAGTCCTCTTTCTTAAACAACCCTTTCAGCTTATCAAGTCCCGCTGCGGCTTTTTCACCGACCTTTTCCTTCAGCTTTACCATCGCTGCTTCTCGCGCAAGATCACTGATTTCATCCATCACCGCATCTTTAACCTGCCCAAGTAGTTCAGTAGCAATTTCGGCGCCTAGTTCGTCCGGCGTCAGTCCTTGCTCGGCAGATCCGAGATCCTTCAATGTGAAATCCGGCAATGTTAGGGTTCGCTCGCCAAGCACATCACTTCGCAAGTCAAGATTGCCATTGGTAAAACTGATCTCCCGCACGGCAAGCTGTACTTCCTGACCTTCCTCGTCTCCCTCGCCTTCCCCACTACCACTTGCTTCAGAGGACATCCCGTTCATCAATGCCTGTATATTGGTGCCGCCACCAACCTGCTCGGCCAGAACACGAGCGCCGTCAATGGCAATGGTATCGATGATGTAAACCTCCTCCACCAGCGATGCGGGATCGATATCGACGAGAATACTATCCATGACGAAGAGCTTCTCCGCCGAAAAGCCTGTCGGATTAGCGACTGTAAGGCCTGAGACAACACCAGCCCCCTCACTAAGGCTGAGCTTCACATCTTTCACCACGACCTTAGTCCCTGTGGACTCGGTACCGACAGTTTCAATGGCATTTTTTACCACGCCATCGAGACTCTGACTGATATAGATGCCGACTCCGGCAATCGCCGCAATCACAACAACAACTGCTACACCAACAATAGTTCGATTCACAACATCACTCCTGATCTTAACGACTATAGGTTCTGACCCTGGGGCCGCGTTGTCAACCAATGCCTGCACCACTCATCGGTTAGCGCTATACTCGAAAATCGCGAGGATAAATATATGATCGAATATCACAATCCAGAAGCCGAAGTCGGCATCCAAAATTACCCCTATGAACTGTCCATCGCCATCCGAGGTGCCAACGCAGTCAGTGTTGGATTTCTTGCCAACGGGTTCCCGGATTCCGAAAACTTCCTGACCAGTCTTGAACAGGCCATGAAGGATCTCGAACCTGGCATTGAGGTTCACGCCTACAACAAAGGCAATGCATCAGTCCCGGCCAACGATGAACTTTTGAATCAGATAAAGGGCGACTGCCAGGCGGTAATTGCCGCCTATGGCCATTGAGGTTCGTGTACTACCGGCACCGTGCGTGACGGCGTGAATCTAGCGAAATTAGGCCTGCCTGCTGTGGCACTCGTTACTGAAGAATTCTGGCCCCAGGGTGATTTCGTCGCTCAGTCTCTGGGTATGCCCGATGTTCCTCGGGTCAAACTGCCACATCCAGTAGCAGGAACGGGCTCCGCTAACATCCAACAAGTGGCTCGCGATGTTGCACCACTTGTCATCGAAGCTCTTGAGGCAGCCAGTGGGTGAATTGCTGAAGGCAGTTGATGAGGCAGCCGCACTGGAAGATCTTCACAGCCGAGCCTGCACCGATGGGCTACCTGTCATCATTCCGACACATGACAGGGTCGCTCGCATGGTTTTGGCATCAGGTCAGGAAGCCGACATGGTTCTGGGCACGATGGGGCCGGGGCACGGTATCGCCACCATGGAAAAAGTCGCGGTCGCAGCAGTCATGGCAGGCTGTTTGCCCGACTACATGCCGGTCGTTGTTGCTGCGGTCAAAGCTGTAATCGATCCTGTTTTTGATCTCACCGAAATGCAGGCAACCACCCATTGTACTGCGCCACTCATCATCGTTAATGGACCTGCCCGCCACAACTGCGGACCCGTCTCATCCAGTCACGGCGCACTCGGACCTGGCCATCGAGCAAATGCATCCATAGGCCGGGCGCTACGCCTTGCCATGATCAACATTGGAGGCGGTCGAGCTGGCACCTCGGATATGGCGTTGCTCGGTCATCCGGGCAAATTTACCTATTGCCTAGCAGAAGACGAGGAGCAGAGCCCCTTACCGCCTCTGCATGTCGATCTCGGCTTTGAACCGGAAGATAGTGTTGTCACTGTGATTGGTGCTGAAGCACCACACTCTGTCATATTTTCTGCCGATGGTGATGACCTGAATGCCTATCAATACCTTCTCAACGTGCTGGCTGTTGGTCTCACCAATGCCGCAACAAACAATGCCACTCTCACCAGAGGCACGGCGACCGTTGTCCTGAATCCGGATCACGCCAACCTGTTGGCTGGCGCGGGCCTGAGCCGAGCCGATATCGCGGCTGAAATTTTTAGTCGCAGCAAAATCAGCGTTGAAGAGATGAGACAGCTGGTACCCGGATTTTCCGGCGCTGCCAACGCAACCGGTGACCGCTATGCATTTACCGGCCCAGAACAGATTCTCATCATCATGGCCGGAGGAAGCGGGCTTTACTCAATGGTGATGCCGTCCTGGTGTGCGGGCACGCACAAAAACTCGCCTTCTTCTGTTAAAGTTGAGTCCGAATTTTTCTGCGAGGTCCCTGGCCTCGCCTCAAATACTGTTTCTTAATCGATAAATCCAAAAGGTAAAACATGTCTGATTTCCCTCTCCCCTATGTATCAAATGATTTATCCGGTCGCGTCGCCATCGTTACCGGCGCTACCGCTGGTCTGGGTAAACGTTTTGCCCAGGTGATTGCGGCAGCCGGTGCCAGTGTCGCGCTTACAGGTCGCCGGGCAGACCGGCTGGACGAAGTAGCGGCAGAAATTCGCGCTGCCGGTGGTACCTGTGAGCCAATCCCCTTCGACATCACAAAGCCGGAACAGATTAAAGAAGTTGTCGACAAAACAGAAGCTGCACTGGGCATGGTCGACATCCTCGTGAACAACGCCGGCATTCCGGATGCTCAGCGAGCGACCAAGATGAGCGATGAGTTTATCGACACGGTCTTTTCCACCAACCTGGTTGGTCCATGGAAGCTTTCCTGTGAGGTCGCCCGTCGCCTGATGGCTGCCAAGCAACCTGGCCGCATCGTCAATCTTTCGTCCACGGGTGCCTTCAGATACGACGGCAACGGTGCTGCGCTCTATTCAACCACCAAGGCCGCAGTTGTACGCATGACTGAAACGATGGCCGTCGAGTGGTCCAGATTCCATATCAACGTCAACGCCATTGCACCAGGTGCGTTTGAATCTGAAATGATGGACGGCATGCTCGAGCGGCTAGGAGACATCTCCCAGCACTTTCCGCGAAAGCGAATCGGCAATCCAGCGCAATTGGATTCAACACTGCTCTACTTTCTGTCACCTGCGTCTGAGTGCGTAACCGGCACCTTCGTCAAAGTTGATGACGGCCAGGGCGCCAGATAACGCTATCAAGCGTCATCCTGAGCGTACCTACTTAGACATAAGGAATGATCTTCTCGGCAATCGCTTCGAGCACCTCGAAGCGAGGGTCGAACGAAGGTAGATTCATAATCTGGTCAAGCCCCGCCTCGTCCAGCGCCCGAAGCTGGTCAATCAGTTCATCCTGGGTGCCGACGAGGCATGTTGCCTTGATCATGTCTGCCGTCACGAACTTTTCTTCTTCCGGCTGAACCCAGCAATTGTGCCCCAGGTGAATGCGCTGATGACGCCTCTCCTCGGGGAATCCATCGAGCAGATTTGTGTAGTCTTCCCAGATACTCGCATAGGCATTGGGCGGCTGCTGCCCGAAGTTGCGCCACTGATCGTAGGCGTAGTGAATAGATGCCATGACCATTGCCCCGCATTCATGCCTGATTCTTGGTGAATCTATCGGTTCGTCTGGTTCGCGCACGATCATCGCGGTCATTGCGGTGAGATAGAAATCATCGCGGCTGAATCCAGCCGGTGCATCCGCCTCCAACATGGCCCAGACTTTCTCCATAACGGCTGGGCTACGAGGCATCGTCAGCACCGCGCCATCACCATGCTTACCGGCAAGTGCCAGTGACCTGGGTCCAAATCCTGAGATATAGACCGGGATCGGATCTTCAAAGTTAACGAATCCCCTGTCAGGCATGACATGACGGATGGGAATTTCTCGATCACCATGACGCATCATGGCTTCTTCACCTTTCAGGAGCGGTTTCAGTTCCGTCAGGTAGCGATCAAATTGTGCGATTCGGTGCGGTGGCAGCCCCATGATGCGCATCGCCGTGTTACCCGAACCGACGCCAAAAAAGGTCCGGCCAGGTGCCAGCGCATTAATTGTCGCAATACCAGCGGCGTTGACCGACGGCGGTCGCGTGCCGGTGATCGCAACGCCTGTGCCCAGATTGATCCGTGATGTCCGATCCGCCGCCAGGGCCAGGGCCGCATAGCAGTCAGACCAGATCATCTGGCTGTCAGCGAGCCAGGCATGGCTGTACCCCAGTTCTTCGGCACGAACCACATAATCTATATCACCGACATGACTCGGAGTGCAGATACCTATTTCCATGAATGACGCCTTTTAATTTGAGGATTCGTAACAGGAGAAGTTAAAGAAAGTTTCGCTGTTTGCAAAGTTGAGGTTTAACAAGCGCAAATCAGAGCTTCCCGAGACCTTGAGCAGTGCCTCACCATTCCAGGTGTCTCCAAACAGATCGACGAGATTATTACGATTACGCCAGACGGCTTCTTTTGGCGCAAGACTGTCCACCAGTTCAGTGTCGGCGGTTCCGATGACATTGCCATCAAGGTCATAAAGCGTACCCGTGATTGCAGACATCGTACTGTCACCGATATTAATAAAGCGCACGAATGTCATGTCCTGAGAATCTGCACCTTCGATATTGTGCACCTCGTTCTGGCGTACGCAATTGGTATTGCTGATCAACCCACTTGGACTTTCCAGCTTGATCATCAGTTCGAAGTCATAGCCGCCGGAAACATCCAGCAGCGCCGGCCCGCTCCAGGCTGAAACTCCAAAGATCGCCTCTAAGTCAGCAGCATTGAGAATTACCCGTCCTTTCGATGCAACCGTGCCTGCGTGTAGTGCCTGACCGGCTTCGCCCTGCTGCACGCCACTGCCGTTGTAGAGCGTTCCCGAAAACGACTGGGCCAACGATGACGTATTGACGATATGCAAATTTGAAATATTGGCACTGGTTGATGTTGTCATCAGGTAGACGTCAGATGAATCGGAGGTCTCGAAACAGGAGAAGTTGAAAAAGGTCTCGCCATTAACGAAATTCAAATTGAGTAATTTGAGACCGGCAACATCACCGACCTCCAACATGGCTTCGCCATTCCACTCGGCACCAAAAGTCGTTTGAAAACTATTGCGATTGACCCAGATCTGCTCCTTGGGCGCGAGCGATGCTACGACCTCAGAATCTGCCGTGCCAATGACAGCGCCATTCGCGTCGTAAAGCGTGCCGGTAACATTGCTGATAGTTGAAGACGACGTATTGATAAATCTCACATAGGTCATATCAGCAGAATCGGCGCCCTCAATATTGAGCATACGGGCTTCACGAACGCAGTTGGTATTGCTGACGAGTCCACTCGGGCTGATCAGCTTACTCATCAAAGAAAAGCTGGCAGTGCCCTGGACTTCCAGCATCGCAGGGCCATTCCAGGTTGGCACCCCAAATAAGGTCTCAAGATCGCCCGAGGTCAATTTGATGCGCCCCTTGCTGGCAACGCTGCCAATGTGAAGGGCCACCTCTGCGCTGCCCTGCTGTTCACCGTCACCGTTATAGAGTGTCCCAGTAAATGATTGCGCTTCATCTGACGTGTTAACAATATGCAGCGTTGTAATGTTGGCACTCGTTGACTTGGTCATCAGGTACTGTGTGGCGGTCGTCGCCAAAACCGGTTCCGTCAGCGTGACAGTATCACCACTAAAATTTTTCGGTGTCGCCGCCTGGATCACACCACCGGTGGCGTAGGACTGCCACCCATCAATCGGCAGCCCGTCCGACCAGGTTAGTGCCTGGTTATACCAGACATCCCCAGCCGTCATCGTCAGGAAATTGTCTTCGATGATGAAATCCGGCGTGATGCCATAGACCGCTTCAAAACCTGAAGTGGCAATCAGCAACGACTTACCGGCGGTGCTGGAACTGCTGAGATCAGCAATGGTGAACTGTTTGAAGGCGTTAGTTGAAAGATTCGTCGCATCCAGTTTCGCTGCAGTCAGACTGGATTCACCATTGCCGTTTGTCGTCATTTCAACGAACTGAAGCGTGCCATCAGCATTGCTGAAGGCCTCAACCGGACTCCAGCCGTGATGAGAGGCGAGCGCATTCATACCCGTAAAGCAGAATAGAACAATGACCACTCTGAGTCGCATTAGAAATTCCATAACAGCCCAAGCTTGATCAACCAGTCTTCATAGGTTTTGCCATTGTCACCTTTCGCTTCAAAGTAGCTCGCTGCCACATCCACATATACCTTCTTAACCGGAAACGCCACGCCAAGCGTGGCCAACTGAGTATCGCCCTTCTGCCGGTATGCATAGCTCCAGTTACAGCGCCTGGTACAGGGTGGATCGAATACGTTATCGATCGTTTCTGCATCGTACTTATCGCCCGTCGCAAGCCCCCCTGACACGGTCGATCTAACATCGCCATGGCGATACGCATACTCTCCAAAGAAATAAACGGAAATGCCAATAGCGTAGTCCAGGCCCAGATAAATCTCCTGGGAATCAGTATCGAATGCGGTGTCGTTCTTTTCCTCGGCATCGCTCTTGCCCACAAAGATAAGATCTTTGTAGCGGTAACCCAAATGTCCGGTAAGAGCAGTGGTCAGCCGCTTGTTGACCGAAAGATCAGCGTTGACGAGCACGCCTTCTCTTGGATTGCTGTCTTTGTATTCGAGATTAGTTGCCGTCAGCTTGATGTTGTACCAGGGCGCGTTGTAAGACATTCGGGGCTGGATGGTGTAATCCAATCCCAACGAGACACCAAAGGAATTCAACGCTTCCCAGTCCCTGTGGCGGTTGTAGATCAGGTAAGCAGATAGAATGAGTTGGGAGTTATCGCGAATCTTGCGGGAATAGCCTCCGCCAATACTGACCGAGGCGATCTCATCACTGAGTTCATCGCTATGGTACGTGCGGGTTATGTTATCCTCGTGCCCATACGAGGCTTGCAGTTCGCCATACCAACCTGACCCGTATGCATCAGCCCGTGCGGTAGATGACAGAGCGCTCATCGATATCGCACAGATGATGAGCAGGCTCATCGGCTTTTTCATACCTAGACCCATCAACGACGAGAAGTGAATATGCCAAGGATATCTGATCTCGACGAATCTCGCAGGCAATTCTTACTTTACCTGCTCGCAACAGGCTCCCTGGCAACCCTGCCTGCACACAGCGCAACCCTGAGCAGACTGCCGTCAAGGCTGCCGCCCGGGCAATCGATCTATCGTCTGAAGGGTGACGTCAGGGTCAACGGTGCGACCGCAACACTGACCTCTCCCATAAACGCAGGTGATATTGTTGAAACGGGCCGAAAAAGCTTCGTGATATTCGTCGTTGAAAAAGACGCCTTCATTCTGCGCAGCAACAGCAAAATGACACTGCCAATAAGCAAGGTTTCGGCTGGCATCATACCCACCGCCTTCACCCTTAGCCGTGGTAAGGCCCTGTCGGTATTCGCTTCACGCCGCACCCGGATCTCAACCCCAACCGCCATTATTGGTATCCGTGGCACCGGCGTCTACATAGAAGCTGACCCAGAGGAGTCCTATGTCTGTGTCTGCTATGGTTCGACCGAGCTGCAGAGCGCCGCTGATCCCGGTATCAACGAAACCGTGGTCACGAAACATCACGACGCACCAAAATACATCACCGGTGGAAACAATCCACGCATCCTGTCTGCCCCATTTAAGAACCATGATGATCAGGAGCTACTCCTGATCGAAACACTGGTCGGCAGAACCACGCCTTATGTTGTGCCGAAAGGGGTTCCGCGCACCAGAAGCAGTTATTTCTGATCGAACATGTACCAGCAACTCACCGACATTGCCTCTGACTTTTTTGCTGAGGTGCAAAACGATGCGAGACGGGTCTTCCATGGTCGCGGCCAATGCTATCCAGGGCTGGAGCACCTGACTGTCGACTGGTACCCTCCCGTTCTGCTTATTACCGCCTACGACATAATTGACGATCCAGAATCACTTAAGTCCGCAATACTCAGCCAGGACCGCCTGGCCCAGATCGAGTGTGTACTTATTCAACACCGTAAACGCAAAGGCACACCCAGCATCTGCCTTCATGGTGAAACCATCAACCGATGCATCGTTACCGAGGGTGGCCTGAAATTCGAAGTACAACCTGGCGTTAATCAGAATGCCGGACTCTTTCTTGACATGGCACCACTAAGAACCTGGCTACAAGAGAATTCGGAAAACCGGAACATACTCAATCTTTTTGCTTATACCTGTTCGCTCTCCGTTGCCGCCCTTGCCGGTGGTGCAACGCAAGCCGTCAATGTCGACATGAGCAAGCCCAGCATCAGCTGGGGAATCAGAAATCACGAGTTAAACGGCCAGGATCCGCGTTCCGTTAAATCGATTCCACACAACATGTTTCGCTCCTGGGGCAGGATCAAACAGTTCGGTCGTTACGACACCATCATCATCGATCCACCCAGTCGCCAACGCGGGAGTTTCGATGCTGAAAAGAACTATGGCGCCGTACTGAAGAAGCTGGGCCAGTTAGCCAATCAAAGTGCCGATATCATCGCCACCGTTAACAGCCCCTATCTGAATGAGGATTTTTTGCTCAACCAGTTTCAGCGCTATGCGCCCAAATGCCGCTTCATCTCAATGATGCCGGTTGCCCCTGAGTTCGCTGACAGGTTTCCAGAGCGGGCACTCAAGATTTATCATTTCACCTCCACCTAACAGAGACTACCGTGACAGTCATTACCTGCATTGAAGATTTAAGACGCCTGCATGAGCGACGTGCACCCCGTATGTTCTATGACTATGTCGATTCCGGTTCCTGGTCAGAAAGCACCTATCGGAAGAATGAATCCGCTTTTGAAAAGCACGAGCTTCGTCAACGTGTTCTGGTAGATCTGACGAACCGCAGTCTGAAGACAACCATGCTCGGACAAGAAGTTTCCATGCCGGTATCACTGGCACCAGTTGGCCTCTCGGGTATGCAGTGGGCCAATGGCGAATTACATGCGGCCAGGGCAGCGGAAAAATTTGGAGTACCTTTTTGTCTGTCAACCATGAGTATCTGTTCCATTGAGGATGTTGCCGCCGCAACACAAGCCCCCTTCTGGTTTCAGCTTTATATGATGAAAGACCGCGATTTCATCAGGCGATTGATACTGCGGGCAAAGGCGGCACAATGTTCAGCGCTGGTGCTCACCGCCGATCTGCAGATCATGGGTCAAAGACACAAGGATTTGAAAAATGGTCTGTCGACACCACCAAAGCTAACCCCCAAGAACCTCATCAACATTGCCATGCATCCGGGCTGGGCCTTTCGCATGCTTGGAGCAAAGCGGCGAACCTTCAGCAATGTCGTCGGCCACGTCGAGGGGGTCGAAAAACTATCGACCCTCAGCGAATGGTCTGCTGAACAACTTGAACCTGCGCTTTCCTGGGATGACGTCGCCTGGGTCAAGGATATCTGGCAGGGGCCCCTGGTGATTAAAGGCATCATGGATTGTGAAGATGCAGACCTCGCGGCGAGACACGGCGCAGATGCCATCGTCGTTTCTAATCATGGTGGCCGGCAACTGGACGGCGCACCAGCAACCATCGATATCCTGGCTGACATCGTCAGCGAAGTCGGGCAAAGAACTGAGGTCTGGATGGATGGCGGCATTCGCTCCGGGCAGGATATTTTTAAAGCTTTGGCACTGGGTGCCAAGGGAACTATGATCGGACGGGCCTATCAGTATGGCCTTGGCGCTCTGGGAGAAGCAGGCGTCAGCCAATGTCTCGAGATTCTCAGCAATGAACTGGATCTCACCATGGCCTTCTGTGGACTACGTGATATCAACGACGTATCACCAGGTGTAATCGTTTAATATTCAAATAGTTACAAGGTAATTGTATAAAGTGTCTGAAGTGAATGAGATCCTGATAGTGACGACCGGTGGCACCATCGACAAGGTCTATTTCGATCAGTTGAGTGACTACCAGGTCGGCCGCAGTATCGTCGACAGCCTGCTGCGAGAAGCACATGTCACAAACCCCTACCGCATTGAGGCGCTGCTTGAAAAAGACTCTCTGGATTTGACCGAGGCCGATCGACTATTAATCAGGGATACTGTCTCCGATAGCCATGCCAGGAAAGTGGTCATTACCCACGGTACCGACACGATGACGGAAACCGCGAGATATCTAGACGATATCATCGACAAGACGATTGTCATGACGGGTTCGCTCTCCCCTGCGCGTTTCGCCATGACCGATGCATCTTTTAACGTCGGTATGGCTTTTGCTGCCGTGCAAACTTTAGACCCTGGCGTCTACATCGCGATGAACGGGACTGTTTTCCCTGCAAAAACAGTCGTTAAAAACCGAAAATTGAACCGATTTGAGAGCAAATCCTAATGAACCCTGGGCGAAGAAGCTTTATAGTTGTGGCTCGAAAAAAACAAGCTCACGATGACTGAACCGGAAGAACTCTATCGGGTTGTTTTCGCCGGAAACCTGACCGGTGATTTCCCGCTCGACAAAACGAAACTTCGTTTCGGCAAGGTATTTCGCCTTGCCCCCAACAAAGTTGAGCGCATTTTCAACGGTCATGAAATCACGCTAAAAACTAACATGCCGGAAACCAAGGCCATGGATTTTGCCGTCAAGTTGGCGGAGGTTGGCTGTGAAACTTATATCGAGCTTGTCCCTGATGAAGAAGCGAAGGGTCCCAATTTTAAAGAGCAGCGAAAGAAGATCCGCCGAATTAGTTACCGGCGTGCACCGCGCCCGGGCGCGATCGTACCAGACCGCCGTATTCTGGCAAGCCGTCGTAAGGCTGACCTGATTTCCCTGGAGCAAAACGGTGATTTTCCTGGCAATTCCGTTGGACCGGAGGATTCATGAATAGTGACCTTCACCAGCTTCGCATTTGTTGCTTAGACGCAAACTCGCGTGGGAGCACGAACAACACCACCATCAACAGACTGCAAGCCAAGGATGTTGGCATGTATGAACACTTGAAGGCACAGGGAGAGGTCAATGACTGACCAGGTCACAAGTTTAACGTCCCAGGCGCAGACGGATATTGAAGTCAATCGACAGATTCTGATTGAGTCGCTAACCCTCTTATACCGTTCCATGCCCAGTGCTGCACTTGGCCACTTCGTAGCTGTCACATTTATCATCTTTGCCCTTTACGAGTCGGTCGCCCTAAGCCCGTTGTTAATCTGGGGTGGCAGTATCCTCGTTATGGCCGCAATCCGCGTGGCTGTGACCACCTTCGTTGAGAGGCGCATCATGGATGCGGAAATTGGTGCCATCAGCAAATGGGCCAACATGCTGGCTGCTCTCGCCTTCATTCAAACTTCCATCTGGGGCGCTTCAGTTTTTGCGATCTGGCCAGACGATATTGGCTATCGATCGTTTCTGATCGCCCTACTCGCTGGAATTGTCGCCGCTGGTGGCATCATGCTGGCGCTGCATCGCAATTCCTTTTATATCTACTGTCTGCCAATCACGATTCCTGCGGTGATTCAGCTTTGTCTTGGTGGCAGTCAGCTGGAACTACTCCTGGCTACCTTGCTGATATTTTATTCCGGCCTGCTTTACTTTTCTGTCAATCGGCTAACCAACGTTTTTCTAGAAGGATTGAAGCTGCGCTTCCAGATGCAGACGGAATCGAGAACCGATGCACTAACCTCACTCGCCAACCGGCGGGGCTTCGATGAAAGCCTGCACGATATCTGGCAGCAATCGATTCGTTCCAAACAATCAATCGGCCTGCTGGTTCTCGATGTCGACTATTTCAAAAACTATAATGACTACTATGGTCATCCCCAGGGTGACATTGCACTGAGAAAACTTGGCGAGCTCTTCCTGAAAGTCGCCTCTCGAAGCACTGACCTTTGTGCCCGGATCGGTGGTGAAGAATTTGCTGTGCTGATGCCTGCTACTGAACTCGAAGGTAGCCAGCAGGTTGCCAACGCCATCATGGAAGAATTGCTAGGTGCGCGGATACCCCACCGGAACAGCAAAAACGGTTTTCTGACCGTCAGTATCGGACTGAATGTCATCCAGCCGACCCGAGGCTCAACTGCCGACACCTTCGTTATGGAAACTGATCAGGCTCTCTACGAAGCTAAAGAGACCGGTAGAAACCGCATCAGCATTGCCCTTTCGGTTATTAACAAGGCCAAGGCTGACGACGAAAACCCCAACCTCTAAGTTCTACCACTACAGCAATCCGGACTCAGTGGAGACAACGTAATGCCAAGATTGACAGAAGCCGAACAGAAGGATTTTCTTTCGACCCCCGGCATCCTCATGCGAATTGCCTGCGTCAGAGCTGACGGCAGCCCACTTGTCACACCGATTTGGTTCATCTATCACCAGGACGCCATCTGCTTTACACCAAGGGCACAATCAGAGTGGTTCGATTGCCTGAAACAAGATTCGAGAGTCGCCCTTTGTATCGACGAACAAAATTTGCCCTACCGAAAGGTCATTGTTGAAGGTGAGGCCCAGCTGCAACACGATCTCGGTGAGGACGATCAGTGGCGCGACCTGTATCGTCAGATTGCGAAGCGATATGTGCCACCGGAAGCCGCAGAAGCGTACGTACAGGACACCAAAGATCAGGAACGCGCACTCTATTCTTTGCCCCTAAAGAACAGCACAGTCAAAAGCTGGCGTATGCCGACCAAAGGTGAACCCGGTAACGGCATCTGGCATCAGCGCTACTACGCGCCTGGCACTAAATTCGCCGACTGATGTACAAAGTCATCTTGACCTCCTCCGAGTCATCTTGACCGAAGGGAAAGATCTCGAGACCTGTCACCCCCATCCAATTTTGCTATTATCACTCTCGGAAGAGCGTTGTACCCGGTGGTGCGCGCGGCCTTCAAAGCCGTTGAAGTGCTGTTAAAGTGCTTGGTGGGTTCGACTCCTACCTCTTCCGCCACCACATGCCTGCATTATCTATTTGTTCGACCCCGTAATAAAACAACTAGCGGCGCGCAAAATCGAGAAACTGCCGAACCGCCCATGACTCAGCGATCTCATTGATTGAGCAAGATTGAGTTATTGCAACACAGGAAGTAACAACGCACTTTCAGCACCTGAGAGTAGCTTCAGCAGAATCAAGAAGTTACAGGGCCATGTATGAAGAATACGTCGCAGGCAAACTCTTCTCGACATCGTACTCGCAGAAATCGACGGAGAAACGAGAAGTCAAACTGAGTCCTGACGGAACAATCATGAAGTAAGGTAAGATTAGCGTTCACCAGAAATAGCAGCTCAAACTGGATCACGGAATGGATATCACTGAGGCTGGCACGAACACCGGCGAACAAATTGAAGTTGAACTTAGTTACAAAATCGTTGAACTCTTTTCTGGCGGGCTGTATTCAAGCCCGAATAAAGCATTCGAGGAACTTGTAACCAACTCCTACGATGCGGGAGCGGACACAGTTGCGGTGGGCATTCCCATTGACTCGTCGAAACGTGAACACTTATGGGTTTTTGACAACGGATCAAGCATGGATAGCAACGGCCTGCGTGACCTTTGGAGAATTGGTGATTCTACAAAACGCGAGAATGAAACAGAGAACAACCGGAAACAGATCGGCAGATTCGGCATCGGAAAGCTCGCAACCTATATCCTGACCCACAAACTGACTTATCTATGCAGGAAAAAGAATCAATATCTGGTAGTTACCATGGACTTCGGCGTACTGGACAAAGACGACCTAAAGTCGCAACAAGTTTCATTAGATGAAAGAAAACTCACAAGCACGGAGGCGAAAGAGCTTGTGAATCAATACACAACCTCATTTGACGAAAGCCAAATTCCGATAGATTTGTTCGGTAAGGATGCACCCAAAACTTGGACTCTGTGCGTAATGAATAATCTGAAATCAAAAGCGACGGAAATTCAAACTGGACGCCTCAAATGGATACTCCAAACTGCCCTACCCCTGAGCCCAGGGTTCAAGTTATTTGTAAATGGCGAAGAACTTAGTAGCTCAAAGATATCCAACAAAGTATCAAAACGATTGGTTATTGGTCGAAATGATCAAGTCGTTAAGAAGAATGACAAATATAAAGCTGAGGTAGTCGATGGAACACCTGTAGTTCATCTGCCATCCATTAAGAATGTACGTGGCGAGGTTGTTCTATACGCAGACAGTTTTGCCACAGGAACGAAATCAGAACAGGTTGGAAGAAGCCATGGACTGTTTCTCATGGTTAGAGAACGATTGATAAATCTTGACGATCCCCTATTGGGAATGGGGCCTTTCGCCCATGGTGCATTCAATAGAACAAGGATGGTGGTTCATGCCGACGAATTAGACGATGACATCACCTCTACGAGGGAATCTATAAAAGATACAGCAGCTTACCGTGATCTGAAGAAATACCTAACCTCTAAGTTTAACGAGCTTCACGCAATCTACTTGGCTGGACTCAAAAGCGAAGAACACAAAAAAGATGTTCAGTACAAAGTTTCAAAGGCTGCCTATGGGCTTACACGCCGACCATTGTATGTCACTGCAACTCGCTTGGTAAAAGGAGAAATTGACGATTTAACTTACATCGATGCACCAACGTTTTCGGACGAAGATGAGCAACATAACTTTCTCGAATCAGTTAAGGAGGATATGAACGGTGATGACGGAATAATTCACTCTTTCGTCTTCGAACCACGGTCTCCAACACTACCATTAAGCCGACTTGATCTAGAATCTAGATCAATCGAAATTAACACCCTGCACCCATACATTGCGTATTTAGCTGAGCAAGGCACCAGCAACGAGTTAATCGAAATTACAGCAACGGTGGAAGTATTGTTTGAAGCACAACTTGTGGAAGATGACATCGCAACTGATACAAGAAAAGATATTCTACACAAACGAGACAAAACACTCCGTAGCCTATGTAGTGATATCCATGGAAGCGCCACCAGTGTAGCTCAGGCTGTGCTGGACGCAGAAAGTGACGAGACAGGACTAGAAGATGCGCTTGTTTCTGCTTTCAATACCATCGGTTATCACGCGGTTGGGATTGGGGGTAAAGGGCAGCCAGATGGGTTAGCGATCGCACAACTTCATCAGTTAAACAAGGAGGAGAAGCTCTCCTATTCGGTCACTCTTGAGGCGAAGTCAACCGGTCATAAGAAAGCTAAATCAAGCAATATAGACTTAGCCACTGTGAAACAACACAGAATCCAGCACAAAGCAGATCACGCAATTGTGGTCGCTAGGGATTTTGAAGGTGGCGATGACGACGAATCAAAAATATGTAAAAACGCAAAAGATAACGACATCACATTGATGAGGACAAAGGACCTAGCAAGACTAGTCTATCTGCAAGGACCGCAACGTGTGAATCTAATCGATTTAAGAACTTTGTTTGAATGTAGAACTCCCAATGAGGCAACAGATTGGGTGGATAACCTTGAAGCAACACCTATACAAAAAGCCCCTTACAAGGAGCTGATAGATGCTGCGTGGAAACTAGGTAACGATGATTTCGAGCCGCCTACACTACAGGCTATCCGTATGACATCAGAAGAATTGAAAAGCTACTCGGTTCCCGACCTAAGAGAGATGATCCGAGCACTTGTGCAACACGTTCCAGAGTACATAGCACTTGACGAACATGCCGTCACTGTAAAACAGAATCCCACAATAATTTACAAAGAGCTTAAGCAAATTTCCGTCCCAACCGAGTACAAGAAGTTTTACAAG
Source organism: Gammaproteobacteria bacterium (assembly GCA_018656865.1). Classification (GTDB taxonomy): domain Bacteria; phylum Pseudomonadota; class Gammaproteobacteria; order Pseudomonadales; family Azotimanducaceae; genus UBA9659. Next base: position 6,112 of record JABHYO010000030.1, on the reverse strand, counting down.
TTCTAATGCAAATTCCAGAGAAGTACCAAAACAAAACTAAGACCGTAAACGCGAAGACTGGGATTGAAAACCTCCCGGATGAGTCCGTTGATCTAGTAGTAACCAGCCCCCCTTATTGGGGTCAAAGAGACTCTCTAGGTATAGGTATAGAGCAAGACCCGAGAGAATACCTTGATGGCATCGTTGGTCATTTCAAGAGTTTATTACCTAAGCTAAAGGATAAGGGAATAGTCTGGCTAAACCTTGGCGATAGCTACAACACAGATATAAATTGGCGTCTTGACGACTACAAATACTCCACTTTAGGCAAAGACAAATCCGGTCATTCACGACACAACGTCGCCTACACAAAAAAGAGAACGCGTCGAAAGAAGTTTATTGATACTGAAACTTCATGGCTAAAGCAGTCAAACCTGCTCGCTTTGCCAATGCGCCTAAACCTTGCGCTAGTAGATGAAGGCTATTTCTTCCGGGGAGAAGTAATTTGGAGTAAACCAAATGCAATGCCGGAAGGGAGATGCCGCAGGCCTCATCGAGTACACGAACCAGTTTATCTATTCTCTAAAAGTTCGGATCACTCATTTTCTAGCACAAAAATTGAATCCATATGGGAAATTGCTGCAGACAGAAAAAACCCTACGGACCACTGCTCACGATTTCCTCTCGAATTGCCTTTACGTTGCATTGCTTCGTACGGTCACGTGGGCCCTGATGTCCTGGTACTGGACCCTTATTCTGGCTCCGGAACAACTGGTCTAGCCGCGAAGATTCTAGATTGTGGATTCGTGGGATTTGAGGTGGACTCGCGCAGGACAAAATCTGCCAATCAAAGGCTAAATACCGCCAACTTAGAAAAGATGCGAAAGCCATATGTAAACTCAAACTGGTGGCCGAATGATGGCAACTAGTCTTGCATCTCTCAGGACCCTGAAGATGCACTCTTGAGATTGTCTAAGTAACCATCGCACCCGGTGAAGTATGAGGCCACCGCCTCTAGAACATCCCCAAGCGTTGGCAAGTGTAATTCATCGATTGCAGCAGGCAGGGGTTTGCCCTGTCTATCTACAGGATACCGATAGGAATATGAGGCCGGATCGATTTTAGCGAATTCAAATATTATCTCCTCAACTATAGGGTCAGCTTCGTCGGGATCGGTCGTGCCATACCGCTCAAGCATGTCCAAGAACTCGCCCCACAACTTTGCTAGGTCATGGGAGCTCCAATTAGGTTCGATTCCTACCGTTGGCCCGTAGGTTGCAAGTTGATATTTGAGAGATAATTCTAAAAACTGCCTGTAGTTAAAGACAATAGGGAAAACAAGCAAGTCTCGCTCAGATTCATGCCTAACCGCGTATTCAACCATCAAATCACCCGCAGACTTGTAGCCTTCCGTCATAAGGACAAGCTTAATAAACCCATCTTCAGCTATGTGAGTGTTTTCAGATGGGTCATTTGAACTCACAAAAGGCTTATCACCCTCCGATGGCCATCGGATTTCAGTATAAATAATGTCTTCGATCGATTTACGCTTCGACATTGCTACGTGCTCACTCGACTAATTGTACGCCAATATTCTGGAGCAGCTGAACGAGTTCCGGTTGTCGATCACGATATGGCGGCAGCCATGCTGCTATTTGTTTGAACAAAGCAATCCAAGTGAACTTCGCCATAGCAATAACTCCCTCTTTCAGAAGGTGAGTGCCGAAACCAGAGCCTCATTTATAGTATAGAGTACAACACCGGGATTGGTGTACTGTACTCGTCATAGAGCAATTCTAAGTTACAGCGAGAAAGACAACGGTTGCAATAAACGAAAACACCCTCCTGATTCAACCCAGCAAACTTTATGCCGATTCAAAGACGGCTGAAGAATTAAAAGAGGCAACAATGGGTGTCTGGCGGCTCGAGGATCTGATAGTGGCAAGGAAATGAACATTTCGATAGACGAAGACTTCCAACAAATCTTCAAAGCATATATACGAAGACTCTTTCTTCCAGATTTTAGCAATAGGGTTACGTGGACCCTATTAACTCTCGGAACACTGATTGTTCTTTCACCACAATCGTTTAAAGGTGTTTTATTCAATTGGTTAATCGATGTCGTAAATGGCTACTTCGACGGCAACCTGCCTTTTGTTGACGACGAATCTGTTCCAGGTATAGCTACCGGTCTAACCTTGGTGGTCTTATCCGTAGTTCACAACCTTGGTTACCTTTTCGCCCGATACAGCCATGAAGAAGAGGAAAGATCGAAAACGATCGCAGTTGCCAGGCTTGGGCAGTTATCGAACACTCTGTTACGGTGTTGGGAAACTGCTACAGAATTAGCCAGTGAATGTCAGTTTGGTCGCACCCAAGACAAGCTTAGTACACCGAAGGAAATTCAGCTTAGCGACTATCAGCCACTGAAGGAGGAACTAGGTAGATACGGGGTGATCTCAACGAAGGAATGGTTCGAATTGGATCGCCTCGATCAAAACCTTGCAAGCATGAATGTCGATATAAGTCACATGGCTAAAGAATCTCTATTCATCCGGCTTTATCATTTTGCAAACTCGTGTCGTGACAGATACAGCATTGTTAGAAGCGCTTATGAGCGTGAAGGCGGTGATGTTTCCGCACTTGTTCATCCTATGCCAGTACCGCTAAAGAACGGTTCCTGATCTTTCGAAGATGTCTTGATGCTACTAAAGTCTTCCCCAGCCGATGTAACGCTCTAAGTAACAACATCATTTTCGAAAAGGCGTAAATCCCATATATTTCATTGAAATAACTCGCATACTCTACTCCTACCGCTTCCGCCAACATTACACCCAAAGCAAGCGCGTTGTCCCTGAATTTCAAGTCAGGGTATAGTCGAAACCAACCTGACGGGAGAGCAACAGGCTTTGGAAATCACCGATTCACAGATTCATTTTGGTCCAGGTGGGATTGAAGAAACACTCGCGGCAATGGATGCGCTCGGGATCAAAGCGGTCCTGGCTGATGAGTTCTGGGGGCTGGCTAACTGGGGTCCTGGCTATACGTTGGCGAACGGCGTACTGCGTGTAACTACACCTACTCTCGAGCTGGCAGCCGCGCAATACCCAGATCGGTTTTCCTATGTGCGGCGAGTCGAACGACTTGATCCCGAAGTGGAATCGCTTATCCGGATGACCGCCGATACACCAAATGCACGGGCTATCCGCATACTCCCGAGTCTGACCGCAGAAGAGCTGGAAGCTTTCGAAGGCGGCGGCTACAACCAGATTTTCGAAACTGCTCACAGCGTTGGCCTGCCGGTGTTTGTCTACATAGCAGGTCACGTGGAACTGATGCCGCCATATCTTGAGAAATTTCCCGACCTGCAGTTCATCGTCGATCATTGCGGTATGCCAATGGAGGCAGGTATCAGCTTCCTTGACGAAGAAACGCCCGATCAGGCCGCAGGCCTGAACGATCACCAGGGCCCGGATGTCGCCTACTTTGATCAGGTGTTGAAACTCGGCACATACCCCAACGTCGCACTCAAGTGGAGTCACGCCCAGGGGATGTTTGGGGTACTCAACTACCCTTTCACTGATTTGATGCCATACCTGCGGCAGGCACTGGATGCATTTGGTGCCGAGCGCATCATGTGGGCCAGTGACAACGGGGGGAATCAAACGGGTGAAAGTTGGGCTGAATTATTGTTTTACATCCGTGACGCCACCGACCTCACGGACTCGGAAAAGACATGGCTGCTGGGTAAAACCGTGCGAACATTGCTGAATTGGAACTAGGCTGCTGAGGGCCGTATGCAAAGCTGGCAGATAGGTGATGTCACCATCACGCAACTGGTCGAACTGACCTTCGAAGGGCTGGACGCCTTCTTACCCGACGCAACACCTGAAGCGGTGCTGCCCATAGACTGGTTAAAACCTGACTTTATTACCCCGGAAGGTGTACTTCGGTTCAGTATCCATGCGCTGGTTATCGAAACGCCGACTAAACGTATTATTGTTGACACTTGTGTTGGCAACGACAAGCCGCGGGAGACGTTTCCCGACTGGCACATGCTGCAGACCAGCTTCCTCGATGATCTGAAATCAGCAGGCTTTACTCCAGAGTCGTTCGATGTCGTGTTGTGCACGCATCTGCACCTCGATCATGTCGGCTGGAACACTACGCTTATTAATGGCGAATGGCAGCCAACCTTCCCCAATGCCCGTTATCTCATCGAACGCACCGAATTCGACTACGTCCATGACGAAGCTGAAGCTGATGATGTCGAACAATGGCTGAAGGATTCAAACCGTGCTGTCCTGGCAGATTCAATCACGCCGGTGATGGCAGCGGGCCTCGTTGACCTCGTCACCAATCAGCATCAAATCTGCGAAGAAGTCTGCCTGATACCGACCCCGGGACACACCATCGGGCATGTCAGCGTCAGCATAGAATCAAAGGGTGAACTCGCACTCATTACGGGTGACTTTGTTCACCATCCGTGTCAACTGGCGCATCCCGAATGGTCAGTGACGACAGACTACGACCCTGCGCAATCCGTCACGACGCGCGAAACCATTTTTTCAGATCTGGCAGATTCTCCACGTCTGGTGATCGGTACCCATTGGCCGGTCCCGACAGCTGGGCTCGTTGTCCGTGAAGGAAACGTATACAGGCTAAAATACTGAAGGCTCAAATTGACAGGAAATCACCATGACTGAATCCAATCGAAATATCGTTCAAGCAGTTTTCGATGCTTCTGCGAATGAGGACTGGGATACTGTGAAGTCACTGCTACACGATGACATTGTCGTGATTGAGGCGGAGTCACTGCCCTATGCTGGTGAATTCAAGGGACCTGAAAGCTTTATTGCTTTGAACCAGAAGGTTTCGGGTTCGTGGGAGGATACAAAGACCCGCGTCGACAATCTCATCGCTGATGGCGACCATGTCGTGGTGCTGGGCAACCTGTCCGGTCGCGGCAAGTCGACAGGTCAGGCATTTTCTGTACCACTGGCAGCCGTCTGGCGCCTAGAAGAAGGCAGAGTCAGGGAAGTTCGACCTTTCTACTTCGATACCAAGCTGATGCACGACGCGTATTACGGTTGAAGCCGACGGGACGTTATGCCGTTGATTCTACTTAATTTATTTAAACACCTTCAGGCTGGATATCTTTCCGACAAGTGGTAGTGAAATCGCTACTGACATCACTGTGACCGCCAGTTTCAAGCTACTTTCGTTTCATCAGACAAGGTAGACTTTCGTACTCAAAAATTGAGGAAGAGCAACTAACAATATGGCAAATCTGCTGTTTTATGACAAGCCAATCGCCCTGAACAAGGTCGAGCACAAGGACACAAAAATCAAAATTGCTTCGGGCGATTTCTCATTCGCCGGTGCCACCAACTCTGTCATCCTGGCTGGAGTCGAGTTCACCGAAGCAGCGAAAGAATACCCAATTGTTTTTGCGGAAGCTGGCGACAAGATCGTACCGATTGCCCTCTTGGGATTGCGCAACCAGGAAAACCTCTACATCGATGAGAACAACAACTGGGATGCCAGATATATCCCAGCGTTTGTTCGCCGCTACCCCTTCGTGCTGGCCGAGACCGGTGAAGCAGGTCAGCGCATCGTCTGTATTGATGAATCCTTCCCGGGTTTCAGCAACGATGAAGGTGACCCGCTGTTTGAAAACGAGGAACCGACACCGCTTTTGAAGCAGGCGATAGAATTTCTGGAGGAATACCAGAAGCAGTACATCCGTACTGAAAACTTCGTAAACCACCTTGTGGAGAACGATCTGCTGGTTTCCCTCAACGCCAAGGTTGATATGCCGGGTGGCGATCAGTTCCAGTTGGGTGGCCTCAAGGCCGTCGATGAGCAGAAGATGCTGCAGTTGGAAGACGAGAAAGCGCTTGGGCTGTATCGCTCAGGTGAACTGGCGTGGATCTACTCCCACCTCATCTCGCTCGGTGCCATGAGTTCGCTTATGAGTCGAATCAATCGCAAGATCGAGGCTGCGGCTGTTCAGGATGCAAAGGCGGAAGAGCCAACTGAAGAACCAGCCGATGCGAAGCCCGCACCCAAGCCCAAGAAGACTGCTGCTGCCAAGAAGAAGGTCAGCGACAAATGATGTGACTGGCGGGGG